>NZ_DATJBQ010000101.1:0-4704 GCF_035515275.1 Pusillimonas sp.
AGTTTGCAGCGGGCCGCCATTCTTACCACCGACAAGCTCAAGGGTGTCCGAATCCAGCTTTCCGACAACCAGCTTAAAATAACCTCTACCAACGCCGAACAAGAAGAGGCGCTGGAAGAAATCGACATCGACTACAGCCACGAGCCGCTGGATGTCGGTTTCAACGTCAGCTATTTGCTCGACGTGCTCGCAAACGTCAAGACCGAAATGGTCCGGTGGTCAGTTCAGCCCGACGTCAACGCTTCGGCGCTTATCACCACCCCCGACGACGACCAATTCAAATACGTCGTCATGCCGATGCGCATCTAAACTATTCGATGCTCTTCGCTCGGCTGGCGGCCTGTTGCCGCCCGGCCCTTCGCCGCAAGGCTCGCCGTACGGCGCACACAAGGTACAAAAGTTCAGCTATGTCAGATCAAACCACGATTACCAATGAAGCAGGCTATGGCGCCGAGTCCATCAAGATGCTTAAGGGCCTGGAAGCAGTCCGCAAGCGTCCGGGCATGTATATAGGCGACACTTCCGACGGCACCGGCCTTCATCACATGGTATTCGAGGTGGTAGACAACGCCATCGACGAAGCCCTGGCCGGATATTGCGACGATATCGTCGTAACCATACACGCTGACAACAGCATCTCGGTTTCCGACAACGGCCGGGGTATTCCTACCGACATTCACAAAGACGACGAGTTCGGCCGCAGCGCTGCAGAAATCGTCATGACCGAGCTGCACGCCGGCGGCAAGTTCGACCACAACTCGTACAAAGTGTCGGGCGGCTTGCACGGTGTGGGCGTGTCGTGCGTCAACGCCTTGTCGCAATGGCTGCGGCTGACTATTTGGCGCAAGGGCCAAACCCACGAAATGGAGTTTCGCCAGGGCGAGCGCGTGGCGCCCCTGTCCGTTATCGGCCAGGCCGACCGTCAGGGCACGCGTGTGCACTTTCTGGCCGACGACACCATCTTCGAGAACATTGAGTATCACTACGAAATCCTGGCCAAGCGCCTGCGCGAGCTTTCGTTCCTGAACAACGGCGTAAAAATTCGCCTGGTCGACGAGCGTCAGGGCAAAGAAGAAGACTTTGCATTTTTGGGTGGTGTCAAAGGGTTTGTCGAGTACATTAACCGTGCCAAAACGGTGCTGCACCCCAACGTGTTTTCGGTCAGCACCGAATCTACAGTGGGCGACACCACGGTGGGCGTCGATGTGGCCATGCAATGGAACGACAGCTACACCGAAACCGTACTTTGCTTTACCAACAACATTCCACAGCGCGACGGCGGCACCCACCTTACAGGCTTGCGCGCCGCCATGACGCGCATACTTAACAAGTACATTGCCGACAACGAGCTGGCCAAAAAAGCCAAGGTCGACACCACCGGCGACGACATGCGCGAAGGCCTGGCCTGCGTGCTGTCGGTAAAAGTGCCCGAGCCCAAGTTCAGCAGCCAGACCAAAGACAAACTGGTCTCGAGCGAGGTTCGCCCCGCGGTTGAAGAAGCCGTGGCCCGCACCCTTGAAACCTGGCTGCTCGAGAACCCCACCGACGCCAAGGCGCTGTGCAACAAAATTATTGAAGCCGCCCGTGCCCGCGACGCCGCGCGCAAGGCCCGCGAAATGACACGCCGCAAAAGCGTGCTTGAAGGTGCAGGCCTGCCGGGCAAGCTGGCCGACTGCCAAGAAAAAGACCCCGCCAAAAGCGAAATTTACATTGTCGAGGGCGACTCGGCCGGCGGGTCGGCCAAGCAAGGCCGCGACCGCAAGTTCCAGGCTATTTTGCCGCTGCGCGGAAAAGTGCTTAACGTTGAAAAAGCCCGTTTCGACCGGCTGATTGCCAGCGAGGCCATTACCACGCTGATTACTGCGCTGGGTACCGGCATAGGGCCTGATTTCAACATTGAAAAGCTGCGGTACCACCGCATTATCATCATGACCGACGCCGACGTTGACGGCGCGCATATTCGCACCCTGCTGCTTACCCTGTTGTACCGCCAGATGCCCGAGCTGATTGACGGCGGCTTCGTGTACATTGCCCAGCCGCCGCTGTACAAGGTCAAGGTCGGTCGCGAAGAGCGCTACCTGAAAGACGACCAGGAAGAAGCGCAGTTCATGATGCAGGTGGCCCTGAAAGAAGCCGAGCTGGTTCCCGCCAAAGGCGCCACGCCCATTAGCGGCGATGCCCTTAGCGAACTGGCGCGCCAGTACATCATGGCCGACGCCGTCATCAACCGGCTCTCACGCCACATGGACACCGAAGCACTTTCGGCCCTTGCCGAAGGCATCGAGGTAGACCTTTCGAGCGCCCAAAGCGCCCAAGCATCGGCAACCGCCTTGCAGGCCGCTATTGAAGACACGCAACTGAACGACGTTACCGTCGAGGCCGAAGCCAACGAAGACAACACCGCATGGCGTCTGGTTGTAAAGCGCATGCACCACGGCAACGTGCGGGTTACGCTTTTTGATCGCGTCTTTGTGCTGGGCGCCGACTACGCCGTGCTGTCCAAGGCCGGCAAAACCTTCAAGGGTTTAATCGGCGAAGGCGGTTTCGTTGCCCGCGGCGAAGGCGACAAGCGCAAGCAAAAATCCATCGACGACTTCCGCGAAGCCATACAGTTCTTGCGCGCCGAAGCCGAGCGCAGCGTCACCAAGCAGCGCTACAAAGGCCTGGGCGAAATGAACCCCAGCCAGCTGTGGGAAACCACCATGGACCCCAGCGTGCGTCGTTTGTTGCGTGTTCAGATTGAAGACGCCATTGCGGCGGACGAGGTCTTTACCACGCTGATGGGCGACCATGTAGAGCCGCGCCGCGCGTTCATTGAGAAGTATGCGCTGCAGGCGGGGAATATAGATACTTGATGATGTAGGTTTTCACAATTGGCTGAAAAATCCGCAGGAATGCGGAGCATGTAAAACGGGCTCCAGCCATACAACTGGAGCCCGTTTTGTTTCGGGCAGAGGTGCTTAGTCGGTCTACTTACTTGCGTCGCTCTGATTGTGCTACCTTTGTGCGATTCAAATGTTTACGCGATCAAGAATGCAAGGCAAATGGTAGACGACATCAAGAAAACCCTGTGGGCCGCTGCAGACAAGCTGCGCGCCAACATGGATGCCGCCGAATACAAACATCTGGTATTGGGGCTCATCTTCCTTAAGTACATTTCCGACACCTTCGCCGGGCGGCAAGTCGAATTGCGGCAACGTTTCGCCGACTCCACTGACGAATACCACTACCCGGATGCCAGCGAGGAAGACCTGGCCGCCGAATTGGAAGACCGCGACTACTACACCGCCGCCAACATCTTCTGGGTGCCGGAAGCAGCCCGCTGGGAAGCCGTACGCGCCGCCGCTAAGCAGCCAGATATTGGCAAGCGCATCGACGACGCCCTGACCACCATCGAGGCCGAGAACCCAAAGCTCAAAGGAATCCTGGACAAACGCTATGGCCGCGCCCAATTGCCCGACGGCAAGCTGGGCGAATTGGTGGATATGATTTCCACCATAGGCTTTGGTGGCGATGCCAACACGGCCCGCGATATTCTGGGCCAGGTGTACGAATACTTCCTGGGCCAGTTCGCCAGCGCCGAAGGTAAAAAGGGCGGTCAGTTCTACACGCCTGCTAGTATCGTGAACACCCTGGTGGCCGTGCTGGCCCCGCACAAAGGCCAAGTCTACGACCCCTGCTGCGGTTCCGGCGGCATGTTCGTGCAGTCGGAAAAGTTCATCGAAGCCCACGGCGGCAAAATAGGCGACGTATCCATCTACGGCCAGGAATCCAACCCCACCACTTGGCGCCTAGCCGCCATGAATCTGGCGATTCGCGGCATCGACTTCAACCTGGGCAAAGAGCCCGCCGACACCTTTACCCGCAACCAGCACCCTGACCTGCGCGCCGATTTCATTCTGGCCAACCCGCCATTTAATATTAGCGACTGGTGGCACGGCAGCTTGGAAGGCGACCCACGCTGGGAGTATGGCGACCCGCCCAAGGGCAACGCCAACTACGCTTGGTTGCAGCATATGTTGCATCACCTGAAGTCCACTGGGCGTGCGGGCATTGTGCTCGCGAACGGGTCCATGACTTCCAGCCAGAACAACGAAGGCGTCATCCGCGCAGCCATGGTCGACGCCGATGTGGTGGAGGTGATGGTGGCGCTACCCGGACAGTTGTTCTTCAACACTCAAATACCCGCCTGCCTGTGGTTCCTGGCCAAGCAGAAGAAACGCAAGGGCGAAGTGCTGTTCATCGACGCCCGCAAACTGACTAAGATGATTTCCCGCGTGCAGGCGGAGCTGGACGACGACGCCATTACCCGTATCGCCGAAACCGTCGCGGCCTGGCGCGGTGAGGTCGAAGACGGCGCCACTTTCACCGAATACCAAGATGTACCCGGCTTCTGCCGCAGCGTGCCGCTATCCGAGATTGCTGAACATGGTCATGTACTCACGCCGGGGCGTTATGTTGGCGCGGAGGAAGTCGAGAGCGATGACGAAGCTTTTGTCGAGAAAATGCAGAAGCTCACCGAGAAGCTGGGCGAGCAAATGGCGAAGGGCGCGGAGCTGGATGCGGTGATACGGCAAAAGCTGGGGGGGCTGGGGTATGAGTTCTGAGTGGGCTTCTTCAACTGTAGGCGAGTTCTGCCCTTTCCGTTATGGCAAAAACTTGCCACAACGAATGCGACGAACCGGTCGAATACCGGTCATCAGC
>NZ_DATJBQ010000102.1:0-15538 GCF_035515275.1 Pusillimonas sp.
TCGATCGGGGTCTTTATTGGATCGAAGGCCCTGGTTTTGAATGCTTGTTGAACCGCAGACGCAACATTTGATGCCCTTGTCGGTTTTGCATTTTGGGTGCTGCTGCAAGTATTGCTGCAGTGTCAATGTCGATTTCCAGGCGCGCTTTGGTTGGCGCCCCTTCAGCCAGTTTCTGGCGAGAAGGACCAGAACAAACACGACAATAAGTAAAAAGACAGTTGGTTCTGATGTAGACATGTAGTAGTAGCCAAATCAAGGAATTGCCGGGCATAGCCTCTGCCTGTTTCCTGCTGTCGAGAATAAACCGAGCGAATGTGGAACAATAGCTAGCTTTATCAAACTGGAGAGATTTCCATGGGCAACAAAATCGTTACTGAAGCCGACCGCAAGCGCACTCCCGCTCCCGCCGCCCCCAAGGGCATGAGCGCTAGAACACAAGGCCGCGGCCAACGTGTGAGCCTGGAGCGTGGCGCGCATACCCACCACAAGAAAAATCCCGGCAAGCGCGCGCACTCGGGTTAATTTCTGGGGGTCGGCCGGCATCTCCGACCCCCCTTATATCGGGGCCTTAAGAGCAAGCAACGCCACATTAAGAACCAGCAACGCCACGCGCAGGCGAAAGGCACAACAACGAAATAGACCCCGAAGCGACGCCGTCGAATACGGAACTAGTTATTCCGCCGCGGGTAGCCTTCAGAAAGAATACGGTCCCACACCGCGCGTTTCTCGGTTTCCGAGAAAAACACCCAATTCGCCACTTCCATCACCGTTCGCCCACACCCCCGGCAAACATCGTCATAAAGCGTCGAGCACACCGCCACGCAGGGCGAATCGCGGTCGTTCGGGTTGTACGTGGGGTCGTCGTTTGAATTGTATGAAGGATCGCGCTTCGAAGAATCGGGCGAATCGTGATTGCCGCTGTCGGCCATAAAAGCTCCTAAATTCGTGCACGGCCTGCGTGCAGAATCGCCGACAAGGCCGCCCCGGCCAGGTGAAGCCGGGGGCCCAGAGCCCGACAGCAATGTCGGGAAAAACAACCCCGGGCCGGAACAACACGGCCCAGAGCAAAGCAGCCGGCGATCAGGCCGCTTTCTTAAGTACCTGCACCTTGTCAGTGGCTTCCCACGAAAACTCCGGCTCGGCACGGCCAAAGTGACCATAGGCAGCCGTTTTTGCGTAGATGGGACGCAACAGGTCGAGCATATTGATAATGCCCTTCGGACGAAGGTCGAAATGCTCGCGCACCAGCATGGCGATCTTGTCGTCGGAAATGACACCCGTGCCATTGGTGTTGACCGTGATGTTGATGGGCTCGGCCACGCCGATGGCGTAGCTGATCTGCACCTGGCACTGGCTGGCCAAACCGGCCGCCACAATATTCTTGGCCACGTAACGCGCGGCATAGGCAGCCGAGCGGTCGACCTTGGAAGGATCTTTGCCCGAGAACGCGCCGCCGCCGTGTGGGCACGCGCCGCCGTAGGTGTCGACGATAATCTTGCGGCCGGTCAGCCCGCAGTCGCCCTGCGGCCCGCCGATGACAAAAATACCGGTGGGGTTGATCATGAATTTCGTCTGAGCCGTAAGCAGCCCTTCGGGGAAGCTGGGCTTGATGATTTCTTCAATGACCGCTTCGCGAATGTCGGCTTGCGAAATGTCGGGCGAGTGCTGAGTGGAAAGCACCACCGTGTCGACCTCGACAGGCTTGCCGTCGACATAGCGGAAAGTAACCTGCGACTTGGCGTCGGGGCGCAGCCAGGGCAAGCGACCGTCTTTGCGCAGTTCGCTCTGGCGCTGCACCAGACGGTGCGAATACCAAATGGGCGCGGGCATGTAGTCGGGCGTTTCATCGCAAGCGTAGCCGAACATCAAGCCCTGGTCGCCGGCGCCCTGGTCCATATTGGCTTCGGGGTTGCGGTCGACGCCTTTGGCGATGTCGGGCGATTGCTTGTCGTAGGCCACCAGCACCGCGCAGCCTTTATAGTCAATACCGTAGTCGGTGTTGTCGTAGCCGATGCGCTTGATGGTGTCGCGCGCCACCTGAATGTAATCTACGTTGGCGGTGGTGGTGATTTCGCCAGCCAGCACGACCAGACCGGTATTGCACAGCGTTTCAGCGGCAACGCGGGCGTAAGGGTCTTGCGTAAGAATGGCGTCAAGAATGGAATCGGAGATTTGGTCGGAGACCTTGTCGGGGTGACCTTCGGAGACCGATTCAGAGGTGAAGAGGAAGTCTTTATTGACCACAGCGAATGCGTCCTATAAGCCGGCAAACGGCTCGTTAAAGTTGAACGAAACGCGTTGCACCCAGGCTTGGAACGTATTGCAATACGGGGCGCGACGCTTTAGCGGTATTTAGACGCCGTGTAAAAAAACCAAGGCGTCATCGCTCCACAAGTTGTCGGTTAACTCAGCGATGCCTGGCATTTTAAGCGAAAATGGCGTGTTGGGCGTTTTCTCAGTACTTACAAAAGGGTTATAAGCATTCATGCTGTTGACTGTATTTCGTTTTTTGGCCTGGCTGCCGCTGCCGTTGTTGCATGGCATAGGCCGTGTGGCGGGGCGCATTGCCTACGCCAAACCGGGCAAATACCGTCAGCGCATCCAAGCCAACGCCCGCCAGGCGGGCTACACCGACCCGGCCTTTGCCGGGCGCGCCGCCGCACAGGCCGGCGCCATGATCATGGAGCTGCCCAAGGTATGGCTGCGCAGCGAGCAAAGCCTGGCCAAAACCATTTGCGACGACGACACGGTGGTAAAGCAAGCCCTGGCCGAAGGGCGCGGCGTGTTGTATTTAACGCCGCACCTGGGCTGCTTTGAAATCGCCGGGCGCTACCAGACCCTGCACGGGCCGATCACGGTCATGTTCCGCCCGCCCCGTAAAGAAGTACTGGCCCCGGTCATGGAAAGCGCGCGCAATACCTCAGCCTTGCGCGCCGTTCCCGCCAATATGCAAGGCATACGCGAATTCGTGCGCGCCCTGAAGCGCGGCGAAGCCGTGGGCATGCTGCCCGACCAGGCGCCCAGCCAGGGCGACGGCGTGTGGGCGCCTTTTTTTGGGCGCCCGGCCTACACCATGACGCTGGCCGGTAAACTGGCCGCGCAAACCGGGGTGGCGGTAATACTTACCGCCGGCGAACGCCTGCCGCGCGGCAAAGGCTGGCGTATACATTACCTGCGCCTGCCCGACCCTTTTCCCACCGACCCACTTGAACAGGCCACCTTAATCAATTCAACCATGGAAAGCCTGATACGCCGCTTTCCCGAGCAATACCTATGGAGCTACAACCGCTACAAAACGCCCGCCGGCGCGCCGCCCCCGCCTGGCGCCGGGCACGAAGGAACGGCAACGCATGAAGCTTTATAAAACCCGCGTGCTGACCAGCGTGTTTTCGTACTTTGGCCGCTGCGCCACCCGCACACGGTTGCGCTGGGGCCGCGCCTTGGGCTGGCTTGCGCCGCGCATACTGGGCTCGCGCGCGCACATTGTGCGCACCAACCTCAAGCTGTGCTTTCCACAACACAGCGAACAGCAGCGCGAAGCCTGGTTGCGCACGCATTTTCAACTGTTGGCGCAGTCGGTGGTTGACCGCGGCCTGCTATGGTTCGGCACGCGCGAGCGCATTGAAGCCACCATTTCCATCGAGGGGCTGCAGCACTTGCAGGCCTTGCTCGACGCCAAGCGCCCCATAATTTTGCTGGCTCCGCACTTTATCGGGCTGGATGCCGCCGCCACACGCCTGACGCTGTTTCTTGAAACTTCGGCCACCCTGTATACGCCGCAAAGCGACCCGTACGTAGACCAATTGGTGCGTGAAGGGCGCGGGCGCTTCAACACCGTGCATTTAATCAGCCGCCGCGACGGCGTGCGCGGCCTGATCCGCCAGTTGCGCAAGGGCGTGCCGGTGTATTACCTGCCCGATATGGACTGGGGCACCGAGGGCGCCGCCTTTGTGCCGTTTTTTGGCGTGCCCGCCGCCACGCTGCTTACCACCGCCCAAATTGCCAAAACCTGGGAGGCGGCCGTGGTGCCTATTGTCAGCCGTCTTGATATTGACACCGGCCATTACCACGTGGATGTACTGCCCCCCATTGCCGACTTCCCGGGCGAGCAATCGTTGGAAGACGCCACGGCCCGCCTGAACCGGTTGCTGGAAACCTGGGTAGAGCGCGACCCCACGCAGTACTATTGGGTACACCGACGCTTCAAGACCCGCCCGCCGGGTGAAGAGCGCCCCTATTGATTGATTGAAAGCCATGATCTGGAACTTCACCAAAATGCAGGGCGCCGGCAACGACTTTATTGTGCTGGACGGCGTGCGCCAAGCCATACACCTGACCCCCGAGCGCGCCCGCGCGCTGGCTGACCGTCACTTTGGCATCGGTGCCGACCAGGTTTTATTGGTCGAAGCGCCGCACCACCCTGAGGCCGACTTTCGCTATCGCATCTTCAACGCCGACGGCGGCGAGGTTGAGCATTGCGGCAACGGCGCGCGCTGTTTTGTGCGCTTCGTGCACGAGCAGGGGCTGTCGCGCCGCAACCCCCTGCGGGCTGAAATCTGCACCGGACTCATCACCCTGACCGAAGAGCCTTCGGGCGAGGTCACGGTCGACATGGGCGCCACGCGCTTCGAGCCGGCAGACGTAGGGTTCAACGCGCAAGGTCTGGCGTCCCGTCCATTGGCCCAAGACACTGTATGGACGCTGCCTCTGGAAGGCGGCGAAAGCGCCGAGCTTTCTTTGGTGGCTATTTCCAACCCGCATGCCGTGCAGGTGGTCGAAGACGTTGACGCGGCACGGGTTGCGCAAACCGGGCCCCAGATTGAATCGCACCCGCGCTTTGCTCACCGCGTAAACGCGGGCTATATGCAGGTGCTGGACCGCCACACGATCAAGTTGCGCGTGTACGAACGGGGCGCGGGCGAAACCCTGGCCTGCGGCACGGGCGCTTGCGCGGCCGCCGTGGCGGGTATAAGGCGCGGCTTGCTCGACAGCCCGGTGGTGGTCCATACTCGCGGTGGGCCGCTAACCGTGGCCTGGAACGGCGCGGCGCTTCGCATGAGCGGCCCGGCCGTTAGCGTATTCACCGGGCAAATCGACATCGACGCGCTGGCGCCCGCCGCCGCAACTTAGCAAACCAAAATTTTCAAGGAAGCATTCCAGACATGAGCACCAGCCTGAACGCCGACGACGTGGCATTGTTCCTGCAAGAAAACCCCCAGTTTTTCCAGGAACATGCCGACCTGTTTGCCAACTTGCGGGTGCCCCACCCCCACGAAACGCGTGCCATTTCGCTGGGCGAGCGTCAGATCATGATCCTGCGCGCCAAGACCAAAGATCTTGAGTGGAAGCTTTCGGGCTTAATACACAACGCCGCCGGCAACGAAAAAATAAGCAAGACGTTAAGGGCCTGGTGCTGCCGCATGCTGGCCGAAGACAACGCCGCGCAATTGCCCGGGCATATTGTGCGCAGCTTAAGCGACCTGTTCGACCTGCAAAGCATTGCCCTGCGCCTGTGGAACACGCCTTCCATGGCCGACAGCGAATTCGGCCAGGACGTGACCGACGGCATTCGCCAGTATGCAAACGAATTAGCCACGCCGTATTGCGGCCCGCTGCAAGGGCAAGAAGCGGCCGGCTGGTTGGGCACGCCGCCCGCTTCGCTGGCTATTGTGGCGTTGCGGCCCACTGATTCGGCCGAGTCTTTCGGCCTGCTGGTGCTGGGCTCTGACGACCCCGAGCGTTTCACAACAGACATGGCCACCGATTTTCTGGGCGTGATCAGCGACCTGGCCGGCGCGGGGCTGTGCCGCCTGCGCGCGCCTTCGCCTGTGGCGCCTGAGACGGCTTAACGATGAATGCGCACAGCGTCGATCAAGGCGCTGCGCCCGTGCTGCCTGCGGCCATGGATCAATGGTTAGGGTATTTGCACGGCAACCGCCGCTATTCCAAACATACCTTGCAGGGCTACAGGCGCGATCTTCAACATCTGGTTCGCCTGCAGCCAGACACGCCGCTACACGCTTTTACTGAAAGCCATATACGTCAGGCCGTGGCCCGCCTGCATGCGCAGGGGCATTCGCCGCGCAGTCTGGCACGGGCGCTGGCCGCCTGGCGCGGGTTCTTTCAGTGGTGGGCGCCTTTGTCGGGTATGTCGCACAACCCGGCGGCGGGGGTGCGCGCCCCGAAAGTGCCGCGCGGCTTGCCCAAGGCTTTATCGGTTGAACAGGCGCAGGTGCTGCTCGACAGGCCCGGCCTGCCGGCGCCGAAATCACCGGTCGAGTGTCGTGACCAGGCGATGTTCGAGGTGTTGTATTCGAGTGGGCTACGCTTGGCCGAGCTGGTCAGCCTCGACTGGCGGTATGTGCGCACTGGCGATTATGAGTCGCAAAGCTGGGTTCAACTTGACGAGGGCGAGGCCACCATACTGGGCAAAGGCGGTAAGAAACGCAGTGTGCCCTTGGGCAGCCAGGCACTAGATGCCTTGCAGCGCTGGCTGAAAGAGCGGCCGAATCTGGCCGGTAATGCGTCGCTTGAAACGGACCCGAACTCGTTCGCGGCGCTTTTTCTGGGCGCACGCGGGAAACGTATTTCACCGCGCGTGGTGCAGAGGCAGCTGAATGCGGTGGCTACGCTGGCGGGCTTGCCGGTCAATGTGTATCCGCATAGCTTGCGGCATAGTTTTGCCAGCCATTTGCTGCAGTCGGCGCAAGATCTACGGGCGGTGCAAGAGCTGCTGGGGCATTCGAATATTTCTACGACGCAAATTTATACGCGGCTGGATTTTCAGCATTTGGCGGCGGTTTATGACCGGGCGCATCCGCGGGCGGGGCGGAAGCCTGATTGATCGTTCGCGTCTGTTCGGTCTGTTCGGGCGGTCGTGTGGGCGGTCGTGTGGGCGGTCGTGTGTTTGAGTTCTTGAGTCGGGTCTGGGCGGGCCTCCCCCATTTTGGGCCGCAGCAGCGGTTCCGCTTCGCGGAACTACCCGAATTTTTCAAGCTCGGCCGGGCGGCGGCAGAACTCGCCCTTTAGCCGCTACGCGGCTACGGAGCTCGGACAGGCTGTCGCCGAAAGCCCCCCGGCCGAGCTTGACAAATTCGGCGCGGCTGAAGGCCCAAAATGAGGGAGGCCCACCCGGACCCTTTTGATTAGGTGAGTTGGGAACCTCATATGCCGTTGAACTTGAAAAATTCGGCGCCGCTGAAGGTCCAAAATGAGGGAGGCCCGCCCGGACCCTTATTATTGGGTGATTTGGACGTGCCATTTTTCGTTCGGCGTTACAACGTAGATGGTTTGGACGTGCTATTTTCCGTTGGGCTTTAAGACGTAGATCAGTTGGCCGGCGTTCCATTTGAACATGCCCAGGTAGCTGCCGGCGGGCTGGTCAGACTCGCTTAGTGTGTCGACGTACAGGGTGCCGCCCACTTTGGCGCCGGTTTCTCGGGCGATCTGTTCGGCCATTTTGGGGTTGGCCGAGCTCTCCAGAAACACGGCTGCGCCGCCTATCTTGCGCACTTGATCGACTATAGCCGCGACGTCGCGGGCCGAGGCTTCGGCTTTGTTGGAGATACCCATAATGGGAATGAACTGTATTCCGTAGTCGGCGCCAAAATAGCCCAACGAATCATGCGGCACGACCACCTTGCGTTTGTCGGGCGAAATATGACCCAAGGCCTGGCGCACTTCGGCGTCGAGCTTTTTCATTTCTTCTATATAGCGGCCGGCTCGGGCGGTGTAGTCGGCGGCGTGGGCGGGGTCGGCTTTGGCCAGGCCGGCTGCGATATTGCGGGCATAGATCATGCCGTTGGTCAGGCTTTGCCAGGCGTGCGGGTCAATGTCGCCGGCGTGCGAGTGGCCGTCGTGATCGGCATGGTCCGAATCGAGCTTGCGGGGCTTGACGCCGTCAGAGGCTACAACGGTCAACCCCTTGAAACTGGACGATGCCACCAGGCGGGGCAACCAGGCTTCGAAGCCCAGGCCGTTTATAAAAAGCACTCGCGCACTGGACAAGCTGCGTACCTGTTCGGGTGTGGGTTCAAATGAATGGGCATCACCGCCCAGGCCAATGATGTTGGTCACTTTAACGTAGTCGCCGCCAATTTCGGCCACCATGTCGCCCAGTACCGAAAAGCTGGCGACGACAGGCATGGGCTTGGGCAGAGGTTGAGGCTTATTACCGGACGCGGCCACGGACCAGGTCGCAGCAAAGAAGCTCAAGACCAAGAAAGCAAAGGCCGGCAACCGGGCGGCGCGGCTAATGCCCATGCGAGACATCATTCGAACCAACATTAATGAATTTCCATGAAATGTAACGCGCCAAATACTCCGCGGCGCGAATGCGGTTTCATAGCGACACAGTTTGTGACAGTCTTCGCCGACGAGCATACGCGTGTCTAGCCGCCTGCAACAACCCGCCATACGGCCCTACTGCAATAGAAAGCAGGTAGACGGTTCCGGCGGAAAGGATGATAGCGGAAGACGCTGGAGCATTGGTCTGAAACGACAGCAAGAGCCCGGCATAGGAAGAGACGGACCCGATTGCGGCCGCCAGCACCATCTGGCGGCCGGCCGTTCGCGCCCAGAACCGGGCGGCGGTAGCCGGCAGCATCATGATTCCAACCACCATTAAAGTGCCCAGAACCTGAAAGCCGGACACCAGAGTAAGCACCAGCAACAGCAAGAAAACCATGTGTATCAGCGAACCTCGACCGCGCTCCACCCTTAAAAAGCCCGGATCCAGGCATTCGACCACCAGCGGTCGGTAAATCAGGGCCAAGGCGGGCAAGGTAATGCTGGCACCGGCGGTAACCAGTAACAGGGCGGCATCGTCCAGCCCCAGCACGGTGCCGAACAAGACATGAATCAAGTCCATGTTGGAACCGCGCATTGACACCAGCAACACACCCAGACCCAACGAGATCAGGTAAAACGAGGCGAAACTGGCGTCTTCGCGCAAGGGCGTGGCGCGCGCCACCAGGCCGGCCAGCATGGCCACGACGATGCCGGTAACCATGCCGCCGATGGTCATGGCGCTAAGCGATAGCCCCGCTGTTAAAAACCCCACTGCCACGCCGGGCAAAATGGCATGGGCCATGGCGTCGCCCATCAGGCTCATGCGACGCAACACCAAAAACACGCCCAGTGGCCCCGCCGCAAACGCCAGGGCCAATGAGCCGGCCAGGCCGCGACGCATGAAGCCGTATTCGATGAAGGGGCTCAGCAAAAATTCGTATGCCCAGTTCATGAGACACCTCTCATAAGAAGTCTCCGGCACAAAGATGCCGCGCCAGGTGCAGGTTCTCGGGCGTCAGCACGCTTGCCGTCTTACCCCATGCCACCGTCTGGCCGGCCAGCAATAGCGTTTCAGGAAAATGGGCGCGCACCATTTCAAGGTCGTGCAGCACCACCACCACGGTCCGCCCTTCGTCGTGCCAGGTGGCCAGCAGTTTCATCAGGTCTTCGGTGGTGTCGCGGTCGACGGCGGCAAAAGGCTCATCCAACAACAAGGTGTGAGCATCGTGCAGCAAAAGTCGGGCAAACAGGGCGCGCTGCAGCTGACCGCCCGAAAGCGTGCCAATAATGCGCTGGCGAAAGTCTGACAAATGCACGGCTTCCAGCGCGCGCTCAATCCGCTCGTGCTCTTCGGCCGTAAAACGCCCCCAGGCACCCACTCGGCGCCAGGCACCCATGGCCACCAGGTCGTACACCGTAATGGGAAAACTGCGGTCAAGCTCGTTGGCCTGGGGCAAAAAAGCCAGACCGCGGCGCGGGTCATCGGCCAAAGAGATACGGCCTTTCAGCGGGTTAAGCAGGCCCACAATACCTTTCAGCAAGGTAGACTTGCCCGCCCCGTTTGGGCCGAAGACCGCAGTCAACGAGCCGCGGCGAAAACCGCCCGAAACCCCGCGCACCGCAACCCCGCCGCGCCAGCCCAGCGAAACGTCGTCCAGCTCGATGACCATTTCTTTTACCACCAGCCCATCGCCCAGCCGGTAAGCGCCCATAGAAACACTACCGCCAACAACATGCGCAGCACCCGTCCCCACGAGGAGGCCAGCAAGGCTGACCCTCGGTAAGCCGCCGAGCGGCGCGAGAACAGGGAAAAGGGGTGCATAATCAGAAATAAAAAATTGGGCATCCGCGCTACTATGCGGTACACCGCGCCGCCCACGAAGAGTCGTTATGTTATAACATTTCTGACGCCTGTTCGTTACGCCGAACCGTTATTGCATGTTGTACTTAAACAGGCCCGCCCCTTTATCTTTTATAGATGGGCACGCTTCTATCTTGACATGGCTGCAGACACAAGCTCAAAGCGCACCTCTATTCAGGCCCAATTGGCCACCGCCGAAACGCTTTGCCGCGAACGCGGCAAGCGTCTTACGCCCATTCGGCGCCAAGTGCTTCAAATTCTTCTCGAGCAAGGCCGCAGCGTCAAAGCCTACGATCTGCTCGATGAAATCCGGCGCATCCACCCGGGCGCAGCGCCGCCCACGGTATACCGCGCGCTCGACTTCCTGATCGAAGAAGGCCTTATCCATCGTCTCGATGCGGTCAATGCCTGGTCAGCCTGCCTGGATGCAGGCGGCGAACCCCACGACCTGCTGGTTATCTGTACCGGTTGCGGCGCGGTGGCCGAGTTCAGCGACCCGGCGCTAAGCAAGCAACTGGCACGCAAAGTGGCTGCGGCGGGGTTTGTGCTGGGCCACCACGAAACCGAACTGCGGGCCCTGTGCAATGCCTGTCATGCGCAGGCTCACGGCGAAACTCGGTCGGCACACGAGCATCGGCATTAAAACGCACATCGGCATCCGTGCCGCCCGGTTGGCCGCAGGCAGACTGCAGCTCGCCTAACTCACTGTGTTACAAGGCTTTTCATCCGAATCTGCTTACCTTGGCCCGATGTTTGCTCTTCTGGTCGGGCTGTGCTGTAATCGCATGCTGTACGATTTTTTTTGAGCGTCAACATGGCATCGGGTTTAGACAAAATGGTTCCGGTTACGATACTTACCGGCTTCTTGGGCGCGGGCAAAACCACGCTGCTTAAGCGCATTCTGTCTGAACAGCACGGCCAGAAAATTGCCGTCATTGAAAACGAGTTCGGGCCCGAAAGCATCGACAACGAACTGCTGGTCCAAGAGCGCGACGAGCAAATCATTGAGCTTAGCAACGGCTGCGTGTGCTGCACTATTCGGGGCGACCTGCAGCGTGCTTTGTCCGAGCTGCGCGCGCAGCGCGAATCGGGCCAAATCAAGTTCGACCGCGTCATTCTTGAAACCACCGGCATGGCCAACCCCGGCCCGGTATGCCAAACGTTTTTCATGGACGACGACATTGCCCAGTACTATCGGCTCGACGCCGTGATTACGGTGGTCGATGCCAAGCACGGCATGGAAACCCTGGACAAACAAGACGAAGCCCAAAAGCAAGTGGGCTTTGCCGACATTATTCTGGTTTCCAAGAAAGACCTGGTCAACGAAGCCGACTACGAGGCACTGCGCTCGCGCCTGGTGCACATTAACCCGCGCGCGCCCATCACGCCGGTGCATTTCGGCGAGGCCGACATCAAGTCGCTGCTCGACGTAAGCGGCTTCAACCTGAACACCATCCTCGACATCGACCCCCAGTTTCTGGCCGAGCAGCACCCCGACGCCGCGCACGACCACGGGCATCAGCATGGCCACGACCATGGGCACGACCACGAGGGCGATTGCGGCCCCGGTTGCGGCCACGAACATCACCACCATCATCACAACGATGAAATCGGTGCCTTTGTGTTCCGCTCTAACCGTCCGTTCGACCCCGACCGCCTCGAAAACTTTCTGGGCGGCATCGTGCAGGTGTACGGCGAAGACCTGCTTCGCTACAAAGGCATTTTGTATTTAAAAGGCAGCAAGCGCCGCCTGCTGTTTCAGGGCGTGCACATGATGATGGGCGCAGAGCCGGGCAAACCCTGGCTTGCCAACGAAAAGCCCAATACTAAGATGGTATTTATCGGCCGAAAACTTCCCCAGGAAATTTTCACCCAGGGGCTTGAACAGTGCCTTATCCCATAACCGAAAGTTCGCTCGAGTTATGAGAGCCGACTCACTACTACAAGAGGTAGACCATGGCCACAAAATCGTCAGCCAATAAATCTCCGGGCCATTTGCTCACCGAAAAAGAGCTTCTGGCAATGCCTGAGTCCGACTACATGAACGAGGCTCAGCTCGAGTTCTTCCGCAACCGGCTTAAAGAGCTCGAACAAGAAATTCTTAACAACGCCGACGCCACCACCGAGAACCTGCGCGAAACGCAGTTCGTTCCCGACCCGGCCGACCGCGCCACCATCGAAGAAGAGCACGCGCTCGAGCTTCGCACCCGCGACCGCGAACGCAAGCTGCTTAAAAAAGTGCAGCAATCGCTGGCGATGATCGAGTCGGGCGAATACGGCTGGTGCGAAGAAACCGGCGAGCCCATCGGCCTGCAACGTCTGCTGGCCCGCCCCACCGCCAACTTGTCGCTCGAAGCCCAAGAGCGCCGCGAAATGCGCCAGAAACTCTACGGCGATTAACCCGAAGCAAGTAACAACATGCCCCGATCCGGGGCATGGTCCTTTTCAGCCACGTCGCCTCGCAGCTTCACGCCAAGTGCCTTACACTTAGGTATCAACAAGGAGCCTTGCCATGAGCGTTGCCCTCTCTCCTATCGTTTCAGAATTCGAAACCCAAGAACAAGCCAATAGCCATGACCGTTGGTTTCGTGCCAAGGTGCAGGCAAGTCTGGCCAACCCAGGCCCCAGTATTCCTCACGATCAAGTAATGGCCCAGATGGACGCCATTATTCAAAACGCCGAAAATCGTCACAACGCATCAAGCGAACCCGACACGCCAAACGCGTAGGGCTGTGTTGAAAATTGCCTGGTTACCTTCGGCTGTTAACGATCTGGCCCAGATCCTAAGCTACATCTCCGAGCGCAGCCCTCAGGCTGCAAGAAATATTCGGCAACTTATCGAAAGTGCCGTGCTGCCGGTGGCCGAACACCCTTATTTATATAGAAATGGGCGCGTATCAGGCACACGCGAAATCGTCGCGCATCCAAATTACATTATTGTTTACCGGGTTACGGCGACTGATATCGAAATAATTAACATCTTGCACGCGCGACAACAGTATCCAGAGTAGGCTCGCGCACCCTTGAATTCCAGCCTTCCGCCCTTATCTACAAGCCTCACAGGAAGGATTCATGGAACAATTTCACGCCACCACCATTATTTGTGTTCGTCGGGGCGACCAGGTTGCCATTGGCGGCGACGGGCAGGTTACGCTGGGCAATATCGTTTTCAAGGGCACGGCACGTAAAATTCGCCGCCTTTACCACGACAAAGTGCTGGCCGGTTTTGCCGGCGCCACCGCCGACGCCTTCACGCTTCAAGAACGATTCGAAGCCAAGCTTGAAAAACACCAAGGCAACCTGCTGCGCGCAGCCGTAGAGCTTACGCGCGACTGGCGCACCGACCGGGTGCTGCGCCGCCTGGAAGCCATGCTTATTGTGGCCGACCACGAACACTCTTTAGTGCTTACCGGCAACGGCGACGTACTTGAGCCCGAACACGGCCTGGCCGCCATCGGCTCGGGCGGCGCCTACGCCCAGTCGGCCGCGCTGGCCCTGCTGCAGCACACCGATCTGCCCCCCGCCGACATCGTAAAAAAATCGCTGGAAATCGCCGGCGAGCTGTGCATTTACACCAATCAGAATCACATTGTAGAAACGTTGTAAGCCTATTGCGAAAGCCCCTTAGGCGGGCACAGGCCCTTCTGGGTTGCTTTGGCAGCCTTGGGCATACAAGCCCGTGGTCCATACCCGCCCTTGGTGTTTATCGCGAGCCGCTCACGCATTTTGACAGGCGCAGGTGCACTTAACAGCGCTACCTTAATGCCAACAGTGTGGCGACGACGCGCGTACCGACCTAACTTTTAATAGAGTTCAAACATGTCTGCAACAAACATGACCCCCGGCGAAATCGTCTCGGAGCTCGACAAAAACATTGTCGGGCAGAACCGCGCCAAACGCTCGGTCGCCGTGGCGCTGCGCAACCGCTGGCGCCGCCAGCAGGTGCCCGCCCCCCTGCGCAACGAAATCGTTCCCAAGAACATTCTTATGATCGGGCCCACCGGCGTGGGCAAGACTGAAATCGCCCGCCGCCTGGCCAAGCTGGCCAATGCGCCCTTCATAAAAATAGAAGCCACCAAGTTCACCGAAGTGGGTTATGTGGGCCGCGACGTCGACACCATTATTCGCGACCTGGTCGAAATTTCCATCAAGCAAACGCGCGAAGTGGAAATGCGCCGCGTGCGCACCCAGGCCGAAGACGCCGCCGAAGACCGCATTCTGGATGTGCTGCTGACCCCCGCACGCAACGCCCAGGGCGAACCCGAACGCGAAGAGAACAGCACCCGTCAAACCTTTCGCAAGCGCCTGCGCGAGGGCCGCCTGGACGACACCATGATCGAGATCGACGTGGCCCAACCCATGCCACAGATGGAAATCATGGCGCCCCCCGGCATGGAGGAAATGACCGAGCAGTTGCGCGGCATGTTCGCCGGCCTGGGCCGCGACAAGACCAAAAGCCGCAAACTGACCGTTAAAGAAGCCTTCAAGCTGCTGGTTGAAGAAGAAGCCTCGCGGCGCATCAACGAAGAAGACCTGCGCACCGTCGCCGTCAACAACGCCGAGCAAAACGGCATCGTGTTTCTGGACGAAATCGACAAAATCACCACCCGTCAAGAAAACAGCAGTGGCGAGGTTTCGCGCCAAGGGGTGCAGCGCGACCTGCTGCCCCTGGTTGAAGGTACGGCCGTCAACACCAAATACGGCGTGGTGCGTACCGACCATATTCTGTTCATTGCTTCGGGCGCGTTTCACCTTTCCAAGCCCTCCGACCTGATCCCTGAACTGCAGGGCCGCTTTCCCATACGGGTCGAGCTCGATTCACTAACCGCCGACGACTTCGTGCAGATTCTTTCCGCCACCGATGCCTCGTTGACCAAGCAGTATCGGGCCCTGATGGAAACCGAGGACGTCAAGCTCGACTTTACCCAAGAGGGCATACGGCGCCTGGCCGAACTGGCTTTCAGTGTCAACGAAACCACCGAGAACATCGGCGCGCGCCGCCTGTACACGGTAATGGAGCGCTTGCTTGAAGATTTGTCGTTCGACGCCACCGCCAACAGCGGCCAAACCGTAACCATCGACGCCGCCTACGTGAACGACAAGCTGGAAGAAACAGCCAACCGCGAAGACTTGGCCAGGTACGTGCTGTAACTTGGCAACACTTGCAACCAGCGCACACAAAATTCTTATCGTGCGCTGGTAGCAGTGTCATGGCGTCCGCTGTTCCTGCGTATTCGCGTTCCAACGCGTTATCATGAAGACATGCAATTCAGGAGCCAGGCATGTCTTTTCGTATTCGTACTGTTGTACCGGCGGTAATGGCCGGCCTTGTCAGCGTGGCAGCGGTTGTGGCGCCCGCGCAGGCGCAAGAAGCCCAGTCTTCCGGCG
>NZ_DATJBQ010000103.1:0-18180 GCF_035515275.1 Pusillimonas sp.
GCCTTCCAAGACAGCCACCCGCATCATTGACCTTGATCGGCCCACATCCAGGGCCCGTCTTTCCGTTCACCATTTCGGAGGTCGCCATGAACCCTTTCACACAATCCACCGTTGCCCGGCCCTTGTCCGAGCCGCCTGCGCGCGCTGCGAATGACAACAATCCGCCCGACAACGACATACCTCAAAATAGCGCCAGGCCGGCAGTAGCGCCCGTTTCAAACGACGTCGAGCCTGGCCGCAAGCCTGCTCGTTATCCGCGATCAGGGCGCCTCGTGCGACGTCGTGGCCGTGCTCCGGTGTCAAGGCGCCTGGCATGGGCGGTGGCCCGATGGCCGGCCTGCTACCGGAAGGCGGCAGGGGCTGTGGTGGGGCTGGCGATGGCACTTGCACTGCCCACCGCCTGGGCGGTTAACGTAAACAGTGCATCGGCCCAGCAACTGGAAAGCATCACTGGAATCGGCCCGAAAACCGCGCAGATCATTATCGACGAGCGAACGCGGGGCGGCAGTTTCGAGTCATTCGACGACCTGGCCGAGCGGGTCAAGGGCATAGGGCCCAAGAAGGCGCGGGCGCTTCAGGCCGCGGGGCTGACGGTGGGCGAATCACGTAGTGCTGAGGCCAAGCCGACTGCAGCGCCCCCACGCAAGGCGGGTCGTTAAGCCCCCAGGGCAGCCGCCCGTCATCGCCGCTAGAGTGGGCTTTGAACGTAGCGATGGAGGCGCCCCCGACGGAGCACTGATAGATGGGTTGGGTGTATGATTTGCGCATGAAACAATACCAGACCATCGAACAAACCATAGGCGAAACGCCCTTGGTGCAACTGCAACGCATTCCGGGCCCGTTGGGCGAAGACCGGGGCAACGTTATTCTTGCCAAGCTCGAAGGCAACAACCCCGCGGGGTCGGTCAAAGATCGCGCCGCCAATTCCATGATCCGCCGCGCCGAAGCGCGCGGCGAGATCAAGCCGGGCGACACGCTTATTGAAGCCACCAGCGGCAATACAGGCATTGCACTGGCCATGGTGGCCGCGGTGCGCGGCTACAAGATGATACTGATCATGCCCGACAACCTGTCACTCGAGCGCCGCGCCTCCATGACAGCGTACGGGGCCCAACTGATACTTACGCCTGCTGACAAGGGTGGCATGGAGTACGCGCGCGACCTGGCCAGCGCCATGCAGGCCGAAGGCAAGGGCAAGGTGCTTGATCAGTTTGCCAACCCCGACAACACTCAGGCGCACATCGAGGGCACCGGCCCCGAGCTTTGGCGGCAAACCAGCGGTGAACTCACCCATTTTGTCAGTGCCATGGGCACCACTGGCACCATCATGGGTGTCGGAAGCTATTTACGCGGGCAAAATGCTGCCATTCAGGTTGTGGGTGCGCAGCCTGCCGAAGGCGCGTCGATTCCGGGGATACGAAAATGGCCTGAAGCGTATCAGCCTAAAATCTACCACCCCGAGCAAGTCGACCATTTCGAATATATCGGCCAGGAAGAGGCCGAAGAAATGGCCCGCCGCATGGCGGCCGAAGAAGGCATCTTCGCGGGCATTTCGTCGGCCGGAGCCCTGGTGGCGGCCTTGCGGGTGGCCGAGCGCGTGCAGAACGCCACCATTGCTTTCATCGTTTGCGACCGGGGTGACCGTTATTTGTCCACCGGCGTCTTCAACTAGAAACTACAACGAACGAGCCAGCCTTAGCCCTGTGTACTGCCAGCGGGCGTGGCTGGGAAAAAAATTTCGATAGGTGGCTCGGCTGTGATCCGGCGGTGTGACACAAGAGCCGCCGCGCAGCACATATTGGTTCACCATGAACTTGCCGTTGTATTCGCCAATGGCGCCTGATGGCGGCTTGAAGCCCGGGTAAGGCGCGTAGCTGCTGCTGGTCCATTGCCATGCGGTATCAAACAACTGTTCCAGTTGCGGGGCATCGGCGGGTGTGCCGTCAGATGACCCTTGTGCGGGTGGCGCGGCGGCGTTCTCCCATTCGGCTTCGGTGGGCAGCCTGGCGCCGGCCCAGCGTGCATAGGCGTCAGCCTCGTAGTACGAAAGATGAATAGCCGCTTGTTCAGGGTTCAAGGGCAGCAGGCCGTGCAGGGTGAACTCTTGCCAGGCGCCGTCGGTCTCTTGCCAGTAAAGCGGGTGGGCTATGGCGACGGGCTCGCCTTTCAGCCAGGCCCAGCCTTCCGAGAGCCATAACGAGGGGTTTTGGTACCCGCCTGCATTCATGAAAGCCAGGTACTCTGCATTGGTGATCAGCCTGGAGCCCAGGGCATAGGGCTCAAGAAACTGCTTGTGCCGCGGCAGCTCGTTGTCATAACAGAAACTATCGGCCTGGCTGCCGATTTCAATAAGCCCGCCTTCGAAAGTCGGCCAGTGCAGGGGCTGGGTGGCGGCTTCGACCGTAGCTTGGCTGCAATATGCCGGACGCAGGGGGTTGTGCCAGAGCAGGTGCTTCAGGTCGGTCAGGATCAGTTCCTGATGTTGCTGCTCGTGCTGCAGTCCCAGCTCGATCAGTTGCTCGATCTCGGGTCTGGGCTCACCTGCAGGGGCGGCAGCGATCAGTATCAGTGATGCCACGCGTGCATTGATGTCGTTACGATACTCATGCACCTCGTCCATGCTGGGGCGCGTGATCAGCCCGCGCCGCGAGCGGGGGTATTGTTCTCCGATGCTGTTGTAGTACGAGTTGTACAGCATGCGAAAATCGCCGTTGAAGGGCTGGAAGGCCGGCTCGAAACGTTCGAGTACAAAGGTTTCGAAAAACCAGGTGGTGTGGGCCAGATGCCATTTGACGGGGCTGGCGTCGGTCATGGATTGCACGCAGCAGTCTTCGTCGCTCAGCGGCTCGGTCAGCATCGTGGTTGCGCGCCGAATGTTTTCAAAGCGCGACAGCAAGGTGCCGGACAAGCTCATGCCCGAGCCCCCTGGCCGCGCGGCGCGGGCAAACTTGCTTGCGCATGTACGACTGCAAATTTGTCGTCTTCGTCGGTCCAGTACACGGACGGATGCCAGCCGGCCTGTTGCAATAGCTTGTTCAATGAGGCCCGGGTGTATTTGTAGCTGTTTTCTGTGTGTATGCGTTCGCCTTCGTCAAAATGCCGACGCGTATTCTCCCAGCAGACATCAACGCTGCGTCGCGCTTGCAAATGCATCTCGACCCGGCTTTCTGTCTCATTGAAGAACGACACGTGGCGCCAGTCGCGCACGTCGAAGTTGGCATGCAAGGTTCGATTGACATGGCGTAGGAGGTTTAAGTTGAAGGCGCTGGTCACGCCTAGTTCGTCGTCGTAGGCGGCATTGAGCACCTTCGCGTCCTTGACCAGGTCCACGCCCAGCAACAATGCTGAATCGTCTCCCCCGTTTTGACGCAAGTCGCCCAAAAAGCGGCAAGCATCAGGCGGCGCAAAGTTGCCCAGCGACGAGCCCGGATAAAAGAACAGGCGCCCGTTGGCAGGAACCGTGTCCGGCAATTGCAACCCGTGCGAGAAGTCTTGGCCCAGCGCCGTCATGTGGATGTTGGGGTGGCTTGCACGAAGGCGGTTCAAAGCCGTGTGCAGAAAATCGGCCGAGATATCCACTGCCACGTAATGATCGGGTTTGAGCGCGTCAAAAAGTCGCTCAGCCTTGGCGCAGTTTCCGGCGCCCAGGTCTATAAGGGTGCCGTATGGGCCAGCCGCGTCGGCGATTTCGTCGAGGTGCTCGCACACAATGGCGGCTTCTGTTCGCGTGGGATAGTACTCGGGCAGCAGGCACAGTGCCTCGAAAAGCTTTGAGCCCAACGTATCGTATAGATACTTGGGAGCCACCCGAGCCGGTTGGGCCAGCAGCCCGCTGGTAAGCTTGGCGCGTTCGGTGTCGTGTGCAGTATCTGTGGGCAAGGCGGTAGCGCGACCCGAATGGGTTTGCTGATCGGCACGCGCTGCAGAGGATATGGGTGTCGACATTGGCTCTGGGGTAGGGTGCCCAAACGAGCTGGACGGCCTTTTAGAGTACCACCGTCGACACCGCCTGATAAGGCCGTTTGCTTGGCCTGATTCGTTTCAAATGGCCTAGTTGGGCCCGCCGTAACCTATGCGCGAGGCCAGTTCGTCTGCCAGGTCTGCAACCGACGCAGCATAAAAATAGCTTCGGTTGTAATGGGTGATGGCAAAGAAATTGGGCGTTCCGCTACGGTATTCAACCTGTTTGCGCGGTTCGTCCACCAGGTCGACGATACCCAGCTTGTGCTGCTTCCAGAGCTCGCTTGTGCCGCTGCCCGACGCTGTTTTTAAAGCGGACGCGCCGTATGTTTTAAGCTGTTCCCAATCGTAAACAGGTTCGAGTCCGCCATGAACCAATGGCTTCGTGTCCCCGGGCAGGGTCACGGGTGCAAAGACCGGCAGGCCGCGTTGCCAGCCGTGCTCCACCAGGAAGTTGGCCACCGACATAATGGCGTCTTCGGGGCTGGCGCCCAGATTGATGTCGCGATCGCCGTCGCCGTCGACCGCAAAACGCTTGAGGCTGCCCGGCATGAACTGAGGCAAGCCCATGGCCCCGGCAAATGAACCCGTTGCCTCGCGGGCGTCGAGCACGCCGTCATGATCCAGTTCGATCAGGTCGGCAAGCTGGTCCTGAAAAAGTTTGGTTCGGTCGGGTCGGTCGGGGTCGGGGTAGCGAAAGGCCAGGGTGGCAATGGCGTCCAGTACCGAAAAGCTGCCCGTGTAGCGTCCGTACACGGTTTCGACGCCGATAATGGCCACGATGATCGATGGCGGCACGCCGTAACGTGTGGCGGCCTGGTCGAGCGTCGCACGGTGCTGCGCCCAAAACTCAAGCCCTGTTCGAATGCGCACCGGCTCGACGAAGCGGCCGCGGTAGGTGACCCAACTGCGGCGTACCCGCGTTTTGGTCGGCGACATCAGGTTGGCGGCCTTGGCGTCGTAGCGGGCATCTTCGAGCAACGCCTGCACATGGGCCAGGGGTAGCCTGCGTTCACCAGAGACACGCTGGGCGTACGTTTGAATTTCGGGCTTGAGTCGGCCCTGCGCATCAGTAAAGTCGTTGGCGCCACCGCCGAATTGAGCCGGCCTGCGCTTGGGCGAGAGGGCGGGCGTCAGGGCGGGCGCGGCGGCCTGTGCCGCCGCCTGCGCGGGCAAGGAGGCTTGAGAGGGCGAAACGGTATGGCTTGAGGCGCAGCCGCCAAGCAGCAAGGCTGCAGCGACTTGCAAAACACGGACGGGTTTGAACATAATCCTCCTTATGCAGACCCTCTATATTACTCACCCCGACTGTCACTTGCATGAGATGGGCCAGTGGCATCCCGAAAGCCCTCATCGACTTGACGCCATCAACGACCGGCTCATCGCAAGCGGCCTGTTCAGCCTTCTGGCAGCACGCGAGGCCGTACCGGCCCGAGACGAAGATATTTTACGTGTGCACACTCCATCTTTGCTCGAAGAGCTGCGCAGTAAATCGCCTGCCCAGGGATATGCCGAAATCGATCTCGATACTTTGATGAACCCATTTACGCTGGATGCCGCGTACGCGGCGGCAGGTGCGGGTATTGTTGCGGTTGACGCCATCATGGCCGGCCAGGCTCAGACGGCGTTCTGCTCGGTGCGTCCGCCGGGCCATCACGCCGGCCTGGATCGGGCCATGGGATTCTGTTTTTTTAACAATCTGGCCATAACTGTAGCGTACACGCTTAAAAAATACGGGTTAAAACGGATAGCGATCATTGATTTCGACGTGCATCATGGCAATGGAACTGCCGAAATTTTCGAGGGAGACGAGCGCGTACTGATGTGCAGTTTTTTTCAGCACCCGCTATTTCCCAATGTATACCCTGAACATCCCGCTGCAAACATGCTTAACGTACCGGTTCCCCCGCATGCCGACATCAACCTGCTGCACAACATCGTTGAGTCGGGCTGGATGCCTCGTCTCGAGGCATTTGCGCCCGAGTTCATCTTTGTTTCTGCGGGCTTCGACGGCCACCGCGAAGACGAGCTCGCCCAGCTCGATATGGTCGAAGCCGACTACGCATGGATCACCGAAAAGCTCGTTGATCTGGCCGATCGAACCGCACAGGGGCGTATCGTCAGTTTTCTTGAAGGCGGTTACGACCCCTCGGCTTTGGGACGCAGTGTTGCAGCGCACATCAAAGCATTGGCAAAGCTGTAGAATGCGGTATTACCTCGATTACGGTCGTCTGCCGGCGGGTAACCGAACCGGTGCTCGCGGCATTAAAACAGAATTCCCATTTCATATTCCGGAGGAAATGCTCGATGAAGGTATTGATACCCGTCAAGCGTGTGGTTGATTACAACGTCAAGGTGCGCGTCAAGTCGGATCAAAGCGATGTGGACATCGCCAACGTGAAAATGTCCATGAACCCGTTCGATGAAATCGCCGTCGAAGAGGCCACGCGTCTTAAGGAAAAGTCTGTCGCAACCGAGGTTGTGGCTGTTTCTTGTGGCACTGCACAATGTCAAGAAACGCTGCGCACCGCCATGGCTATCGGCGCCGATCGCTCCATCCTGGTTCAGACCGACGCTCAACTGCAGCCGCTGGCGGTAGCCAAGCTGCTAAAGGCCGTGGTCGATAAAGAGCAACCCCAATTGGTCATCCTGGGCAAGCAGGCCATCGATGACGACGCCAACCAAACCGGTCAGATGCTGGCTGCGCTGCTCGACTGGCCGCAAGCCACTTTCGCCAGCAAGATCGAGGTCTCGGGCGACACTGCGACGGTCACGCGCGAAATCGACGGCGGTCTTGAAACCTTGTCGATCAAGCTGCCCGCAATCATCACGACCGACCTGCGCTTGAACGAGCCGCGCTACGTCACGCTGCCCAACATCATGAAGGCCAAGAAAAAGCCCCTGGAAACCACCACGCCCGAAGAACTTGGCGTTGATGCGGCTCCCCGCCTCAAGACACTCAAGGTGTCCGAGCCGCCGGCTCGTTCGGCCGGTGTCATGGTGCCCGACGTAGCCGCTTTGGTCGACAAACTCAAGAATGAAGCAAAGGTAATTTAATCATGTCGATACTTGTCATTGCAGAACACGATAAAGCCCAGCTTAGGGGCGCAACGCTTAACGCTGTGGCAGCCGCGCAAAAAATCGGCGGCGATGTTCACCTGCTGGTAGCGGGTGAGGGCGTGCAGGCCATCGCCGAGCAGGGGGCCAAAGTGGCCGGTGTCAGTAAAGTGCTGCTGGCCGACGGTGCGGCTCTGGCCGATCACCTGGCCGAGAATGTTGCGGCCCAGGTGCTGGCTGTGGCGTCGGGTTACAGCCATATATTGTTTGCCGCCACTGCCGAAGGCAAGAACGTTGCCCCCCGCGTGGCGGCCAAACTCGATGTCGCTCAGATTTCCGATATTTTGGCCGTCGATGCTCCCGACACGTTCCAACGCCCCATCTATGCCGGCAACGCCATTGCCACTGTACAGTCGCCCGATCCGGTCAAGGTCATCACCGTTCGCACCACGGCTTTTGATCCGGTCGCTGCCGAGGGCGGTCAGGCCGCAATCGAAACCATCGAAGCCGTGGCCGACTCGGGCCTGTCGTCTTTTGTGGGCCGCGAGGTGGCAAAAAGCGATCGTCCCGAGCTGGCCGGCGCTACGGTAGTGGTTTCGGGGGGTCGCGGCATGGGCAGCGCCGAGAACTTCAAGCTGCTCGAGCCGCTTGCCGACAAATTGGGCGCAGCCCTGGGCGCATCGCGTGCCGCGGTCGACGCAGGTTATGCGCCCAACGACTGGCAGGTGGGGCAGACCGGCAAAATCGTTGCGCCGCATCTATATGTGGCGGTGGGTATTTCGGGAGCCATTCAACATCTGGCAGGCATGAAAGACTCCAAGGTCATTGTGGCCATCAATAAAGACGCCGAGGCGCCTATTTTTGGTGTTGCCGATTACGGCCTGGTTGCTGACCTGTTCCAGGCAGTGCCCGAGCTGACCAACTCGCTGTAACGCTAACGCGCATGGCCGGCCGTTGTGGCGTCGGCCATGCGACACCCGCTTTCGGACATTGGGGGCATCATGGGCTATAGCTCGCCTTTGCGCGATATCCGGTTTGTTCTCGAAGACCTGTCCGACCTGCCGGCCCTATTGAGCCTGCCGGGATTCACTGACATCACGCCCGATCTGGTGCAAGCAGTACTGACCGAAAGCGCCCGTTTTGTCGAATCTGAAATCGCACCGCTGAACGCGCCGTCAGACGCCTCGCCGTCGCGTTGGCTCGATGGTGCCGTTGTTACGTCGCCGGACTTTCAACAGGCTTTCCGGCAATACGCCCAGGGCGGCTGGCAAGGTTTGCAGCACGACCCCAGTCACGGTGGGCAAGGCTTTCCCAAACTGGTGGGCACGGCAACGGTTGAAAACATCAATGCCGCCAGCCTTGCCTTTTCACTTTGTCCCTTGCTCACCGACGGCGTTATCGAGGCGTTGGCTTCTGTGGGCAATGCAGAGCAACAGGCGCTTTATATTCCCGCCCTGATTGAAGGTCGCTGGACAGGCACCATGAACCTGACCGAGCCGCAGGCCGGTTCCGACCTTTCATTGCTGAAAACACGGGCCCTTCCGCAGCCTGACGGCAGCTATCGGCTGTTCGGCCAGAAAATCTTCATCACGTTCGGCGAGCACGACCTGGCCGAAAACATTGTTCATCTTGTGCTGGCGCGCTTGCCCGACGCCCCCGAAGGTGTAAAGGGCATTTCACTTTTCATCGTCCCCAAGTTTTTGGTGGCTGCCGATGGTTCACTGGGCCCTCGTAACGACGTCTGGTGCGCATCGCTTGAGCACAAGCTAGGTATCCATGCCAGCCCCACGGCGGTCATGTTGTATGGTTCCGGCAAGGGCGAGGCGGGCGAGGGTGCGGTGGGCTATATGGTGGGCGAGCCCAACCGCGGCTTGCAATACATGTTTGTCATGATGAACGCGGCAAGGTTTGCGGTGGGGGTGCAAGGGGTTGCCCTTGCCGAGCGGGCCACGCAAAAGGCGTGGGCCTACGCGGCCGAGCGCCTGCAGGGTCAAAGCCCCGGGCAACCCCTTGTGGGGCCGCAACCCATCAACTGTCATCCCGATGTTCAGCGCATGCTCTGGACCATGCGGGCGTTGTCCGACGCGGGCAGGGCGCTGGCGGCCATGGCGGCCAAGGCCTGCGATCTCTCCCGTCATCATCCCGACGAGGCCGAGCGCACCCGCCAGCAGGCTGTGCACGAGTACCTGGTTCCAGTGGTGAAAGGCTTTTGCACCGAAAATGCGGTTGAAGTGGCTTCGTTGGGTGTACAGGTTCATGGCGGCATGGGCTATATCGAAGAAACCGGCGCTGCGCAGTATTTGCGCGATGCCCGTATTTTGCCCATCTACGAGGGCACAACAGCCATACAGGCCAACGATCTGCTGGCCCGAAAGACCTGGCGCGACCAGGGCCGGACAGCACAGGCCTTGCTTGAACAGATGCTTGCCACCCTTAAGCAGCTGCAGGCTGCGGCAAAGCAGGGCGGCTCGCACGGCGAGGGTCTGCAGCTGCTGGCGCGACACTTTGGTGTGGGCCTGCAGGCGTATTCGGATTCGGTCGACTACATGGCCGCGCAAGCGGGCTCGCCCCGCGCTGCGTTCATGGGCAGTGTGCCCTATCTTATGTTGGCCGGTACGGTGCTGGCCGGCTGGCAAATGGCGCGAGCCGCGCTGGTGTGTTCGCAAAAGCTCCAGCAGGCCGATCCTGACCCGTTCTATGCCAGCAAGCTTGCCGTTTGCATTATGTATGGCGCGTTGGTTTTACCTCGGGCGGCAGCACTGCTGCAGTCCATCACCGAAGGCGCCGTTATGGCTCGATATGCCGACCAGTACACCGACCGACACGCAGGCTGATTATCTGCGCCACCCGGCTGGTTGCAGCACGCCTTCGCTTTAGCTTATAACGTTATATACAGACGGTATTTAATATCTGTCGTCGAAGCTGGCACAATGAATTGATGCGTTCCGGCGGCGGTTTCACCGGCATGGGCTTCGTTTTTTTTCATCCTTTCAGGAAGAGACTCACATGGCTACTTTGCGACTGGGCGACACCGCCCCCGACTTTGAACAAGATTCCGACATCGGCCCCATTAAATTTCATGAATACCTGGGCGACCACTGGGGTGTGTTGTTTTCGCACCCGGCCGACTTTACCCCAGTGTGTACGACCGAACTAGGCTACACCGCCAAGCTTGCCGACGAGTTCGCCAAGCGTAACGTCAAGGTTATTGCTGTTTCTGTCGACGATGCACAGTCGCACAAAGAGTGGATACACGACATCAACGACACCCAGAACACCAAGGTTAATTTCCCCATTCTGGCCGATGCCGACCGCAAGGTCTCCGACCTCTACGACATGATCCATCCCAACGCCAGCACGACCGCAACCGTGCGCTCGGTGTTCATTATCGATCCGAATAAAAAAGTGCGTCTGACGCTCACCTACCCCGCGAGCACCGGGCGCAACTTCAATGAAATTCTGCGTGTCATAGATTCTTTGCAGCTTACCGACAGCCATAGCGTGGCTACACCGGTCAACTGGGAAGACGGCGACGACTGCATCATAGTGCCGTCCATTAAAGATGAAGCCGAACTCAAGGCCAAGTTTCCCAAAGGCTATAAGGAGGTGCGCCCTTACCTGCGCATTACGCCTCAGCCCAATAAGTAATCGGCAATAGCGGTTGGGTGCTTGCAGAGGGCAGTCTCGGCGGGCGTGCAATGCTGATCCACATCGCCAGGCATCCGCCTGGCGATTTTTTTTGTAAAAAAAGCTTGCGCGGCAGGCTGTTGTTTTGTACAGTGCCTACATTGGCTGTTCAAAAAAACAGTGGTTTTAAAAACAGCTTCTGCTACTACCTATTGCGAGACAACCATGAATACAAAAACTGCCGCCAAGTGGCCCTTCCCGCCGGTCAAGCAACCCATTCAGCCACGTACGGGCCAGCCGGCTGCCGGTGCGGCCAAGTCTGGCAAGGCTCAAAAAAGCGGCCTCACCCGGGGCGCCATGCTGGCCGATGTCTGTCTGGTGGCTATTTGGGGCGCCACGATTCCAGGTTTGATGTGGCTTGGCGTAGCCGGCGGCTTTTAAAAATTCCAAAAACAACGTAAAATGCTTGGTTTTGCAACTCATCTTCTGGCGGCCTAAAAAACCCTCTACGGACCCAACATGGCCGTTTTCGATGAAATCAGGAGCCCATTGTGGACTTAATCGCTACTATCGAGCAGGAAGAAATCAACCGCCTTACCGGCGGCGAAGCCAAGCCTGTATTTGGCCCCGGTGATACCGTGGTCGTCAACGTCAACGTTGTCGAAGGCACACGCAAGCGTGTACAGGCCTACGAAGGCGTGGTTATCGGCAAGCGTAATCGCGGCCTTAATTCGTCGTTCATTGTGCGCAAGATCTCGTCCGGCGAAGCCGTCGAGCGTACCTTCCAGCTGTATTCCCCGCAAATCGCGTCCATCGAAGTCAAGCGCCGTGGCGATGTCCGCCGTGCTAAACTTTATTACCTGCGTAGCCGTTCGGGTAAATCTGCACGCATCAAAGAAAAGCTGGTTCGCCGGGCCGACAAAAAAGCAGAAGCATAATCGCTCTGTTTCGCCCGAATCCAGTAGTAAGCAAAGGCACCCGAGCGGTGCCTTTGTTGCTTTTTATCGGAGCTATGGCGCGAAACACACCGCATTCTCGGGCCGGAAAACGTACCGTAATCGTTCCGGGATTCGATCCCCAGACCCAGCCCATTGTGCCGCTGTCAGATGTTTTGTTGCCTTTAAGCAACGCGACCTTGCAGCTGGATTTTATTCGCGAGGCGTTCAAAACCGCTATCGACTGGCAAGTCGAACCCATTTTTACCGAAAGCTTTCAAGCTGACAGCCTCGATCTGATCGGCATCGTACAGGCGGCCGTTTTCGTGCCCCTGGTGCAGCGCCCCAATGGCCTGCATCTGTTGTTTACGCGGCGCGCTTCTCACTTATACGACCACGCCGGTCAAATCTGTTTTCCGGGCGGCCGCATTGAAGACACCGACCACGATGCCGTGGCGGCCGCCTTGCGCGAAACCCAAGAAGAAATTGGCATTCCGCCCAATTGCGTTCAGCTTTTTGGTACGCAGCCGGGGTTTTTGACCTCTACGCGCTTCACCATGAAGCCTGTCATTGGTTACGTCATGCCCGGTTTTGTCGTGCGCCCAGATCTTACCGAAGTGGCCGAGGTGTTCGAGGTGCCGCTGGCTTTTTTAATGAACCCCGCCAACCATTTTTTGCACAGGGCCCATCTGCCTGACGGCGGGCATCGTTTTTATTTTTCGATGCCCTGGCACGAGCACTTTATATGGGGTGCGACCGCGGCGCTGATTCGCAATTTTTATCATTTTCTGGCTGCGGCGCAGGTCGAGCTCGGAAGCCGCAGCAGGGCATAGCCGTTGCCATCACGCTTGGGGCAAGGGCCGCAGTTGTTGCGGCTGCGCTCCAGCAGGAAAGCATCCTGGGGCTAACCCGCTTCGCTTTCAGTATCGGCCCTGCGCCTCGTTCTCGGCCAGAATCCGCAAATACAGTTCGTGTCGTTCGGGGCGAATGTCGCCGCGAGAAATCGCCGCCAACACCCCGCAGCCCGGCTCGCGCCGGTGGGCACAGTTATAAAAACGGCACTGAGCGGCATGCTTTTTAAACTCGGGAAAGCCGCGTTCGATTTCTCCCGGGCTTAAGTGGTATAGCCCGAAGTTTTGGAAACCCGGCGAGTCGATGACGGCGCCCCCGCCGGGCAAATGATAAAGCCGGGTGCTGGTTGTGGTATGGCGACCGGCATCAAGCGCCACCGAGTGCTCTTGTGTTGCAGCCTGGGCTTGCGGAACCAGTGCATTAAGCAGGCTTGACTTACCCATGCCGCTTTGTCCAAGCAGCAGGCTGTGCTTGTCTTGCAACAGCGGCCGCAAGGCGGCAACGGTGGCTTCCGCATCCAGGGCATTGGTGGTCACTACTGGAATAGGCGGGTCGTAATCTGCCGCCAGAGCCTGGACCTGAGCACGTGCTTTGGCCAGTCGGTCGACAAGATCGGCCTTGTTCAGAATGATCACGGGGACGATGTCCGCGCTTTGCGCGGCAACCAGGGCCCGCCCGATCAGGTCTGGCGAAAAGGCCGGTTCAACGGCAACCACAATCAGCAACTGGTCGACGTTGGCCGCAAACTGCTTGGTGCGCATGTCGTCCGAGCGATACAACAGGTTCTGCCGGGGCTCGATGCGTTCTATGACGCCTTCGGTTTCACCTTGCGCTAGTATCAGCACCAGGTCGCCTACTGCCGGACCCGATTTTTTGCCGCGCGGAAAGCATTGCCGTATGTGGCCGTCGGGCATCTCGACGGTAAAGTGCCGACCATGAGCGGCAACGATGCGGCCCTTGAGCAAAGCAGTGTTAGACGCCATGTCGTAGCTTCTGGATGCGCACGGCGGCGGGCGGGTGGCTGTCGTAGAAGGCTGAGTGCACAGGGTCGGGCGTAAGGGTGGCGGCGTTATCGTCGTAAAGCTTGACCAGGGCCGAGATGAGGGCGTCGGCCGATGATTGGCGTGCCGCGTAGCGGTCGGCCTGGAACTCGTCGCGGCGCGACAGCCAACTGGTAAGCGGTGCTACCCAAAAGGTAAATACCGGCATGACCAAAAAGAAAAGTATCAAGGCCAGGGCATCGTTAGGGCGCCCCAACTGCGGCAGCACGCCCAAGCCAGTGTAAAACCACACTTGTTGCGACAACCAGCCCAGCAACCAGAAGAAGCCCAGTGCTGCGGCAAAGCTGACCGCCATGCGCTTGATAATATGCCGGTGCTTGAAGTGGCCCAGTTCGTGAGCAAGTACGGCTTCGATTTCGCCGGGATTGAGGCGCGCAAGCAAGGTATCGAAAAACACGATGCGGCGATTGCGCCCGAAACCCGTGAAATAGGCATTGCCGTGAGCCGACCGCTTGGAGCCGTCCATAACAAACAAACCGCTTAGCGTAAAGCCGCAACGTTGGGCCAACGCATTGACCCGGTCGGCCACAGTGGCATCTTGCAACGGCGTAAATTTGTTGAACAGCGGAGCGATCACGGTTGGAAACAGCCACATGATCAAAAAATTGAAAGCCACCCACACTGCCCAGGCCCACCAGACCCATTGCGGACCGGTGTTGCCCATAACCCATAACACCAGGGCGACCAGCGGGGCACCCAATAATAGGGCCAGCAGCAGGCCCTTTGCCAGATCGGCGGTAAACAGCGCCGGTGTCATGCGATTGAAGCCGAAGCGGGCTTCAAGCCTGAACTTGCGCCATATTGAAAACGGCAGCCCGACCAGACCGATAATGGCAAGCACCGAACCGATCAGTGCAAGCTGACGCCCCAGTTCAGACTCAATGGCGCGACCCCAGTAAAGATCAAGCCATTGCAGGCCGCCGAGCAGGGTCAGCACGACAAGCAGGGCGGCTTCGGTTGTAGTCTGGACGACGCCCAGCCGTACCTTGGCCAGGGTATAGTCGGCAGCACGCTGGTGGCTTCGCAGGCTGATGCGGTCGGAAAACTCGACCGGAACCTGCTCGCGGTGCTGCGCTACGTGGCGAATCTGGCGTGAAGCCACCCAGATCCGGGTGACCAGATCGGCCAATAAAAATGCAATGAACCACAGTGTAAACATAAGCAGCCGGCAGGTATGAGAAAATCGCTGTTTTAAGGAAGGATTATATGGCGGTTAACGAACAGCGTCTGGTTTGGCTCGATCTTGAAATGACCGGACTCGACCCCGAAAAGGAACGCATCATTGAAGCGGCGGTCATTGTCACTGAACCCGATCTTACTTTTGTAGCAGAGGGCCCCGTGCTTGTCATACATCAAAGCAACGAATTGCTTGATGCCATGGACAAATGGAACACTTCTACGCATGGTAAAACAGGCCTCACCGAAAAGGTCAAGGCATCGACCCTGACCGAAGAGCAGGCCGAAACCCAATTGCTGGAGTTTCTGCAGCAGTATGTTCCGACCGGAAAATCGCCCTTGTGCGGCAATACGGTTGGGCAAGATCGCCGGTTTCTGGTCAAGTATATGCCGCGTCTCGAGGCGTTCTTTCATTACCGCAATCTTGATGTCAGCACATTGAAGGAACTGGCGCTGCGCTGGAAGCCCGAGGTATACAAAGGCTTCGTCAAGCAAAGCCGCCACGAGGCCCTGGCCGATATCTACGAGTCCATCGAAGAACTTAAGTATTATCGCGAGCACTTCATCAAGCTATGACCTACGAAAACATCTTGTTCGAACTCCAGGGCGGTATTGCGCGCCTTACACTCAATCGTCCTGACAAGCTCAACAGCTTCACGGCCGACATGCACGACGAAGTCGCCCAGGCATTGACCCGGGTTGAGTCCGAAGGCGCACGGGTATTTGTGCTGACCGGCAGTGGCCGGGGCTTTTGCGCCGGGCAGGATCTTTCTCAAAGAGTGGTCAAAGAAGGCGCGCCGCCTGTCGATCTGGGTGCCAGCATCGAAAAATACTATGGCCCGTTGGTCAAGCGTTTGCGTAACCTGCCCATGCCGGTGGTGGTGGGGGTGAACGGCGTGGCAGCGGGGGCCGGCGCAAGCCTGGCTCTGGCGGGCGACATCGTCATTGCTCGCGCGTCAGCCAGTTTCGTGCTGCCGTTCTGCCGACTGGGCTTGCTTCCCGACACGGGCGGCACCTATATCCTGCCTCGCCTGCTGGGGCCGGCACGCGCCATGGGCCTGGCCATGCTGGGCGAAAAGCTGCCCGCCGACAAGGCGGCCGAGTGGGGGCTTATCTGGGAGTGCGTGGCCGACGAGCAGTTCGATGCCCGCCTCAATGAGCTGGCAGTGCATTTTTCGACCGCGCCCACCAAAGGCCTGGCTGCCACCAAACAGGCCATGAATCAAAGTTTTTCCAATACACTGGCCGAACAACTGGACCTTGAGCGCGAACTGATGCGCGATCTGGGGAACAGTCACGATTACGCCGAGGGTGTGCAGGCCTTTTTGGCCAAGCGCAGCCCGCAATTCAAGGGGTGCTGAACCATGCAACTACCTGATCCTCGTACGATTGCCGGCATAGGCACCGACGTGGTGCGCGTTGACCGGGTTCGTAATGCCTTCCAGCGCCGCGGCATGAGGTTCGCCGAGCGCATATTGGGCGATCAGGAGTTCGCTGTGTTTCAGCGTCGCCACCAACGCGATCCAAATCGTGGCATCCGTTATCTGGCCACGCGATTCGCGGCCAAAGAAGCGTTTTCCAAGGCCATAGGCCTGGGCATGCACGCACCCATGTCGTGGCGCATGATGCAGGCATTGAACCTGCCCGGGGGCCGACCCACGGTGCGCCTTGATGGCGCGCTGGCGCAGTGGTATGCCGCAAAGTACGGCGCTGCGCACATCTCGTTAAGCGACGAAAGCGATATGGCCATGGCCTTCGTGGTGCTTGAGCCCCTGCTTGTCGATTACTCCGCACCTGGCCGTCGCTAATCGCAGGCGGGCCCGGGGCGCCTGCGCTCTGGGCTATGCGTCTGCCTGCCGCTACCTTGACTCTAGCCGTTTCATCATTTATTCATGACCATCACTGCAAACCCTTCAGACACCCCGACAAACCCCTCCATCCTGCCGCCGGGTCCGGTCATGGTCGATGTAGAGGGCACGACGCTCACCGACCACGAACGCCAACGTTTGCGCCACCCGCTGGTGGGTGGCGTTATTCTGTTTGCACGCAACTTCAGCAGTCGTCAGCAGCTTGAGGCCTTGTGTCGCAGCATCCATAACCTGCGCCACGAGCCTTTGCTTATCGCGGTTGATCACGAAGGGGGGCGTGTGCAGCGTTTTCGCACCGACGGTTTTACGCCCTTGCCACCCATGTCGGCCTTCGGCGAGATCTGGATGGACGACTCGTTGGCGGCCATGCGCCTGGCCACTGAAACCGGCTACGTGTTAGCGGCCGAGCTGCGAGCCTGTGGCGTTGACCTTAGTTTTACGCCGGTGCTCGACCTTGATTACGGTGTCAGCACGGTCATTGGCAACCGGGCGTTTCATCGCGAACCTCAGGTCGTGGCCATGTTGGCCCGCGCGCTTATCCAGGGGTTGATGCTGGCCGGCATGGCGGCTTGCGGCAAGCACTTTCCGGGGCATGGCTTTGTGCAGGCCGACTCCCATCACGAAATCCCGGTCGACGAGCGCAGCCTTGAGCAGATCATGCAAGAAGACGGCGCGCCCTATGGTTGGTTGGGCGACATGGTGCTGCCTTCGGTCATGCCGGCGCACGTCATTTATTCCAGTGTCGATCCGAACCCTGCGGGATTCTCACCGTACTGGATACAAACCATGTTGCGTGGCAATCTGGCCTATGATGGAGTGGTGTTTTCCGACGACCTGACCATGGAAGGCGCCACTGTGGCAGGTGATATTCTTGCACGCGCTCAGGCTGCCTTGGGTGCCGGCTGCGACATGGTCCTGGTGTGCAACCGCCCTGATCTGGCCGACGATCTGCTGGCACGCCTGCAGCACCAGCCTTCACCCGAGTCGGTGCAACGAATCCGCCGTCTCATGCCGCGTCAGGCGGCGCCCGATTGGCAGACCCTGCAAGGCCTTGCTCGTTACCAGTATGCCCGACAGCTTCAATCTAAAATCATTTCTGGCTGACCTGCCGTCGTTGCCGGGCGTGTACCGGCACATCGACGACGGCGACGAAGTACTTTACGTTGGCAAGGCTGCCAATCTTAAAAAACGGGTCTCGTCCTATTTTCAGAAGAACCAGGGCAGCCCGCGCATTGCGCATATGCTGGCCAGGGTGGCGCGTGTCGAAGTCACCGTCACGCGGTCTGAGGCCGAGGCGCTGCTGCTTGAAAACAACCTGATCAAGCGTCTGCAGCCGCGCTACAACATTCTTTTTCGTGACGACAAGTCGTATCCGTTCTTGCGCATCAGTGGTCACGAGGCTCCGCGCATTGCCTATTACCGGGGCGCCACTACGGGCAAGGGCCGCTATTTCGGGCCTTATCCCAACGCCTGGGCGGTACGCGAAACCATACAGATACTTCAAAAGGTGTTTCGGCTGCGCACTTGCGAAGACAGCGTTTATGCCAATCGTTCGCGACCCTGTCTGCTGCATCAGATTGGCCGTTGTTCCGCGCCGTGCGTGGGGCTTATCTCGGTTGACGATTACCAGGCCGACGTGGATCG
>NZ_DATJBQ010000104.1:0-41304 GCF_035515275.1 Pusillimonas sp.
CGGGGTTGAAACTGTCGGAAGATGCGCTAATTGCCCACCCCAACCTTAAAGCCATTTATGCCGCCAATGACGAACTGGCGTTGGGTGCAATGCAGGCCGTGGCCAGCCTGGGGAAAAAAGGCCAGGTCGTTGTAACCGGCATGAACGGCATCCCGCCCGCGTTGCGTGCCGTCAAGTCGGGTGACCTTGGTCTTACCGTGGAGCTGAACCCCGTAACCTGGGGCCGTTTAGCCGTCGACACCATGATTGATTATTTGAACGGCAAAAAACCGGAAGGCAACGTGGCCATCAAGCATGTGCTGATTGACAGTACAAACGTTGACGCAGTGCTTGACCGCAGCGCCAAGAAATAGCTCGAACCTGCACAAATGCCGGACGCCTGCTGGGGGCCGGCGCCCCCGTCCCCCATGCACGCCATCAACAGCACGCAAAGCACGCCTTCTCCCGAAAAAAACGGCAAACCACCACCTATGGTACGTTTGACCCAACGACATATGGGGAATGGCATTGCACGAACCCTCCGAGCTTGCTGCTCACACACTCCTGCCTGACTCTTCGACACTGGGGCCGCTGGCCGCGTTAACTGCAGCGGTATCTTTGGGCGTGGCTATTTTCTTTGCCCTGTACTCGCTCATTCCCGTTACCCGGGCAGACACCCCTCAATTAGGCAGCCTGTTTCTGGGCACCATGATGGCTTTCGTCATGGGCGTGCAGGCGCTCACGCCCGCGCTGGTTCGGCGCCTCTCGCTGCGGCGGGTGCTTGCAGGGTCGGCCGCGCTGATGGCTGCGGGTGCCTTGATAACCGGCACATCGACCAACACACTTACGTTGCTGATCGGTGCGGTCGCGGGGGGCGCGGGTTTCGGCGTCTTGATCGTTGCAGGGGCGCAAGGCGTCGCCTTGCTGGTGCCGGCCAAACGCTTGGGCAGGGCACTGGGCGTATATGGGCTGATCACCATGGCGTCTGCGGCGTTGGGCGCGCCCGCGGGCGTGCACCTTGCGCTTGCGTCCTCACCGTCGGCGTTCGGCATAGGCGCCTTTGTCGCCGGCATCATCGCCTCAGGCTTGTCGCTGTGGATCCCTGCCGCCGTGGGCCGGGCCGGCGCAGGCCGTACAAGGGCTCTTGCCCGCGAGCCACGCCAGGCCTCAAGTGACGACACAGGCACGAAGCAGCCACTGCTCAGGTTTGCAAAAAATACGCCTTGGCTGGTGTTGTTGTTTCTGCTCTTGGGTATTGTCGTGCTTTCCCATGGGCTGTCCAGCTTGCCGGTAATGGCCTCGACCTATGCCAATGCGGCAATCGTCATCTTCTCGGTACAAGCCGGCAATGCGCTGGGGCGCTGGCTGGGGGGCGAGCTGGAGGCCAAAGCGGGCACGGGCATTACCATTATTGCGGGCGCCGCCCTGCTCGCTGCAGGTGCAGCTCTGGGAATCTGGGCCGGCGGCTACGCTATGCTGATTACCTTGGGGGCCCTGATGGGTCTGGGAGTGGGCATTATTCAAACCGTTACCCTTCACACGGCAATGCGCCTGATGGACGTAGGCGGCGCCTCGGTCATGTGGAACCTGGCCGTCGACGGGGGGCTATGGACGGGGGGAATACTGTGGGGCCTGGCGCTGACGTCCGGTTTTGTCGAGGGCGGTGTGCTGCTGCTTTCTGCAATGGTCGTTGGGGTTGGGGTAATGCTGGTGTTGCAGCTGCGCGGCAAACTGAAATAGCCCCGCGTTCAGGGGTGCCGACTGCAATAAAATCGCTCAAAACATTCCTTCAACCTTGATCACATGCTGGAAATAAAAAAATTGCGTCGGCTGCATATCGGCCCGATTGACCTGGTGGTTAACCGGGGCGAATGCATTTCTGTAAGCGGGCGGTCGGGCGCCGGCAAGAGCCTGCTATTGCGTATGATCGCCGACCTTGACCCCCACAAAGGCGATTGCTTTCTTGAAGGCGTTGCGTGCTCCAGCATGCCGGCGCCCCAGTGGCGCCGCCAAGTAACCTACGTGCCTGCAGAGTCGGGGTGGTGGGCCGACACGGTCGGCAGGCATTTTTATCAAGACATCGATCTTCAGGCGCTGCTGCCGCAGATTGGCATCGATAAAAAGGTAGTTGATTGGCCCACGACGCGCCTATCTACGGGCGAACGCCAGCGCCTGGCTTTGCTGCGCGCCCTGGGGCCCGCCAACCGTGTCCTGCTGCTCGACGAACCCACCTCGGCGCTGGATCCGCACAGCGTGGCCATGGTCGAGACCTTGCTGCGCGCGCGCATGGATGCCGGCACGGCCATCGTGCTGGTTACGCACGATGTCGACCAGGCACGTCGCATGGGAACAAGGCATGTTCATCTTGACGACGGCAACATTACGGAAATAAGCCGGGAAGCACTGTCAGGCAATGCTGGTGCGTTCCTTGAACCCAGCGTTTCACAGGAAGCATCATGAGCGCCCCGCTACTTACGTACTACGACCTGGCCATCGCCTCGTTACTGGTGCTGCTTAATGCCACGCTCTCGTTACTACTCAACCTGAAGCTTGGTCGGGCATTGATCATCGCCGCCGTGCGCGCCACCGTACAGTTATTGCTGGTGGGTCTGGTATTGAAAAGCGTTTTTGCCTCGGCATCCATACCCCTGATGCTGGGGCTCGCTGCGCTAATGATCGCGCTGGCCAGCTATGAGGTCTGGTCCCGCCAGAAGCAGCGTTTTGCGGCAGCCTGGGGCGTGGGAATCGGCGCATACGCCACCACGGCAGCGGCGGTTCTGGTCATGCTTTTTGCGATAAGCACGCTACGTTCAGCGCCCTGGCATATGCCCGAAGTGTTCATACCGTTCATGGGCATTATCTTGGGCAGCGTCATGAACGGCGTCAGTATCAGTTTAAACGTCTTCAATACCGGTTTGTTGCGCGAACGGCCCGCCATCGAAGCTCAGCTTGCCTTGGGTGCCACGCGCGGCGACGCCCTTAAGCCCCTGCAGCGCAATGCATTACGTAGCGGGCTGATTCCTATCGTCAATCAAATGTCGGCGGCCGGCATTATTACGCTTCCCGGCATGATGACCGGGCAAATTCTGGCCGGCATGGCGCCATTCGAGGCCGCCAAGTATCAGATACTGGTCATGTTCCTGTTGGCCGGCGGCGCGGGGCTTGGCGCCCTGGCCGCCACCTCATTGGCGCTGTGGCGCGCCACCGACAACCGGCATCGTTTGCGGCTCGACCGCCTGTCGCCCCCCTAAACAGCCGGCAGGCGACGAGAAAAACTGACCTTGCCGGCGTTCTCTCGCGTAAAGTGCACCAGCGACGAGGCACAAAAGCACGCCCAACAACTGGCAGCGCTTAGAATAGCGGCACTGGCCGACGAGCAAGGCATACAGCTTCACGACCAGCTTGCCGCCTTGCAAGCTTCGGCACCACAAAACACTTAAACCCATGAACACTAGAGCGGCTAACGGAAACCACCGTTAGCCGGCAAGCAAGTTAGCCAGGAAAAATATGTCTTCGACTCACGAAATGCCGATAGAAATCGGCTTCAAACACTGCGACCCCGCGGGCATTGTGTTTTACCCCCGCTATACCGAAATGCTGCACGACACCGTCGAGCACTGGTTCAACCATGGGCTGAAGATAGGTTTTTACAACCTGCACATGAATCACGGCATGGGCATACCCATGGCTAATCTTCAGGTTGATTTCCGCATTCCCAGCAAGCTGGGCGACCAATTGGTCAGCAAACTGACCGTTACAAAAATGGGCCGCAGCTCGATGCACATGCTGGTGCGCCTGTGCGACGCCGACAATGCGGTACGCGTCGAGGGCAGGCTTATTGTCGTATTTGCCTCGCTGGAGCAGACCCGCCCCACTGAAATCCCGCAAGACTTCCGGGAGCTGATCCTGCCCTATCTGGATGAGGCAACTGTCGAATAAGCACACGCAAAGCAAGTAAGCGCCGTTTTTCGTATGCTACGGTATGCCTGCCGCCCCACCCCATCACCTTAGTTATCGCTACGTGCTGTATTTGGCCATTCCTATTATTTTGGCCAATCTTACCCTGCCCCTGATGTCCGCCGTCGATACGGCGGTTGCGGGCCATCTGCCTGGCGCGCAACACCTTGCCGGCGTTGCCCTGGGCAGCATTTTCTTCAATCTGCTTTTCTGGGTGTTTGGCTTTCTGCGCATGGGCACCACCGGCTTGGTGGCGCAGTACTTTGGCGCGGGCAAGGCGGAATCCATCGTGCTTACTGTGGGGCGTGGCGTACTTCTTGCCGCCACCATAGGCCTGGCCATACTGCTGTTGCAGCGCCCCCTGATTGACGCCGGCATCGCCTTGTTGGGCGCCTCGGCCGACGCCGCGGAGCAGGCCCGTTTGTACGCAAACGGTCGGGTGTGGTCGGCACCATTTACGCTGACCAATTACGTCATTCTGGGTTGGCTGCTGGGCTGTCAGCGGGTGCGCGTTGCGCTGGCCATTCAATTACTGATCAACGTGGTGAATTTGGTCGCCGTGTTCGCATTTGTCTACGGGCTGGACTGGGGTGTGGCGGGCATCGGCCGGGCAACTGCCGTGGCCGACATCAGCGGCGCGGCTGTGGGGGCCTGGCTGATATGGCGCAGCTACCGGGCGCAGATCAGAACCATCCGCTGGCGCGAAGTGATCGAACCCACGGCGCTGCGCCGGCTAATTCAAATAAACGGCCATCTATTCGTTCGTACTGCCTGCCTTCTGGCATCCATGGCCTGGTTTACCCACCTGGGTGCGCAGCAGGGCGACGCCATGCTGGCCGCCAACGCCATTTTGCTGAACTTTCTTAGCTTTACCGCCTATGGGCTGGACGGGTTCGCGCATGCAGCGGAAACCCTGAGCGGCTCGGCCGTGGGTCAGCGCAACGCGAAGCGCCTGGCGCGGGTGATTCGGGTTTGCATGGTGTGGGGGCTGGTGGGCTCGGTACTGTACATGCTGGTTTACGCCCTGGCGGGCGACGCCTTGATTCGGCTGCTTACCGACCAGCCCACCATCGCGGAACTGGCCGACCAATACCTGATCTGGGCTGCGCTGGCGCCGCTTGTATCCATGCCTGCCTATTTGTACGACGGCGTGTTCATGGGTGCCACCCGCACACGGCCGCTGATGCTGATTATGGTGGCGTGTTCGGCCAGCTTCCTGATCCTATCGTTGATCTTGCTACCCCTATGGGCAAATCACGGCTTGTGGGTCTCTTTTCTGATCTTCAACGGGCTTAGGGGAGCAGGCCTGGCCTTGGCGCTGCGGCCGGCCATTTTTCGGCCGCTCGGCATGACGAAATAATCAATAAGCTAAACTCTGTTCCTGTCCTCGGGCTTCCACCCGACGGGTTGCGCCCAATTCCAGTGCAAGCAAAAGCATGGCTTGCATCAACAACCCGAGGGGCACCGGTTTTACGGTGCCGCCCTGGGAACCTGCCTTTTCCCTGTTTAATCAATGATGAATTCCTTTCGCCAGGTCTGGCTGTTTAATGTTCGAAACGATGTATTGGCCGGCCTGGTTGTCGCGCTTGCACTGATCCCCGAAGCCATCGCGTTTTCCATTATTGCCGGGGTCGACCCCAAAGTAGGTCTATACGCCTCGTTCAGTATGGCGGTGGTTATTGCCTTTGCAGGCGGGCGCCCGGGCATGATTTCGGCCGCAACCGGGGCAATGGCACTGGTCATGGTGATGCTGGTCAAAGAGCACGGCTTGCAGTACTTGCTGGCCGCCACAGTATTGACCGGAATTTTGCAGATTGTGGCCGGATGGCTGAAGCTGGACGTATTGATGCGCTTTGTTTCGCGCTCGGTGATCACGGGGTTCGTGAATGCACTGGCCATACTGATTTTTATGGCTCAACTGCCCGAACTGATCAACGTTACCTGGCATGTGTACGCCGTAACGGCGGCGGGCCTGGCCATTATCTACCTCTTGCCACGCCTGACCCGGGCAGTGCCGTCGCCGCTGGTGGCCATTGTCGTTCTAACCCTGGTTTCCATCGCAATGGGCCTGGATATTCGCACCGTAGGCGACATGGGCCAATTGCCCGACAGCCTGCCGGTATTCTTGCTGCCCGATGTGCCGCTTAACCTGGAAACCCTGAAAATCATCTTTCCCGTGTCGGCCACCCTGGCGGTGGTGGGCCTGCTTGAATCTATGATGACGGCGTCGATCGTCGACGACATGACCAACACCAACAGCAATAAGAACCGCGAGTGCGTCGGACAAGGCCTGGCCAACATCACCACCGGTTTTCTGGGTGGTATGGCCGGTTGCGCCATGATCGGCCAGTCGGTCATCAACGTACGCTCGGGCGGAAGGGGCCGTCTGTCGACCCTGACGGCGGGCGCGATGCTGCTGGTTCTGGTTGTGTTCTTGGGCGACTGGGTGGCCCGCATACCCATGGCGGCCCTGGTGGCGGTCATGATCATGGTGTCCATCGGCACCTTCAAATGGTCTTCCATTCGCGACCTGCGCACCCACCCGAAAAGCTCCAGCATTGTGATGCTGGCCACGGTTGCCGTTACGGTAGGCACCCACGACCTGGCCAAGGGGGTTCTGGTGGGCGTGCTGCTGTCGGGTCTGTTCTTTGCCTACAAAGTGGGCAGAATCCTGCAGGTACGCTCGCAGCCCGAAGACGAGGGGCGTGCGCGCGCATACACAGTTACCGGCCAGGTATTTTTTGCCTCAGCCGAGCGCTTTACCGACTCATTCGATTACAAAGAATCCATAGAACAGGTACGCATCGACGTCAGCCAAGCCCACTTTTGGGACATCACCGCCATTGACGCGCTGGATCGGGTCATTGAGAAGTTTCAGCGGGAGTCGGTCGAGGTGAAGGTGACTGGCTTGAACGAAGCCAGCGCCACCATGGTCGACAAGTTTGCCTTGCACGACAAGACGACCTCGGCTCAGACAGGTGCCAGATAGTCGGCTTACAAAGCTGCCGCGCACTCCCCCCGCCCAAACAAAATGCGCTGACTACAACACCGGCACGTCGCCCCTTGAGCAGTGACGGGCACGCAAGTACTCGGTCAGGGCTTCAAGGCCTTCAACAAGGCGGACGGTAATCGCGGGGTCCACCACCAGCCCTTCGGTTTCAGACCATACAAGCTGGGCGTCTGTGGCGTAGATGCTGGACAACACATGCCGCGGCGAAAGCGACGACAAGACCGGGCGCAATGCGTAATCGAGGGCCAGCATGTGCGATTGGCTGCCTCCGGTAGCCAGGGGCAAGACCAGCTTGTGCTTCAGGCCGTCCTGGGGCAACAGATCGAGAAACGCCTTCAGTATGCCGCTATAGGCCGCCTTATACACAGGCGTTGCCACCACCACAGCCTGGGCCTGGGCCACCCTGCTCAGGGCTTCCTGTAATCCGGCGTTTGAAAAATCGGCGTGCAACAAAGCCTGAGCGGGAAGGTCACGAACGTACAGGGTGCTGACGCTGTGCCCGTGCACCATCAGCTTGTCGCCCACATATTGCAGCAATCGCGTCGAACGCGAGGGCACCGACGGGCTGCCTGCAAGCAAAAGAATACTCACCTTAAAACTCCAACGAAACAATCAGGCTCATAGATCCCGCTCCATGGGCAGGCTAAGGTCGCTGCCCCACTCTGCCAATGAGGCATCATAGATCCGTACATCGGGGTGGCCCGACATCATCAGCACAAAGGCCACGGCGCTGGCCGAGACGCCGCCGCCACAATAGGTAATGACGCGTTCGCCGCCCTTGACACCCGCGTTGTGGAGCACCTCGTGCAAAGCTTCGCCCTCAAGGAACCGCCCGTCTGCGGTCAGCACATTGGCGGCAGGCAGGCTGATGCTGCGGGGTATGCGGCCAGGTCGGCCCTTGCGCGGCATTTCCTCACCGCTGAACTGGGCGGGTCGCAATGCATTGATGAGGCAGGTTTGGTCGTCGTTCAACGCAGCCTTGACGTCTTCAAGCGACGCAACCAACGGCGCAGGGGGCGTGGGAACAAAGTTGCCTTGCGCGCGGGGCTGCGACGGCCCGGTCTCAACGGGACGCCCTTCGGCCACCCATTTTTTATAGCTGCCGTTCAGAATATGCGCATGGTCAAAACCATAGACACGCAGCATCCACCATACTCGCGTAGCCCACCAGATATTGCCTGTACTGTAGATGACCACGGTGCTGTCATTGCTGACGCCCAGACGCTCTATGCTGCGTTTGAAGTCGGCGGCATTGGGCAGCATCAGGTGGTAGCGATGCCATTTATCGGATAGATCCAGGTCTATATCAATAAACTGCGCCCCCTTGATATGCCCCGCTTCGAACGCAGCACGCTCGGCATGCACGCGTTGCTGCACAATCGGGTCCACCACCATATTGGCGGTGCAGTCAAATACCAGCAATCCCGGGTCGTCCAGGTGACGGGCCAGCCACTCGGTTTCAACCAGAAAGCCCGGCACTCTGCCTTCGTCGGGGGTTTGAACGTTCAATATCTTTTCGTTAACTGTCATGCGTGTACTCGCAGTAGAAATCAAGTCGGCGCGTCAGGCTTCGGCCCAGCTCAAGAGCCGCCGCTGTGCCCGCACAATGCCGACGTCCATCAAATAGCCGACCAGCATGGTGACCAATACAAGGGCGTAGACCTGGGCCGACTGAAAGTAGCGTTGAGCCAGGACAATGGCCTCACCCAGGCCGCCGCCGGTAACCATCTCGGCGGTAAAAACCGTAATCAGCCCGATGGGCAAGGCAATGCGCAAGCCAGTGAACAGCGACGGCAAGGTGGCCGGCAAAATCACATGTCGGAACATGTCTGAATTGCGCGTACCCATCGACTGCGCCGCCCAGCGCAGTTTTGTCGGGATGCGGTCGGCGCCGGCCTGGGCCGCGACAATAAAGGGGAAAACACAGGTGGCAAAAACCAGGACTATCTTGGAAACATCACCAATGCCGAACCACACCGTAAACACTGGAATCAGAGCAATTTTGGGCAATGGAAACCCGAACGCCACGAACGGCTCGCACACCCAGCGCAACAGCCGGTACTCTGAACATAAGAACCCGATGGCAATGCCCGCAACCGCAGCAAGCGCCACACCGGAAATGGCCCTGAACATACTGGTCCATAGCAATGCAAAAAGCTCGCCTGACTGAATCAGCTGCCACAGCTCGGTCAGCACCACACTAAGCATCGGCAGAAACAGGGGGCGAACCAGGCCCAGGCTGCTTACCACTTGCCAGACAATGGCGACCAGCACCAGCGGGTAAATGGCAAGGACCAGGGTGCGCAAACGCCCGGCACCGGGTTTAAGGTACGTATCAAGCATGGCTGTGTGCCGTTTCATGCCACCTCAAGGCAAAGCGCGAGAAGCGGCGCAAGGCGGCATCAAAAAAATAGGCGACCACTATCGTGGCAAACAGCGCCGCGAACATGTAGTCGTAACTGCCTTGGTCACCATACTGAAAGATCAGCCGGCCAATGCCAAGGTTGGAAACAATCATCTCGCACGAAATGGCGACCAGCAGCGTAAACCCCCAGGCCACGCGGGCGCCGGTCAGTATTGACGGCATGGCCGCAGGCAATAGAACGCGCCACATAATGTCGCGCCGCCGGGTACCCAGGGACAGGGCGCTCCACACGAGCACCTTCGGTGTTTCGGCGGTGCCGCGATGGGTATACACCACCAGCGGAAGCATGGCGGTAATGGCAATCACGATGATGTTGGTCATTCCTCCGACGCCGAACCACAGCACCAGCAGCGGGATCAAGGTGGTTTTTGGCAGCGAATAGGTGCTGCGCACCAGCGGCGAAAAAAACCCGTTGGCCTGGGGCGAGACGGCCATGAACAGACCCAGGGTCACCCCAAGCGCCAGGCCCACCCCGTAACCCAGCAAGCTCGTGGCAATCGTGGCGCCCATGTTTTGGGCGAGCTCCCCCGAGTTGGCCAGATGAACCAAAGCGCTGAACACCGCCGGCAGCTCGGGTACAAAACCGGGCGACAGCCATTGCAAAGTGGTGGCGCCATACCAAATGCCGAATACGGTGAGCACCGAGGCGGCGCCCACTGCCCAACGACCACAACGTTCCATACATAAAGAGGTGCTGCTCATGCCGACTGCTCTTTCCCCGAGCGCAACACCTGTTCGCGAACCGCCAGCCACACTTCGTTGCGCAGATGAGCGTAGGCGTCAGACAAGGTCACTGCCTCGCGGCCCTGCTTGCGGTCCATGTCGACGTTGAACTCGCGCACCATGGTTCCCGGCCGGCGCGACATGACATAGATCTTGTTAGAAAGGTACACCGCCTCGCCGATATCGTGCGTGACCATAATGACCGTTTTGCCCGATGACTCCCAAAGCCGCAACAGCTCGTCCTGCATGAACTCGCGAGTCTGGGCGTCGAGTGCGCCGAACGGCTCGTCCAGCAGCAGTATGTCGGGTTCATAAGCGAAGGTGCGGGCCAGTGCGACGCGCTGGCGCATGCCGCCCGACAGTTCGCGCGGATACCGCTGCTCGAAACCGTCCAGATGAATCAGGCTTATATAGCGCTCGACCGTTTGGCGAATCCGGGCCTCGCCCACCCCCTTGCGGCGCAAACCGTAGGCGATGTTGTCGTACACGGTAAGCCACGGAAAAAGCGCGTACTCCTGGAACACAATGCCGCGATCAACGCCGGGGCCGGTAATGAGCTTGCCTTCGCTGTATGCCTTGCCCGACGAGGGCTTCACAAACCCGCCAAGAATGTACAGCAAGGTACTTTTGCCACAGCCCGACGGTCCCACGATAGAGGCAAACTCGCCATCGGGAATGGAAAGGTTCACGTCCGTCAACGCAACGACGTTGTCGCCCTTTTGCGTAAACTCCTTATGCAAGCCCTGGACGACAACAGCGGGTTTTACACCAACCGTCATTTCGAGCAGGGTCCGGGCAGGTAGGACGAGTCGACGAACGGCGCAACATCCACCGCTTCAGGCAACAGACCCAGCTTGGCCATGGCGTCAACCGGGGCCTGCAGGCCCGAAGCCGAAATGCACGAATCGGCGTCGCGATAGAAATCCTTTTCGGTCAGAAAATACTCGTTCAGGGATTCAGCCGGTGTCTTGGCCAGGTCGGCGGTCACCTCAATGAGCTTCTCGCGGTTCTCCGGGGCGTAGATCCATTTGACCGCATCTACATAATCGGCCAGCCAGGCGCGCACGGCATCCGGGTGCTCTTGCAGGAACTCCGTCCTTGCTGCCTGGAACAGGATCGGGTATGGCGGGACGACGCCCACCGCATCGAACACCACGCGCATGCCCCCTTTCTTCATTTCGTCGACCTGAAACGGCATGGCCAGCACACCCGCCTCAATGCGTTTTTGTCGTAAGGCGGTGCCGATATTGCCGAAGGGCATCTCGACCACGCGCACGTCTTTGCGCGGATCAAGCCCCTGCTGCTCGAGCGCAATGCGCAAGATAATATCCACGCTGCCGTTGAAGGCATTGACCGCAACTCTCTTGCCTTTAAGGTCGGCGATTGTCTTGATGGGGCTGTCTTCCAGCACGACGAATGGGTTCGAGGCATAACCTTTTACGCCGTCTTTATGAATCTCGGCAATGGCGGTAACACCGCCGGGCACTGCCTGCTGTGCCAGCACGGTGGCAAAACTGGTAAAGGCCAGCGTACCCAGGTCGGCCTGACCCGCAGCCAGCAAAGTAGCCACGCCGGGCGTGCCGCGCGCAGTCGTGGTTTCAATGACATAGTCCTTACCATGACGCGTCAGCACGTTCTGCTTGAACCAATCGCTAAAAATGACGGTTTCAAGCTCTCCGGGCCCCACGACGCCTGCCGAGGCGTACCGGATGACCGGCACGTCGGCCGCATGGACGAAGGAAGGCACAGCCAACAAGGCGCCGGCGCTCAGGGCGCCTTTCAGCAAGCTGCGGCGCGAGAATACGAAAAGTGATTTCATGGGGTGTTCCGTTGCTTCAGGCCAATAAGGGGGCACATCAGTTTGCCGGGCGTGCCAGACCCAGGTGATCGCGCAGCGTGGTGCCGGTGTACTCGCTACGGTACAGGCCGCGCGTTTGCAGCTCGGGTACCACCAAGTGCACGAAGTCTTCGATTCCGCCCGGCAGATAGGGCACCTGCACCATGAAACCGTCGCAAGCACGCGCCTCGAACCAGCGTTGCATCTCTTCGGCAACTGCGGTGCCCGTGCCGTTGAAATTGCTTAAGGGGCCGACCGCATAGCGCTTGCCGATTTCCTTAAGCGACAGACCCTGTTTCTGGGTCAGCTCGGCAACTTCCTTGTAATGACCCTGCACGCCACCCACATCAACTGTCGGCAGGACCGAATCAGACGGATAGGCTGAAAGGTCGATGTCCAGCTGATACGACAGCGTCGAAAGACCTGCCTCGGGGTCGGCCAGGGAGTCGAGCAGCGCCTGCTTTTCGCTTGCTATCGAAGCAGTTTCGCCCACGACGGGAACCATGCCCAGCAGGACGGAAACTTGATCCGGGTCGCGGCCGAACTTGACGGCACGTTCTTTGATGTCGCGGTAAAACTCTTGTGCCGACTCAAGCGAAGAGTGGGTCACAAAAATAACCTCGGCCCATTTGGCGGCGAAGTCGCGCCCCCGGTTCGAGGCGCCGGCCTGAATAAACACGGGGCGTCCCTGCGGGGAGCGGCTCACGTTCAGCGGACCTTCAACGTTGAACCATTTTCCGTGATGCGAGATAGCGCTTACCGCGCTGGGCTCGGCGAACTTGGGCTCGGCGCGATCCTGCACCAGGGCGTTGTCCTTCCAGCTGTCCCACAACTTGCAGGTAACGTCCAGAAATTCATCTGCGCGGTCGTAACGTTCTTCGCGCGAAAGCTGATCGCTGCGGCCGTAGTTATTGGCCTCGGCCTTTTGAAACGAGGTCACAATATTCCACGCGACCCGGCCACCACTCAGGTGATCCAGCGTGGCCAACTCGCGGGCCACATGAAACGGCTCGAAATACGAGGTGGAGATAGTGCTGGCCAGGCCCAGGTGCGTGGTGCTTGCAGCCACCATCGACAGCACGACCATTGGGTCAAGCCGCAGGGCTCCCAGGGCGCCGTAGCGCAACTGGCTTTCCAGGCTGTCGCCGTGCCGGCGCGGTAAGGCCTGGATGTCGGGCATGAACAGCATGTCGAACTTGCCGTCTTCGAGCGAACGGCCGATGTTTCGATAAAAATCCAGAGAAAGGATGTCGTGCCGGGCGGACGGGTAACGCCAGCCGCCATGATGACCGGAAACGGGTCCTGCCATGACGTAGGCGGCAAGTTTGATTTGACGGGGGGATGGTTGAGACATGAACAGCGGAGACCTTGATTCTGAGACAATGCACGCGCGTTTTTGCGCCCTGTCTTAGTAGTATCCCTTAGCTGTTTTATTCCATCCAATAATAAGTAGGAATAAATTTATGCTTAGTGCGTATAAGCACGAAGGACCTTCCGCCTTCGGACGCAAGCCAGGGGCTTTGAACGCACTGTCATGAAATCGCCAGATCTATAGTACAAACTAACCGTTTTTGAACTTCCGCCCTGTTTGCCCCTTTCTTATCACCATGACCGACCCTCACTCGTCCAACCCCAACCCCACACCGGCGCAACGCGTTGAAGCCGAGCTTATAGACAGTTTCGACGAAGAACTCGAAATGGAGCTGGACGATGAACGCATCGACGAACTGTTGCTGGAAGCCCCCGCGCAAGGGCCCACGCCGGACGGGCGCCTGGATCGCCGGTTTTATTTCACCGAGCTGTTTCGCCTGCAGCGTGAACTGGTCAAGCTCCAGGACTGGGTGCAGGAAAACAAACTGAAAATCGTGGTGCTGTTCGAGGGGCGCGATGCGGCCGGCAAGGGCGGCGCCATCAAGCGCATTACTCAGCGCCTGAACCCCCGCATCTGCCGGGTGGCGGCGTTGCCGGCTCCCAATGAGCGCGAACGCACGCAATGGTATTTTCAGCGCTATGTGTCTCACCTGCCCGCAGGCGGGGAAATGGTGCTGTTCGACCGCAGCTGGTACAACCGGGCGGGCGTTGAAAAGGTCATGGGCTTTTGCACCGACGACGAGTACGAAGAGTTCTTTCGCTCGGTGCCCGAGTTTGAAAAAATGCTGGTGCGCTCGGGCATTATTTTGGTGAAGTACTGGTTTTCGATTACCGATGACGAGCAACACACCCGCTTCATGATGCGCATACACGACCCGCTCAAGCAATGGAAGCTCAGCCCCATGGATCTTGAGTCGCGCCGCCGCTGGGAATCGTACACCAAGGCCAAAGAGATCATGCTCGAGCGCACGCATATTCCCGAGGCACGCTGGTGGATTGTTGACGGCGTGGACAAAAAGCGCGCCCGCCTGAACTGCATTCGTCACCTATTGGGACAGATTCCATACGGCGAGCTCGAGCACCCTGAAATCAAGCTGCCCGAGCGTGTGTACAACCCCGACTACTTCCGCCACCCTGTGCCTAGAGACATGTATGTGCCGGCCATGTATTAAGTAACAGCACGCGAGTCTTGCACGCCAAGCAAAACGGCCCGCTGTAACTACAGCGGGCCGTCCTTACCAAGCAGTTGGGCGCTGCGCCGCCGTTGCAACGGCGCCGGCAACCCTGTTCGCTGCGATGCAGCCGGCGTTATTCCACCAGCTTCCAGTCGCCGTTCTTGACCTGCACCAGCGCGCTGGCGCGTTGATCGACGCCGGTGTGATTGGTGGGCGACATGTTGTAGACGCCGTGAGTGCCCACCACCTCTTCGCTGTTTTCAAGCGCCTCGCGAATGGCGGTGCGGAACTCGTTGGTGCCGGGCTTGGCGTTTTTAAGAGCCGTAGCAACGGCGTTGTCGGCCAGCAGGTAGGCGTCCCACGAATAAGCGGCAAACGCGTTGCGGGAACCTTCGCCGAACTGGCCTTCGTAGGCCTTGGTGAACTCAAGCGCAACCTTCTTGATGGGGTTGCTGTCGGGCAACTGCTCGGCCACCATGACCGGGCCGGTGGGTGCGTAAGCGTCTTCAAGCGCTTTGCCGCCTACACGCAGGAAGTCTTTATTGATGACACCGTGGTTATGGTAGATAGGGCCCTTGTAGCCGCGCTCGCGCAGGGCCACCTGCGGCAGCGCGCCGGGCGTGCCCGAGCCACCCAGCACAACGGCGTCGGGCTTGGCGGCGATAAGCTTAAGCACCTGGCCCGACACGCTGGTGTCGATACGGCCGTAGCGCTCTTCGGCCACCAGCTTGATACCGGCGTCTGGAATGGTGGCTTTCAGGCCCGAAAGCACCAGTTCGCCCCAAGAGTCGGCAAAGCCCAGGTAGCCCACCGTTTTGATGCCGTTTTTCTTCATGTGCTCGACCTGCGAGCCCATCATGATATTGATGGGCTGCGGCACCGAGAATGACCAGGCGTTGTCTTCAGCCTTGATGGGTGTGGGCGAAAGCGAGATTTGGGGCGTTTTAAGCTCGGAGGCCACTTCGGCCACGGCAATGGCGGTGGGCACACTGCTTGAGCCGATGATCAGGTCGACCTTGTCTTCTTGAATGAGCTTGCGTGCCAGCCTGACCGAGGTGGTGATGTCGGTGGCGTCGTCGACGATGACGTAACGCACCGGTTCGCCGCCCAGGGTTTGGGGCACGACCGAAAAGGTATTTTTATAAGGGATGCCCAGCGACGCGCCCGGCCCGGTGGCCCCGGTAATGATGCCTACCGTAATTTCGGCGCCGGCCGCGAAGGGTACTGCTGCGGCCAGAACCAGGGCCAAAAGACTTTTTTTCATGTGGATGTCTCCGATTGTTCAACTTGTTTCATAAAGCGCGTTACCGCCACGTACTGTTCCATTTTTGGCCGTGCTATGGCCGGGATGCCAAAGAGGCATAATTATGCCCAAATATCGGCTAAGCAACATAACTTATGCAATAAAATGCACTATTTATTCGATCAACGAAATTCGTACTTTCCCTCAGAATCCTAGTTGCCGCGCGACGATCAAGCGCATGATGTCGCTGGTGCCGCCGCCCACCAAGGGAAAATAAGCGTCGCGCAAGAAGCGCTGTACGGGGAATTCATTCATAAGCCCGTAACCGCCGAATAGGGACATGGCCATCTGGCATACCTGGTTCCCGCCGTCTCCGGCCACGATCTTGGCCAAGGCCGCCTCGGTGGTAATGGGGTCGCCCCGGTCGGCCAGCTCGGCCGCGTGGTAGGTGTACAGGCGCGACTGCTCAAGCAGGGCCAACATGTCTACCAGCTTGAACTGCACGGCCTGGAATTTTCCGATGGGCTGGCCGAACTGCGAGCGCTCTTTGGCGTAGGCCAGAGCTGCCTCGTAAGCCGCACGGCCGTTGCCCAGGCCCAAGGCGGCGGTAAAGATGCGGTCGACAGTGAGCGACTTATACGCATTCAAGAACCCCGAAGCCTGGCCGTCGTTGAGGTAGTGGTCATCGGGCACGAACACGTCGGCGAACACCAGCTCGGCGGTATCCGAGGCCCGCACCGAAAACTTGTCCAGCTTGCGGCCCACCGAAAACCCCGGTGAATCAGTGGGAACCAGAAACAGGTCCAGGCCTTTCAGACCCTTGGACGGATCGGTGGTGGCGACAACGGTAATAAAGTCGGCCACCGTACCATTGGTGGTAAAGATCTTGGATCCATTTAGGCGGAACCCGCCTTCGCAGCGAGTGGCGCGTGTGCGCAGCGAGGCGGCATCCGAGCCCGAGCCAGGTTCGGTAATGGCGAACGCACCGATTTTTTCACCGCGCAGTGCAGGCTCGAGATACTGCTTGTGCAGCGCCGGCCCGCCCCATTGAAAGATGGTGTGCGTGGCGGTAGAACCTTGCATGCACACCGATGCAGCAAACGATACCGAGCCACGCGCGAGTTCTTCGCACAGCACCGTAAAGCAGGTGTAGGGGTACTTCAGACCGCTACCGCCGGCGCTTTCGGGGTACATGGCACCGTAGTAGCCCAACTGCCCCAGTTCGCGAAACAGTTCGTGGCCGAAATCACTTTCTTCATCGAGCCGCGCCGCTTCGGGCACAAGGCGCTCGTCGACCCAACGCGCAACATAATGCCGAAACTCATCGGCCTCGGCGCGCATTTCATTTACATCGAATACTGCTGCAGTCATTTAACCGTCTCCTGCGACGGGCGTGAGCGCCCGTTCTTTACCTATTGCACGGCTGCGGCTTAGCCGCGCACCACCTTGCCGGCCTTGCGTTCAAGAAAATCGCGCAAGCGGGCCTTGGCCTCTTCGTCGCCCTGCGCCACCCCGACCATCAGCATCTCGGTAAATAGGCCCGCCTGGGGGTCCTGCTCGATGATGCGCGGGATGGATTGAATGATGGCAAAGTTGGCCAAAGGCGCGTTGCGCGCAATTTTGGCGGCCAGTTCCACCGCCTTTTCAAGCCCCTGGCCCGGCTCGACCAAATACTGGCTAAGGCGCAACAACGTGTGTGCTTCTTGTGCCTCGTAGACGCGGCCCGAAAGCATCATGTCCATGACGGTGGCCGCGCCGATCAAGCGAGGCAGGCGAACCGACCCACCCGAGCCAAGGAAGATGCCGCGCGTGCCTTCGGGCAAGGCGTAATAGGCAGTGCTTTCAGCCACTCGTATATGAGCCGCCGCGGCCAGCTCGAGCCCGCCGCCAATCACCGCACCGTGCAGCACCGCAATAACCGGTACTTTGCAAAATTGAATGCTGTCGTTCAGCCGCTGCCCGATGACCGACGTCTCGAAGCTTTCGGCCGTGGTGGTCTCTTTCAGTTCGTTCAAGTCCAGGCCGGCGCAGAAGTCGTCGCCGGCGCCTTGCATGACGACGCCTTGCACGTCGGACGGAATACTGGAAAAGAACACCTGCATGCCCAGCACCAGCTCGTCGCTGAGCGCGTTGCGTTTGGCGGCGCGATTCAACGTAAGCACTGCGATATTGCCCCTGCGCGAAACGTCCAGGCACGCAGGCAGGCTAACCGGCCATGGGGCAGCCGGGCTCGCGTTGTCAGTCATGGTTTGCTTCCTTGATAAGGGTATTGATATTGCCGGTCGGGGTGGCGGATGCCCTGCCGGGCACCGTGGCATTGACCGAATTCTGCAGGGCCAGCACTTCGACCAGCGACTGGTCTCGCCACTGTACCCATTCATCGATGGGACGGTCGGCCGAAACCTGCCTGGCAGCCTCGACCAGCCGGTCAACCACCTCGGCGGTAAACTTAGGCTCAGGGCCCGGCTTCCACCATTGCTGAATGGCCGGCCCGGCGTGCTCAAGGATGCCTCGCATGCCACCCGGCCCACCGGCCAGGTTCAGGGTCATCAGGCCGCCCATCAGCGCCCAGCGCGGCGCCAGGCCGTAACGCACTGCCGCGTCGATGTCCTTTGCGTCGGCCACGCCTTCAAGCAGGCAGTTTACGGCTTCGCGCACCAGCGCAAACTGCAGGCGATTGGTCATATGACCGCTGGCTTCGGTATGCAGCAGTATTGGGTGCTTGCCCAGGCTGGTGGCAAAGCCCATGGCCCATTGCGTTACTTGCGGCAAGGTATGCTCGCCGCCTACAACCTCGACCAGCGGTATCAGGTGCGCGGGGTTGAATGGGTGCAACACCACCAACCGCTCAGGATGCCTCAGCTTGGCCTGCATGCGTGTGGGCGGAATGCCGCCGGTGCTCGACAGTATGATTTTTTCGCTTGAGGCCGCCGCGTCGACTTCGATAAGCACCGCATCTTTGATATCGAGTTTCTCGGGCAGGTTTTCTTGAATGACCTGTGCCCCACGTGCCGCGTCGGCCGCTGTGGCCACAAACCGCAGTTGATCAAGATTGGGCTGTTCGTGCTTTGCCAGGCCCAGGCTGCGTAGCGCGGGCCAGGCGTTCAAGATGAACTCACGGGCCCGGGCCTGGGCCTGCGGAGCCGGGTCGTATGCCAATACCTGCAGCCCATGGGCCAGGAACAGGGCCGCCCAACTGGCGCCGACCGAACCCATTCCAAGCACGGCAATGCACCTGACCTGATCAGGCGGAAGATATCCGGTAGCGTCTGTACGCGTCATAAGCTAAGCAACCGTATTGGGTTCGGCGGCGGCCACAAGAAGCCCTACCGCCATATTGAGAAAGGAATTCAGTGTACGAACCCCCGCGCTATTCGCATAGCACCGTTTGCCTATAGGCATTATTCGTTTTCTGCATAGCTACGAGATCAGGAAAACGGGGAAAGTAAGCGCCCTTGCAGACGGGTAGGACAACGCCGGCGGCTAAAGCTCAAAATGCGAGCCACAGGGTAGAACCACGCCACCGGTAGCCCTCGAATACAATGCGGCATCGAAAACAGTGGATGGTCCAACCATGACAGGGTTCGCACAACTGTGGAAATGCTTTTTAGGCCTGCTGCTATTTGCATGCCTGTTGGGGACGGCACGGGCTGATATTGATCCTCCGCACGGGAACGAGCCAACGATTGTCCACACCTATCTGTACCTGGAAGATATCAACGACATTCAGTTGGGTACCGGTACTTATGACATTACCGCCAACCTTGTCATGCGCTGGATAGACCCGCGCCTTGCCTTTACCCCGCCCGACGAGAACCGACGCCCGCAAGTGTGGATGGGTAAACGGGCCGAACGGTTCGTGGATTCAATCTGGCACCCCATTTTGGATATAAGCGGCGAGAAAGGCATTACTTCGAATGCGGTGCATTCGCTGGCCATCTACCCGGATGGAACCGTGGTGCTGCGTCAGAAGTTCACGGGTACGCCCCGCTTTACGGGCGAGCTCATTCACTTTCCGTTTGGGCGCTTGACCTTGGGGTTAAGCATTTCAAGCGTCGCCATGGACGAAAGCCAGATGCAGTTCAGGCTGACACACCTTAGCCCCAGTGAAAGTATGGCGGCGGTAGACGATGTACTGCATGGCAACTGGACGCCGACCAGCATCAAGTGGCGTACCTCGACCGTGGTTCGCCCCGACCAGCCCGAGCAGCAGTTTCCGCAAATCAACCTGCAAATCGTGGTGGAACACGATTTTATTGACGGCGTGCACAAGATTCTGTTGCCCCTGACCGTAATAGGGCTGGTTTCGTGGGGCCTGTTGTGGCTGAACTTTGTTCAGTTGCCGCCGTACTCGTCGCCAAGAATTGGCGGCACCATTACTTTAATGCTGACAACCATCGCCTTGAAGTTTGTGCTTGACCGCGAGTTGCCCGTGGTGCATTACCTGACCCTGTCAGATCTGCTGTTCAACGGCACCATCATCATGCTGAGTTTTTCGCTGATTACCTCATGCTTTATCGCAGGTCTGATCAGCATGCAGAAACCGCACGGTGCGTTGGCGTTTAACCGGCAGATGCTTTACGTGTACCCCGTTTTATATATTGCCGTGATGCTGGTCGGCTACTTTACGGTGCTTGATTAGTACACCGCGCTGGTCACACCAACCCTTGCCCTGAACGTTGCCCCTGCGTACCTGCGCACTGCGGGCGTGCAAGCACCGGCAGGCGTCGCGCACCTGGGGAAGTTATCAAATGAAATTCTCTTTGACATGGGTGGTTTAAAAATGTTGACATCAACATTGACCGTCAAGTGACGATTTCCACATACTGGGAGACCAAGCATGAATTACGTTGAAGGATTCGTGGTGGCTGTACCGGCCGCCAACAAAGAGGCGTATCGCGACATGGCGGCCAAGGCCGCGCCCCTGTTCAAGGAGTTTGGCATTACCCGTTTCGTCGAGTGTTGGGAAGACGACGTACCCGATGGCAAGCAGACCGATTTTCGGCGTGCAGTGCAAGCCAAAGACGACGAAAAAGTGGTGTTCAGCTGGTTTGAATACCCCTCGAAAGAGGTGCGCACCCAGGTGCAGGACAAAATGATGAACGACCCGCGCATGAAAGAATTGGGCGAGAGCATGTGCTTTGACGGCAAACGCATGATCTTCGGCGGGTTCGTACCCATTCTGGACCAGTAATAAACAGGGCGCACCGGCGCCCGCCAACCCGTGCGCGCCTGCATTGCACAAGGGCGCAGAGGCAGGCCGCGAGCCGATCAGGGCAGACGCCGGTTGCTTGCCCACTGCACCAACAGGATACTGGCCAGCACGGCCACCATTCCCACCATCGGCAGCCCCGTGATGCTCTGACCCAGCAGCACCCACCCAAGGATTACAGCCGTTACCGGGCTAAGCAGATTCAAGGACGACACCGCCACAGGAGACAACCGCGCAAGCCCCCTGAACCATAAAAAATACGCCAGCAAGGCGCCGCCCAGGCAAAGATAGGCGTAACCAGATGCCTGCAGCAAGGTAACGGATTCGAGCGGCGGGTCGAACACCAGGGCGGCAGGCACGATCATGAGACCCGCCAGAAACAACTGCCAGCCGGTAAAACCCAGAATGGGCAGGCTGGTACCCCAGCGCCGGGTCAGGTAGGTGCCGACTGCCATGCCCAAAGCGCCGGCCATTGCGGCGGCCACGCCAATTGGGTCCCATGCTGAGCTGGGCGAAAGCAGCAGCGCCGCCATGCCCGCCACCCCCATTATCGCGGCCCAAACTGCCAGCCGGACCGGCTGAATTCGGTCTACCGCCCAGACAATGCCCATAATCAGCAAAGGCTGAATCGCCCCTACCACCGACGCAAGCCCGCCCGGAAGCCGGTAAGCTGCAACAAACAGCATGGCCTGAAAGAACCCCAGGTTCAACGCCGCCAGGATCAGCGTACGCCCCCACTCTTTTCGCGGGGGAACGCAGCGGGTGTACAGAATGAGTATGAGGCCGGCGGGCAAGATGCGCAGCACGGCGGCAATGAACGGACGGTCGGGGGGAAGGATTTCGGTGGTGACGATATAAGTCGAGCCCCAAAGAATGGGGCCCACTGCAGTAATAAGTACATCCCACCAAACTGAAGACGGCCGCGACGAAGACATGTATCTACCTTGAAAACGAGATGATACCTCGCTTCGTCTGGAATGCCTTAGGCCGCGCCGGCCATGGTCCGACCGCTGGCCCTTTCCAGAATGGAAACAGGGTCTTGCTCGCGCCCCCCGCGCCACGCCACCATCATGTCGGGGCGCACCAGCACCAAGTCGGCACCGTACAGCGCGTGTGCCCCCTCATGCCGAACAGCAACCACTTTAAGCGGCACGCTGATTGTTGCTGCACTTTTGGCCCAGACCGAGCCGGCATCGGTGCCGGTAAAATCCAGCAAGGTAAAACCCGAGCCCAGTACATCTAATATGGAGCAATCGGGCGTTAGCCAAACATGCGGGGCACGATGCCCCGGTCGGGCGGTTGGCGTGTAGCGCCGTGGGTCGTCCAGAGGCTCTTCGGTTCCATCGGGAATACATATGGGGGTGTCGGAATACCGATAACCCAACAGCACACCCGAAGAGGCCAGAATCTTTTCCTGACGCTGAAGCTCTTGCCTCAGGGTTTCGCGTAGTTGCTCGCCCTGTGCGTCGTCGCGGTCCAGCTCTTCGCCGTATTGCATGACCGAATACAGCTTATCGAAGTTGTCGGCCGCCTCCAGAGTGTTTCGAACGCCTATCGGATGCCTTTCGGTGTGATAGGTTGAAAGCAGCTCGGGCGGCGCCCACCCTTTTAGTACGGCTTCAAGTTTCCAGCCCAGCTCAACCGCGTCGCCCACGCCGGTGTTCATGCCCAGACCGCCTGTCGGGGTAAATTTGTGCGCCGCATCGCCGGCCAAGAAAACACGGCCCACGCGGTACTGGTCAGCCACCAGGGCATGGGCCGTCCACGGTTGCGTCTCGATGATTTCCACCGGTACCTGTTTGCCCAGCAGTGCCCACACGGCCGCTTGTGCATCCACCGTTTTCCAGTCGACCCCTTCAGGCAGAATAAGGTGGTAGGTCCATAAGGTTCCGCCGTCCCAGTTCAGCAAAAAGCCGCTGTACTCTTTGCGCAGCGGGAAGTAAATATTGCCGTGTCCGAACGGGTGAACCTGCATCAGGTCGGGACACCGAAAATAAATCGAAACGAACCGCGCCATGCCGCTTCGACCCGACATCTCGACGCCCAATTGGCTGCGCACCAGCGAGCGCCCGCCATCGCAGCCCACCATGTAGTCGCAGCGCACGCGTTCGACCCGGCCGTCTTCCAAGCACTCGATCACGGCCAGCACGCCGTCGGAATCCTGCTCAAAATCACACAGGCTCCAGCCGAATCGCGCATCGACCGTATCCAGCGTTTGCACGTAATCCTTTAGCGCCCGCTCGACATGCTGTTGGCCCACAATGGTTTTAAGGTACGGAGACCAGTACATTTCGGCCATGGGGTCGGCCACGCCGCTGTTGCGCGCCTTTTCGAGCTCGGCATACGACAGTAACGAAAGCCGGTGCAGATGATGCCCGTGCATGCTGCTGACCCAGTGGTAATCGGCCGGGTAATCCGCCGGAATACCTTTGCCGGTTACGGCTTTATCTACACCCCATCGACGAAAATACTCCATGGTGCGATTACCCACCGCATTGGCGCGAGGGTGCGGATTGACTTCGGTTCGCTGCTCGACCAGCAACGTGCGAACCCCGCGCCAGCCCAGCTCGGCAGCCATTGACAAACCGACCGAGGCGCCCCCCACCACCAATACCGACACTTCATTCATGATGCTGCTCCTTGCTGATGAACTGATGCACAACCTGGTTGAACGCGTCGGGCGCCTCCAGGTTCATCAAGTGGCCGCAGCGCTTGATGATGTGCATCTGCGCGTGCGGCATTAATGCGGCCACCTGCCGCCCCATGTCCGGCGGCGTCAACCTGTCGCCCTCGCCGTACAGCAGCAGGGTGGGCGCCCGGATGGCTTGCACCTCGGTGCTGCGGTCAAAGTATGCGGCCGCCTCGAGCGCCTTAAGGTATGAGTCTTTTCGCAAGCGGCGGATACTGTCGCCCAGCGCCTGACGGACCGATTCCTGTGCATCGGGCCCGGCCAGCGAGGCAATAAGCTCGGGAGCCAACTCGGCGAACGTCCGCCCCTCAAGCAAGGGGCGCTTTCTGAGCCGCAAGTAGTCTTCACGCTGTTCGGCGCTTAACGCCTTGCCAAAGCTGGGAAAAGCTGCGCAAATAACCAGGCTTCGTACGTGGCTGGGGTGGCGGTACGCAAAATCCATAAGAATGCGCCCGCCCATGGAAAGGCCCACAAAATGCGCTTTTGATACGCCCAGATGGCTCATGAGGCGCACCAGATCGGCACTGATTTCGTCGAACTTGAAGCTGCCGTCGTAGTCGTCAGAGTCGCCGTAACCGCGTACGTCCCAGGCCACGGCTCGAAATCCCTTTTCTGCAAAATAGCCAAGTTGCTGCGTCCAGTTGTCTTTGTTGCCACCAATGCCGTGCAGAAAGAAAATGGTTTCGTCGCCTGTGCCGCAAGATGCAAAGGCAATGCGTGGCTCGCCGTCGGTGCGCCCGGAAATCATCGGGCACTTGTCTTTTGAACGTTCTACTAACATTGCATGCTCCTGTTGCAATAAGATGTCGCCATGCACATACGGAACCTCCATCCGGCCGACCTTGAGTACTTCGTCGAAATCTGCCGACAGGGCAGCATCGCCCAGGCATCGCTGCAACTGGGCGTGACGCAGCCCGCATTAAGCAAGGCAATACGCAGGCTGGAATCGGTGGCCGGCGCCAGGCTTCTGGACCGTACGGCAAGGGGTGTCACACCCACCGAAATGGGACTGGAACTGATGCGGCGCTCGAGCCTGATCTTGAGCGAACTTGAGGCCGCCCGCAGCGTCCTGCAAGAAATGAGCGGCGCCCGCATGGGCACGGTGTCGATCGGCGTGGCCCCTACACTGAACCATCGATTTATTCCCGACATTACCCGCGAAGCCCTGAAGTCGCGACCCAAACTGCACCTGCGGGTAAGCGAAGGGCTATACCACGAACTACTGCCGCGCCTGTTGCTGGGTGAGCTTGATTTCATCATCAGCTCGCCCTCGAACGCAGACGCACCGAGCAGCGAATTGCTGTGCGAACCCTTAGGCGGCAATTTTTTTGTTGCCTGCGTGGGCGCCCACCATCCGCTGGTAAAAAACGGGCCCATCCAGGACAAGCATCTTCTGGACGCTTCGTGGGTGCTGGTGCCGCCACGAGGCGTGTTGCGCAATACGCTCGACCGCCTATTTCTGGAACGCGGCCTGCCGCCGCCTGAACCCCAGATAGAAACAACTTCCATCGCGTTCTCGAAGGCACTGATCACCCAACAGAACTTCATTGGTTTTTTACCCCTGGAGGTGTTTGCTGAAGAAGAGCAGGCAGGAACGATTAGTCGGCTCGCCCTGCCCTGGCTCTGCTGGAGACGGGACCTGTTTTTATTGTCCCGCCGTTGGCGTACCCTGACACCCGCCGCCGGATTCGTGGCCAACCTTATCAAACAGGAAGCCGCGCACAGGCTGGGCGTCTCTGACACATCGCCCCCGGCTTAGTCTGCAAGCACCCACTTGCCCTCGTTGACGCGCACCAGCACACGCGCACGCTCATCAAGACCGTTGTGGTCGCGGGGGCTCATGGTATAGACGCCCTGCGTACCCACCACTTCTTTTACATTGTTTTCAAGCGCGCCGCGCAGGGCGCTACGAAACTCGCTGGTACCGGGCTTGGCTGACTTGATCGCACTGGGTACCGCCGCCTGTATCAACAGGTAGGCGTCAAAGGCATACCCTGCAAAGGGGCTGCGCGCCTCTTTGCCATAGGCTTGGTCATACATAGCAAGGTATTTGGCAGCCACCGGCTTAACCACACTGTCGTCAGGCAATTGGCCGGCAAACAAGAAGGGGCCGACCGGCGCCACGGCGCCTTCGGCGCTTGCACCCCCGATTCGAATGAAGTCGCCACTGACCGAACCGTGGGTGTTGTAGACCGTGCCCTTAAAGCCGCGCTCGCGCAGGGCAATATGAGGCAAGGCCCCCGGCGCCCCCGAGCCCCCCACCATGACGGCATCGGGTTTGGTGCCAATGACCTTAAGCGCCTGGGTGGTAATGCTGACATCGTTGCGCTGGTATCGCTCGTCGGTGGTTATTTGCAAGCCGTCGATAATCGTTTGATCTTGCAGGCTGCGATGCACCGCCTCGCCCCAGGCATCGGCAAAGCCGATATAACCCACCTTTTTTACCCCGTGCTGCTTCATGTGCTGCAGCACGGCACTGATCATTAGCGGTATGGGCTGGGGTACGCCATAAGTCCAGGGGTTCTGCGACGGATCAAGCTCAATGGGGGCCAAAGAAATCAGGGGCACCTTGGCCTCGTCGGCCACTTGCATCAAGGCGCGGGTCACCGGGACCGAATTGGAACCGACCAATATGTCGACACCCATCTCATCACCCAGCTTCTTGGCGTTGCGCACGCCGGTGGTTACGTCCGACGTGTCATCCAGCACAATGTACTTGGCCGGCTGTCCGGCGATTTCTTTAGGCAGAATATCGAATACATTTCGGTAGGGAATTCCCAGCACCGCGCCTGACCCGGTGGTGCTGACCACCACCCCCACTGAAATTTCGTCGGCCGCATGCACGGCACCCAGCGGGGCCAGTAACGACGCGGCCAACAGCACACCTACGGTCTTAGCCAGTTTTTTCATGTCGCCTTCCTATAATAAGATAAGAATTATTCGGTACCACATCGATTCAGTATAGGTAGGGAATCACCGACCACAAGACACCAAATAGTCACAGAGCTATAACTTTCGTTCATACCCCGTCTGAACACCGGGCGTGTATCATGAGTTCATCCAGGCACGTCTCCCCCTGTTCATGAGCGAATCAGATCACCAGCCTCCCTCTTCTGAAGAACCCACGCCGCGTGCCGCACACCGCCGCCCGCGCCCCACACGCAGCCGCTCGGCTCGCGACTTATTACGCCCCACACAGTTTCACGAAAGCCTGCTGCTGGCTCCGCCGCCGTCCATCCAGAACGCCGCCGTCGCCGGTTTTCAGGCTGCGCTGGCCGTGCTCATTGCGGTAACCACCGTGCATTTTTCGTCCTGGCCTCATTTGGTGGGCTTTCCCGCTCTGGGCGCCCTGGCGGCGCTTTTCGGCCGCTTTGCGTCCATGCGGCGCAGGCGCAGCATTGTCTCTATCAGTGCCGTCCTGTTTGTCGCGGCCGTGTTCTTTCCGTCTGTCGTGCAGTATGCCGGCGCGCCAATGCCGGTGATGATCGGCCTGTTGGCAGTATGTGCCGGGCTGGCCACCATCGCCGTTTCTCATTGGCGCCTGGGCGGGCCGGGCGCCACCCTGTTTGTGTTTGCCGTGGGCGCCGTGTTAAGCGGCCAGGTCGACACGTGGCTGCAAATTGCCCAGCGCACTCTGGCCACCGCCTGGGGGGCCGGCCTGGCCGTGATCGTGTGCCTGGCCACAGACCATCTGCGCAGCCAGCCCGTCAGTACCGAGGCAGCGCCCAAGCTGCGTTCGCCCCCATTCAGACACCAGCTGATTGCCGCTGCACGCATTACCGCCGCCGCTGCCGCCGCCGCTTTTGTTGCCCACGCGGCCGGCTGGAACTACCCGGCCTGGGCAGCCATTGGTGCCACAGCGGTGATGCTGGGCGGTCATTTACACATCACCATGAATCGAGCCCTGCAACGCATGGCGGGCACCGTGGTCGGCGCCTGCATAGCCTGGGCAATTCTGGCGCAGTCGCCTTCGTTCTGGTGGGTGCTGACAGCCATTGTGCTCTTCCAGTTCGTCACCGAGATCATCATCAGCTACAACTACGCGCTGGGGCAGATCACCATCACTCCCATGGCCCTGCTCATGACCCACCTGGCCGCCCCCGTGGCCGACTCCAACATGCCTGTAGAGCGCGTGCTGGACACCATCGTCGGCGCGGCCATCGGCATCGTCTTCGCAGTTATTTTCTCGACGGCCGACGACCGCGCCTACCTGGCGCGCCGACGCGCCAAACTTGAAGCTCGCCGTTAAGCCTGGCGTCAAATCTTTGCCATCGAACGCGGCTCGGGATAGCGCCTGAGGGCACACGGCTTGCCTGTCAAGAAGGGCCACGTAGCCAAACGATTCCAGGAGTTGACGATGTCGAAAGATAAACACAAAGACCGTGCCCGGTTTGAGTCGAAGATGTTGAACGACACACCGACAGCCCGCCCTGAACCTGAACAGACCGCCCGGAATCAGCGCCGCATGCAAGACGAACAAGACCGGCTGGACAACCAAAAACCGGCCTCGGAGCATTCGCAGCCTAAAAGCGCGTCGCAGACCGGCACACACGACTACCCCGAGCCGCCCATGCCCGGCCAAAAGCTTGAAAAGCCCGGCGACGAAAGCGACCTTGATCCCAAGCCGCAGTTCATGGCCCCCGACTACCGCGGCAGCGAAAAACTGCGCGGCATGTCGGCGCTGATTACCGGCGGTGACTCGGGCATAGGCCGGGCCGTGGCCGTGCTATTTGCACGCGAAGGCGCCAACGTGGCCATTATTTATTTGAATGAACACAAGGACGCCAAAGAAACCTGCCGTCATGTCGAAGCCGAAGGCCGTCGTGCCATCGCCATTCCTGGCGATGTAAAAAACCCGACCTTTTGTCGCGACGCCGTGCGTGAAACCGTAGAAGCGTTCGGCGGGCTCGACATTCTGGTCAACAACGCCGCCTTCCAGGAGCACGCCGACTCGCTTCGGGACATTACCGACGAGCGTTTCGACGAAACTATGCGCACCAACATTTACGGCTACTTTTATATGGCCCGGGCCGCGCTGCCCCACTTCAAACCGGGCTCCAGCATCATTAACACCGGCTCGGTAACCGGCCTGCGTGGACAGGGCCGATTGATTGACTACTCGGCCAGCAAAGGCGCCATACACGCCTTCACCATGTCGTTGGCCTCGAACCTGGCCGACAAGGGAATCCGTGTTAACGCCGTAGCCCCCGGCCCCGTTTGGACACCACTGAACCCCGCCGACCGTCAGCCTGAAGAGCTGGAAAAGTTCGGCGAGAGCTCCAAACTAGGCCGCCCTGCCCAACCCGAAGAGCTCTCGCCTGCCTATGTATTTCTGGCCTCGCCAGTGTGCTCCAGCTATATAACCGGCATTGTGCTGCCCGTTACGGGTACACCGGGTTGAAACCTGCGAGCCATCAGGAATGCGACAGAATCTTTGACAAAAACTGCTTGGCTCGCTCGGTTCGCCCCTCTGGGTTTCCAAAGAACTCGTCCTTGGAGCAGTCTTCGACAATCGCGCCTTCATCCATAAACACAACCCGATCAGCCACCTTGCGCGCAAACCCCATTTCGTGGGTCACCACCATCATGGTCATGCCCTCTTTGGCCAGATCAACCATGACATCCAGCACCTCGTTGACCATTTCCGGGTCGAGCGCCGACGTGGGCTCGTCGAACAGCATTGCCACCGGATCCATGGCCAGCGCCCGGGCTATCGCCACCCGCTGTTGCTGCCCGCCCGACAACTGCCCCGGAAACTTTTCGATATGCGCGCTTAGACCCACCCTTTCAAGCAGCTCACGCGCACGTTGTTTGGCTTCGGCCTCTTTACGGCCCAACACCTTGACTTGCGCCAGCGTCAGGTTGCGCATGACAGACAAATGGGGAAACAGCTCGAAGTGTTGAAACACCATGCCGATCTGCGCACGCAGCTTGGGCAGGTTGGTGTCGCGCGCCCCCACCGACACCCCATTGATCCAGATTTCGCCCTCTTGGAACGGCTCAAGCGCATTGGCCGTTTTGATCAAGGTGGATTTGCCCGAGCCCGAAGGGCCGCACACCACAACAACCTGGCCCTTGTTGACCGTGGTGGTGCAGTTTTTCAGGACCTGAAACGACCCATACCATTTGCTGACATTTTTGAATTCGATCACTGAAAAAACTCCTTAACGAGCGATGGCCGTGCGGCGCTCGATGACCTTGACCAGGCGCGACGCGGTGTACGAAATGACGAAATAAACCACCGCCACGAAAATGAACATTTCAACCAGACGCCCATCGCGCTGCGCCACGTTGTTGGCCGCGCCCAGAAAGTCGGTAAGTGAAAGCACATAGACCAGGGACGTGTCTTGAAACACCACGATCATCTGGGTAAGCAGCAGCGGCGTCATATTGCGAAACGCCTGGGGCAACACCACTTTACCCATGACCTGCCAGTAGTTAAGCCCCAGCGCATAGCCGGCGTCGGCCTGCCCGCGCGGTATCGACTGAATGCCCGCACGCATGATCTCGCAAAAGTAGGCCGCCTCGAACAAAATAAAAGTGATGAGCGCCGAGGTAAAGCCCCCCACCGCAATCGGCCGGCCCGCCTGGGTCACCCAGCCCACAATATAGGGCACCAGAAAATAAAACCAAAAAATAATAAGGATCAGCGGCAGCGCCCGCATCAGATTTACGTACGAACCCGCCACGCCCGACACAAGCCGGTTCGAAGACAGGCGCATCATGGCCAGCAAGGTACCCAGCACGATGGCGCCGGCCGTGGACAGAACAGTGAGCTTCAGCGTAAACACCAAACCCACTTGAAGGACATAAGGCGCCGTGCGCACAATGGTGTCGAAATCGAATCCGTCCATGCCCGGCCCTACCTTGCCGCGCCCAGGTATCCGGGCACCTGCATGCGACGCTCTATATGGCGCATGCCCGCAACCACCAAAATGTTAATAACCAGATACAGCACTGTGGCCGCGGCAAACGACTCGAATATCTGGAAGGTGAACTCTTGCATGGCACGGGCGGCCCCGGTCAATTCAAGCAGGCCGATGGTAAACGCAACCGACGAGTTCTTGATCAGGTTAAGCGCCTCGGAGGCCAGCGGCGGCATGATGACGCGCGCCGTAATGGGCAACAGTACAAAACGGTAAACCTGCACGCGCGTCAGCCCCAGGGCGGTTGCCGCCATGCTTTGGCCTTTTGGCAACGACTCAATACCGGCGCGAATCTGCTCGGCGATTCGCGCCGAAGTAAACAGGCCCAGCGCCACCACGGCTGTCCAGAAGGTGCTCCAGACAGGGTCGGCCTGCTTGATCATGTCGCCCAGGCCCTGGGGCACCAGCTCGGGCACCACAAAGTACCAAAGGAAGATCTGTACCAGCAATGGAATATTGCGAAACAGCTCAACGTATGCCGAGCACAACCGCGTCACCCAAGCTATGCCGCTGGTACGCAGTACGCCCACCACCACGCCGAATATCAGCGCAATCATCCACGCAGCCGCCGAAGCACCCAGCGTCCAGTAAACGCCCCGTATCAAGGTATACAGATACGTGCCCGATCCGTCGGGCGAAGGCTCCCAGAATATGGACCAGTTCCAGTTGTAATTCATTGCTTTTTTTAGTCTCCTTTGGCGGCGCCCTCGCGCCTTGGGTCAGCCCCGCCACTAAGCCCGTGCTTGTCGATCACAATGCCTTGCAGGCCGCTGGGGAACTCGCGCAGCTCGACATCGTGTCCCATGCGCCGCAGCGGTTCGGTCAGGCCCTGCAGTTCGGTGCCCAGCTCAAGTTCGGTTTCACGGTTCCGGCTTCCGAAGTTAGGCAACGCAATGGCTTGCTGGATGTCCAGGTTCCAGTCAATGACGCCCACCAGCGTCTTGGCCACGTAATTGACGATGGCGCTTCCGCCGGGGGACCCAATGGCCATATACGGCTTGCCGTTGCGAAAAACAAGGGTGGGCGCCATGGTGCTGCGCGCCCGCTTGCCCCCTTCCACCCGGTTTGCCACCAATTGGTTGTTCTCGTCGATGGGGCGATACGAGAAGTCGGTCAGCTGATTATTCAGCAAGAACCCCCGCACGAAGATTTTGCTGCCAAAAGCAGACTCGATGCTGCTGGTCATGGACACCACGTTGCCGTCGGCATCGACCGCAACAATGTGGGTGGTCGAGGGCAATTCCAGGGCCGCGCTTTGCCCTGCGCGTCGCAGCCGCGAAACCGGGTCGCCCGGCGGCGCTTTTTTCATGCTTCTGTCCGGCGAAACAAGTGAGGCCCTGGCTTTCAGGTACACCGGGTCGATCAGTGCCTGAGCAGGCACATAATTGAAATCGGGGTCGGCCACATAATGGTCGCGGTCGGCATATGCCAATCGGCCGGCCTCCGAAAAATAGTGCACCGCTTCAAGGCTGTTGGGTGCAAAGCCATGCATCGGAAAGGACTGCAGTATGCCCAGTATCTGCAACACGCTCACGCCCCCCGAACTAGGCGGAGCCATGCCGCACACCACATAAGCTCGATATTGCCCGCATAAGGGGTCGCGCAACTTGGCCGTATATCCCGCCATATCGCTCAGGGTCAGGTCGCCAGGGCTGGAATGTGACTGCACGGCAGCGACGATGTCGCGGGCAATGTCGCCTTCGTAGAAAGCGTCGGCACCATGCTCTGCAAGCTCGCGCAACACCAGGGCAAACTCGGGATTCTTAAGCACATGGCCCACCGGCCAAGGTTTTCCCTGCCGGTCGAAAAAATAAGCAGCCGCGGCTTTCTGGTTGGCCAAGGCAGGGCTTCTGGAAACCAGGGCATGCATGCGCGGCGATACCTTGAACCCCTGCTCGGCGGCCTCTATGGCGGGTTCAAACAGTTTTTTCCAGGGCAGTTTGCCGTGTTTCCGGTGGGCCAGTTCAAGCATGCGCGGCACACCCGGCACACCCACTGACAGGCCGCTGTTGACCGACGCGCCATACGACAGCGGGCGGCCATGATGCATGAAGCGGTCTGACCTGGCTGCAGCCGGCGCGGTTTCTCGCCCGTCGAAGGTGGTAAGGCTTTTTGTTTGATTGTCGTAGTGCAAGGCGAATGCGCCGCCGCCCACGCCCGACGACTGGGGCTCGGTCAGGCCCAGCACCAGTTGCGCGGCAATGACCGCATCCATGGCACTGCCGCCTTGGCTCAATACGCGGTAACCCGCTTCGGTGGCCACGGGGTTTGCCGTGGACACCATATATTGTCGGGCGCGCACCAACTGTTTGGCGGCAAAGCCGCTGCCCGCTTCCGGGTTGAAGTCTTCTGGCTGCAGGCCCGGGCCCGTGTCGGCCGCCGGCCCAGCCGCGCTGTAGGCTGGCAGGCCGACCACGCACAAGCAGGCCGCAACAAATACCGGTAAAAATCGTAGTCTCGTTTTCGTCGTGGTCAAAAGGCCTCCTTTGATACTTCGGCGGGTTCACCGAAGCCACGCAGCCCAAAGTTTGCCACGATCCGGCGATCCCATCATCCCATGCTGCCTTTCCAATCCGCGTGCGCCGTGCTCAAACCTGTTCACAAACTGTATGAAGTTTCACTTTTGCGTGCTGTTGGCGACACAAAGTGGTTACCAAACCCCCCTGATTAACCCTAATTGGTTTCAGTACGCTGCAAAACCGGTTTTGCACCTTGTTTGTGCGCGCAGCCATGGCTACGCTTTAATCATCAACTAATGGGATTGGAGCATTAATATGAAAACGCCCTTAACATTTGCGCGCCTGACCGCCATTGGAATCCTGGCCTTTGCCATGGCCGGCACCGCCACCGCCCGCGACCGAAAAACCGACAACACGCTGATCGGCGCGGGCCTGGGCGCTGCCGCCGGCGCGGTCATTTCGCAAGGCGACCCGCTTTACACCATTGGCGGCGCTGCGGCGGGCGGCCTGCTGGGCAATATCCTGACAGAAGAACCACGCTACCATCGCCGCGACTGGGACCGAGGGCGCCATTACAGCCGCGCGCCACATCGCCACGTGCACAAGCGCCACTACAAAAGCCACAAGCACCGCCACCATCACAGGCGTCATCGTTAGCCAATCAGTGTGGCCCAGGCCGGCCCGGCCCACTCTTTCGCCGGCCCGGCCGATGCCACGTTCCGAGTGCTGAACATTCGTATCGCGACCCGCTCATGGTTTTGAGCGGGTTTTCTTTTCCTTTGATATTTCTTGCCGTTGAAAGAAAAAGGCGAATTTTTACCAGAGACAAAGTACACTGAATGTGACAAAATAAGTAACAAGACCCAAGCAGACTTTTCTTCGTCTACCGTGTAGGCTATGCAAGAAAATCAATAAAGGGTTGACTCAAAGCTATACCTATACAAACTTTGGAGAAGACATATGAAACGCCTTTTGAAAACCGTGGCGGCAACCGGCATTTTGGCCTTTGCCGCATCGGCACAGGCTGCCGAGCCTTTTAAAATTGGGCTGATCCTGCCCATGACCGGGCCGTTCGCCTCTACCGGCAAGCAAATCGACACCGCCGCCCGTCTGTACATGCAAGAACACGGCGACACCGTGGCCGGCCGCAAGATCCAGATCATTCTTAAAGACGACACCGGCCTGGCCCCCGAAGTTACCCGCCGTCTGGCTCAAGAGCTGGTCGTACAAGAAAAGGTCAATGTGCTGGCCGGGTTCGGCCTTACTCCGCTGGCATTTGCAGCGGCGCCTGTCGCCACGCAATCAAAAACGCCCATGGTCGTCATGGCCGCCGCCACGTCGTCCATCGTCGGCAAGTCGCCGTATATTGTGCGCACCTCGCAAACCGTGCCCCAAATCGTCGCGCCGCTGGCTCATTGGGCCGCCCGCCCCGAATCCAAAATCAAATCGGTCATTACCGTTATTTCCGACTACGGCCCGGGCCACGACTCCGAAAAAGTATTTGTCAAGGAATTTACCGCCAAAGGCGGCAAGATCATTGACTCACTACGCGTCCCCCTGCAAAACCCCGACTTCGCCCCTTTCTTGCAACGCGTCAAAGACAGCAAGCCCGACGCCGTGTTCATTTTCGTTCCGTCGGGTGCCGGTACGGCGTTCATGAAGCAGTTCGCCGAACGTGGTCTGCGTCAAGACGGCATCCAGCTTATCGGCACCGGCGACGTGCTTGACGACGACCTTCTGCCCAGCATGGGCCCCGAGGCGCTCGACATCGTCACTTCGCAACACTACTCGGCGGCACACGACTCTCCCGAGAACAAAAAATACGTCGAGGCCTTTCGCAAGATCTCCAACAACATGCGCCCCAACTTCATGAGCATGGGCGGCTACGACGGCATGCATGCCATCTACGCCGCACTCGAAAAAGCCGGCCCCAACGCCACCGGCGATCAATTGGTTGACGCGATGAAAGGCATGAGCTGGACCAGCCCGCGCGGCCCCATCTCTATCCACCCCGAAACCCGCGACATCGTTCAAAACGTTTATATCCGCCGCTCACAAATGGTTGACGGCGAAATTTACAACGTCGAGTTCGAAACCTTCAAGGACGTTGTAGACCCCGGTCTGTAATCAGTTGTGGGGGGCCAGGCCTTCGGCGCCCCACCGCCATCTGCTTGCAAGGGCGCCCGGCCAGATCCGGGCGCTTTCGTTTGCGCAGCCTGAACGCCCGCTCACTTTCGCACCCCGGATAAAAAGATATTGCATAATCGGCTGCAACGCTTGAATACGTAGGTTGATCATGAAGAAAGTCGCAACATCAAGGAACCAAACGCCTCCGGCATCCGACCTGGACTGGCGCCGCCATAACGTGGGGCGTCTGCTTAATGATGCGATCAAACGGTTTGAAAGCCGCATTCTTCAACAGATGGATGCGGCCGGCTATCACGGTTTTTCGTTAAGCCACATTACTATTACCCGAAACCTTGATCTTGAAGGCACCCGGGCCACCGAGCTCGCGCGCCGGGCCGGCATTACCAAACAATCGGTCAGCGAACTGATCAACCAGCTTGAGGCCGGGGGCATTGTCGAGCGCCGGCCCGACCCGGCCGACGGTCGTGCCAAGATTGTTTACTTTTCGCCGGCGGGGCTGGCCTGGCTGAATGCATTCGGCACGGCATTGCAGAATGCCGAGCGCCACATGGCCGACGAGCTTCAAGAACCCGCATTCTCGGCACTTAAGCAGGCCTTGGCGGCGTACGCCAATTCCACGAACGGCGACTCGCCGTAACCAACATTTGACCCTTCAAGTCAACGCAACATCGAGGCTTCTTGACAATATAGTCAGTCGTCCTTACTATTATCCGTAGAATCAATTCAACGGAGATGTTTTCATGCTTCCAACTCAGGTTTCAGTTGCAATCGTCGGAGGCGGGCCCTGCGGCCTGATGTTGGCCAACGAACTGGGCCGCCGCGGCATCAGCGCAGTGCTTGTCGACGACAAGCCCAGCACCGCCTTCAACCCCCAGGCCAATGCCACCCAGGCTCGCAGCATGGAGCACTACCGCCGCCTGGGCTTCTCGGAAGAAATCCGTAATCTGGGCCTGCCCAACGATTTCCCCACCGATATCGCCTACTTCACCCGCTTTGCCGATCACGAACTGGCGCGTTTCAGCCTGCCTTCTGCAGCCGAAGCCAAGAAACGCATCCATTCGCTATCGGGCTCGTGGAGCGCGGCAGAGCTGCCCCATCGCGTTTCGCAAAAATATGTTGAGCAGGTGATGCGCAATCAGGCCCAGAAACTGCCGGGCATCAGCATCAATTACGGCTGGCGCATGACCGCCTTTGAAGACAAGGGCGACAAGGTCGTTATTGACGTGGAGTCGATAGAAGACGGCCGCAAACATCGAATCGAAGCCGCCTATATGGTCGGCGCCGACGGCCCGCGCAGCCAGACCCGCGAACAGCTTGGCTTTCGCTACACCGGTGAAACCGGCATAAAACGCGACTTCATGGGCGGACGCATGTACGCCGTGTACGCCCGCGCGCCCGAGTTCTATAACGTTGTGCCCCACGCACGCGCCTGGATGAACGTTTGCGTCAACCCCGAACGCCGCGCCTTCATGGCCACGGTCGACGGCAAGGGCGAGTTTGCCTTTCATACCCAGCTTAAAGACGACGAAGACGAGAACATGCTGACCGAAGACGACGCCCGCCGCATGTTCCAGGCCGGCGTAGGCAAAGATATTCCGGTCGAGATCCTGTCGCACGGCACCTGGACGGCAGGCCACTCGCTGGTTTCCGACGGCATGCAAAAGGGCCGGGTGTTCTTGGGCGGCGACGCTGCGCATCTGTTCACCCCCACCGGCGGGCTGGGCTACAACACGGCTGTCGAAGACGCCGTGAACCTGGGCTGGAAGCTGGCGGCCGTACTGAAAGGCCAGGCCCACCCTGCCCTGCTGGATTCGTATCAGGCCGAGCGCAGGCCGCTGGCCGTGCGCAATACGGGTTACGCCCGCAAGTTTGCCGACTCACTGGGCCTGTTCAAACCCGCCCCCGAGATCGAAGAAGACAGCCCCGCCGGCGAAGCCGCACGCGAGGTGGCGGGCCAGCACATGGCCGCCCACGGTCGTGCCGAGTTCAATATTCCAGGCATCACCTTTGGCGGCCGTTACGATGGCTCGCCGGTGATTGTTTCGGATGGAACCACGCCCCCGCCCGACAGCGCCAACGAGTACACCGCCACCGCTTGCCCGGGCGGTCGCCCCCCTCATATGTGGCTGGACGAAGCCCGTTCCTTATACGATGTATTTGGATTTAATTGGACTTTGATGTGCATGGGCGCCCATAATGACGCGGCTGCATTTGAAGACGCGGCAAAGGCCAGGGGCCTTGACCTTACCGTGCTTCAGGTGCCGCAAGCACGCGATTTGTACGAAGCCGACCATGCCTTGATTCGGCCCGACCAGATCGTTGGCTGGCGCGGCAGCAACGGCGACAATGCAAGCCAGGTATTCGATATTTTACTGGGCTTCTCTGCCGGCTCCCCCGCTTTGAACACACAAAAATAACTAAGGAGAAACCCATGCGCGATCTGAACGAAGACACACTTACCGACGTAGTAATCTCACGCTTTGAGGGCAGTAAAACACCCCGCATCAGGCAGGTCAGCGAGGCGCTGGTCCGCCACCTGCATGCCTTTGTCCGCGAGATCGAGCCCACCCAGGAAGAATGGGAATTCGCCATCGACTTCCTCACCCGCACCGGCCACATGTGCGACGACAAGCGCCAGGAGTTCATTCTGTTGTCTGACGCCCTGGGCGTTTCCATGCTGGTCGACGCCATCAACCATCGCATGCCCGAAGGGGTAACCGAAACCACCGTGTTCGGCCCCTTCTACGTCGAGGGCGCCAAGCAATACGAACTGGGCGCCGACATTACCGAGGGGGTGCCCGGCACGCCCATGCTGATCACAGGCAGCGTGTCCGACCAGAACGGCCGGCCCCTTGCCAATGCCAAGGTCAACCTGTGGCAGTCTGACACCGAAGGCTTTTACGACGTGCAGCGCCTGGATTCCCTGGCACTGCGCGGGGTGCTGCACACCAATGACCAGGGCCAGTTCAGTTGCTGGACCGTCCGCGCCGTGGCCTATCCCATTCCTGACGACGGCCCGGTGGGCCAGATGCTTGAAGCACAAGGCCGCCATCCCTATCGCCCGGCGCACGTGCACTTCATGATCGAAGCGCCCGGCTTCCAGAAGCTGGTCACCCACGTATTCGCCGACGGCGACCAGTACCTGGACAGCGATGTGGTGTTTGGCGTCAAGAACTCGCTGATCCGCGAATTCGAAATGCACGAACCCGGCAGGGCACCGGACGGTCGCGAAATGACCGAACCCTATGCCTACCTGAATTACGACTTCCGCCTTAAACAGCTGTAGGCGACGGGGCACTCATGAACCACGAATTCATCTACGAGGCACTGCCCACACGGGTGGTGTTCGGCAACGGCAAACTGGCTGCCCTGCCCGACGAAATCAAACGCCTGGGGGCCGGCCGCGCCCTGGTGTTAAGCACGCCGGCGCAGGCAGAATGGGCGCAGCAAGTGGCCGATGTGCTGGGCGACCAATGCGCAGGCATATTCAGCGAGGCCGCCATGCACACGCCGGTCGATGTCACCCTGCGCGCAATGCAGCAGGTTCAGGCGCTAAAGGCCGACTGTGTCATCGGCCTGGGCGGCGGCTCGACCATCGGCCTGGGCAAGGCCATTGCCTTGCGCACAGGCCTGCCGCAAATTGCCGTGCCCACCACCTACGCCGGCTCCGAAATGACACCCATACTTGGGCAGACTGAAAACGGCGTCAAGACCACCCTGCGCGACGCCGTGGTACTGCCCAAAGCCGTTATCTACGACGTGTCGCTGACCCTTTCGCTGCCCGCCGCGCTGTCGGCCACCAGCGGCCTGAACGCGATGGCGCACGCGGTAGAAGCCCTGTACGCCCAAGATCGCAACCCCATCGTGTCGCTGATGGCTGAAGAAGGCATTCGCGCATTGGCGCAGGCCTTGCCCGGCGTTGTGGCCGACCCCCAAAACCGCGAGGCCCGCCTGCAAGCACAGTACGGCGCCTGGCTTTGCGGCATTTGCCTGGGCTCGGCCGGCATGGCGCTGCACCACAAGTTGTGCCATGTATTGGGCGGCACCTTTGACCTGCCCCATGCCGAAACTCACGCCATTATGCTGCCGCACACCGCCGCCTACAACGCCCCGCATGCGCAAGAGGCCATGGGGCGCGCAGCACGTGCCCTGGGTGCAGGCAATGTCGCCGACGGCCTGTGGCAACTGGCCGAGCGCATCAAGGCACCGCGTGCGCTAAAAGACATTGGCATGCCCGAATCGGGTATTGAAAAGGCCGTGGAACTGGCCCTGAAAAACCCCTATTGGAACCCGCGCCCACTGGTTGAAGACGACATTCGGGCCTTGATCCGCCGCGCCTGGGCCGGCGAAGCGCCGCCGGCCGTTTAGTGCAAACGACCGGGAATCACCCCAGGCTCAGTTGCGGGGCGGTTCCAGGCTCAGTTGCTGTGCGGTTTGCAGGAACTTGGCAATAAGCGGTGAATTCCGGCGTTCGGCCCGGCAGATCAGCCGGGTCACGGTTTTGGCCGTAAAACCATTTACCTGCAGTTTTACCAGCCCCGGTCCGGGCAAATAGGCGGTATCGGCCACCACGCCCAGGCCCAACCCTTGGGCGACCGCCTCGCGTACCGCCTCGCGGCTACGCATTTCCACACTCGTTCTAATACTGACGCCATGAGCCTTCAGTGCTTCTTCGAAGGCCTTGCGCGTTCCTGACCCCTGCTCCCGCATCACAAACTCTTCGTCGGCCAGATCGCCGATACCAAGCGCCCGCCCTTGCGCCAGTGGATGAGACGCCGCAGCGAAGACAACCAGATTCTGCTCCCGATAAAGCAGGCAATGAATCTGCGGGTCAGTAATTTCATTGAGTACCAGCCCGATGTCTCCCTCGTAATTCAGGATGCGCTCGGTAATGGTTTGCGAATCGCCCACGGTGACCGAAATCTGTACGCCCGGGTAATGCGAACGATAAGCCTTGATGATCGGTGTGATGTTGTGAGGGCCAATGGCGTGCAGATTCAGCGCGCCGGTGTAGTGGGTTCGTGCGGCGATCAGCAGGGAACGCGCATCGTGTTCGGCGCTGAACAGTCGCCGCGTGTGCTCAAGCAGCACCTCGCCGAACGCCGTCAGCGTCAGGCGTCTGCCCTGTCGGAAGAAAAGTTCGACGCCGTAATCAGACTCCAGCTTCAAGATATGGGCCGACACCGTGGGCTGGCGTAGCCCCAGTTGAGCGGCGGCGGTGGTGATCGAACCAGCACGCGCCGCAGCATCAAATGCCTTGAGCGCGGCCAGAAGAGAAACTCCTGACATAGGTGGCGTCTATGGAATGGGCAATTTATTAGAGGGAAACCTACATACGACTGACACACCATTTAATCATACTGTCGTTCATGGTGATCGCAGGGCCAGGCGTTAACGGCCTTTTTCGATCAAGTGACCAACACGACGTATAGGAGTGAATCCAATGGGCTACGTCATTACGCCATCATGGCTCGTGCAGACAGAGAACCTGGCTGTCACGTATTCGAACGGATATCAGGCGCTGCAGCCTACCTCATTGACCGTGCGCCCCGGCGAGTTCCTGGTTCTGCTGGGTGCGTCGGGCGCGGGCAAATCCACCTTGCTGCGCAGCCTTAACGGCCTTGTTCGACCCACCCAGGGCGACGTCTTGCTGAATGATGTGGGGCGTCCGCTGAACCACTCGCGAACCATGCGCGAGCATCGCCGCAGAACCGGCATGGTGTTTCAGCAGCATCATCTTATTGGGCGCCAGACAGTGCTGGCCAATGTGTTGATGGGCAGGCTGGCCACCCGCAACGGCCTGCGTGCACTGCTGCCCTGGTCCAGGGACGACAAAATGGCGGCCCTGGGCGCCCTGGACCGTGTCGGGCTGATCGACAAGGCGCTGACGCGCGCCGATGCCCTGTCGGGCGGGCAGCAGCAGCGCGTAGGCATTGCGCGCGCCTTGATTCAAGAGCCACGGCTGTTGCTGGCCGACGAACCCGTGGCCAGCCTGGACCCGGTTACCGCCGAGGGCGTGCTGAATCTGCTTCACGGCATCTGCAAATCTGATCGCCTTACTGCTGTGGTCAGCCTGCATCAGATCGACTTCGCCAAGCGCTTCGCCGACCGCATCGTGGGCCCGAGCCACGGCCGGGTGGAGTTCGATGG
>NZ_DATJBQ010000105.1:0-8297 GCF_035515275.1 Pusillimonas sp.
CCAACTCATGACCGACATCGCCAACGCAAGCCGAGAACAAAGTGTGGGTGTTTCGCAGGTCAGCGCGGCAATTGCTCAGCTCGATCAACTGAATTCGCAGAACGAGTCTCAGGTCGATGCCGTGGCCGGCACTTCACAAAATATGCTGCGCCAGGCCAATGCGTTGGCCGACCTCGTCAGCGAATTCAAGGTGGTGGCGTCCACACAATAACAGTTCACGGTTCATAGGGCTTGTTGGCGGCTTCGTTAAGCAGCCGGAACATACGCTCGGGCAGGCATCGCCGGGTCAGCAAACAACTGATAGGGGGGGCAGCTTCATGAAGCACAAAAGCAAAAAACGCACTATCGGCATCTACCGACTGGTGAACCATATTGCTCGTGGCAAGGCCACTTTCGCAGATCGGGCGTGGTCGCTAAGCCCTGTGGCCCGGCCGTTGGGCAAGCTCTTAAGCGCCGTGCGCCAGGGCCTGATCTCGATGCGCGAGGCCTCTATCGACATTGCGCTTAACACCGCCCGGCTGCATAGCCAAGCGCAGGCGTGCCGCAAGCTGGTCGCAGAGCAAAGCGCCGGCACACAGGCGCTGGCAGTCAGCGGCGAACAAATCGAAACCCTGTCGCGCGAAACGGCCGAAAGCGTGGCCGAGACTGCCCGAGCCTGCAATACTCAACTGGCTGTGGCCACCCAGGCCCTCCGTCAGCTCAATGAGCTTCACGAGCGGGTCAGCCGGGTGGCGTCCCAGATGGACGTTTTTTCGGGTGTGGTCGCGCAACTTAATCAGCGAGCCCAGTCGGTCGGCGACACCAGCCGGCTCATCAAAGACATTGCGCTTCAAACCCACTTGCTGGCGCTCAATGCCGGCGTCGAGGCCGCCCGGGCCGGCGAGGCCGGAAAGGGTTTTGCCGTGGTGGCCACCGAAGTGGGCAAGCTGGCCGAGCGCGTCAACGCAGCCACCGGCGATATTGTCGTGCAGGCGGGCGAAATTCTTGAACTGGTGTCCGACACACGCGGCCGTACCGACGAAATTCACGCCGATATGTCGGGCTCCGAGCAAGTGGTGTCCGGCTTCCGAAAAGATTTCGATCAGTTTGTGGCCGACTTCGAGCTGATGGACGCACGCATGACCGGCATGGCGCAGACCGTTGCCCAGGTCAATGCCACCAACCGCGACATGAATGCCGCCATTACCCGCATTGCCGAACTTAGCGCTCAGGTTCAGAATCGCATGGTTACCATGTCGGATCAGGTACAGGGGGTGCGCAACAAGACTGAAAGCCTGCAAAAACAGTTTTCGGCGCTGCGCATCGGCGACACTTCGTTCGACTGGCTGGCCCAGATGGTGCAGCAATTAAGAACCTTGTGCGTACAACTGTTGCAGCAGGCTCAGCAGCAAGGCCTCGATATTTTCGATCGGCGGTACCGGCCCATTCCGGGCAGCAACCCGCTTCGATATCACACTGTGTACGATTCAGCGCTTGAGTCCGTGCTGCAACCCGTGCTGGATCGTATTCTTGATCAGGTGCCGGCAGGCTATTACGCCGTACTTCTGGACGAAAACGGCTATTGCCCCAGTCATAACTCGCGCTATTGCAAAACGCCCACCGGCGACCCCGTTCATGACAACGCCCACGTGCGTCACAAACGTATTTTCAATGACGATTTCAGTCTGGCCGCGGTAAAAAATTCAAGAGGGGTGTTGTGCCAGACGCATATGCGCGATACCGGCGACATCATCACCGATCTTTCCCTGCCGCTCGATATTGCGGGGCGGCGATGGGGCGCAGTACGGCTGGGGGTCGATTACAACAGTTTTGACGACCAGTTCGGGAAAAAAAACGCTTTGCGGCCGGGTTGATCGAATTAGACGGCTTTAACCGTCTTGCTTCGGCGATAGCCATGCCCGCCGAATCACTAGAATCTACGGTGATTATGGGTAATTTGCGCGCATGAGCTAAATGGCAGAGGACAGCGACCTCGAAAAAACAGAAGCCGCCACCCCCCGGCGCCTGGATAAGGCGCGTGAAGAAGGGCAGGTGGCGCGTTCGCGCGAGCTCAACACATTCATGTTGTTGGCCTGTGGTGTGGCGATGCTGTGGTTTACGGGCGCCTATTTGTATCGAGCGCTTAACGGCGTGATGCGATCGGGGCTCTGGTTTGACCCCCGTATTGCTCGCGAACCCAGTGTCATGACAGCCTCTGCCGCCGAATCGGCCTTCCAGGCTCTGGCCAGCCTGCTGCCGTTGTTCGGTGCCTTGGTGGTCATCGCCATTTTTTCGTCGGTGGCGCTGGGAGGGCTGGTTTTTTCTTCCAAGGCGCTGGAGCCCAAGTTCGAGCGATTGAACCCGCTCAAGGGCGTCGCCCGCATGTTTTCGGCACAGACCCTGGTCGAACTGGTCAAGACCCTGGCCAAGGCAGCCGTGATCGGGGGCATCGGCGCTACGGTGATCTGGAGCTACCGCGAAGAAATGATCTCGCTCATGCATGCCACGCCCACCGAAGGATTGATTGCGGGCATGCGGCTGGTGGCTTTGTGCTGCGCCCTCATCGTCGCGGCCTTGCTTCTTGTGGTGGGCATTGACGCGCCCTGGCAGCTATTTAGTCACCACAAGAAAATGCGCATGTCGCGTCAGGACGTTAAACAGGAACACAAAGAGAGCGACGGGGATCCGCATGTTAAGGGGCGCATCCGGCAGCAGCAGCGAGCCATGGCACGCCGTCGTATGATGTCGGAGATTCCCAACGCGGACGTGGTCGTGACCAACCCCACGCATTACGCCGTGGCTTTGATCTACAGCGAGCAAGAGCAGGGCGCACCGCGTGTGGTGGCCAAGGGCTCGGGGCTTATCGCCGCCCGCATTCGAGAAGTTGCCGAGCAGCACAAAGTGCCGATGCTCAGTGCTCCGCCCCTGGCGCGAGCCTTGCATCACCATGTCGAGCTTGGTCAAGAAATACCCGCTGCGCTGTATGGCGCGGTGGCCCAGGTTCTGGCCTGGGTCTATCAATTGCGCACCTGGCAGCCTGGCCAGGGTGTAGCGCCGATCCGCCCCGACGACCTGCCGGTTCCGACGGACATGGATCCGGCCAACAAGGACGGCCGGGAGCCGTAGTAAATGAATCAGTTACTTTCCATATTCAAGGCCGACGGATTGCAGCACGCAAAGCTGCTGGCCGGCCCGGTATTGATCCTCATGGTCATGGCCATGATGATCCTTCCGTTGCCGCCGGTCATACTCGACCTGCTGTTCACGTTCAATATTTCGCTGGCCGTCATGGTCTTGCTGGTGGCCATGTTCACCAAAAAGCCCCTGGATTTTGCCGCGTTTCCGGCGGTCTTGCTGTTTGCGACCTTGCTGCGGCTGGCGCTTAACGTGGCGTCGACCCGTGTCGTGCTCCTGAACGGCCACAAGGGGCCCGACGCGGCAGGTCAGGTCATTGAAGCTTTTGGCCATTTCCTGGTGGGCGGCAACTTTGCCGTGGGTGTCATTGTCTTCGTCATCCTGGTCATCATCAACTTCGTCGTCATTACCAAGGGTGCGGGCCGTATTGCCGAGGTGGGCGCCCGCTTTACGCTGGACGCCATGCCCGGCAAGCAAATGGCGATTGACGCCGACCTGAACGCCGGCCTGATCGGCGAAGACGAGGCACGCCGACGCCGTACCGAAGTCTCACAAGAGGCCGAGTTCTACGGCTCGATGGACGGCGCAAGCAAGTTCGTGCGCGGCGATGCCGTCGCCGCCTTGCTGATCATGGTCATCAGTATTGTCGGCGGCCTGATCGTGGGCGTGGCCCAGCACGGACTGAGTTTTTCCGATGCCGGGCGCATCTACACCTTGCTTACCATCGGCGACGGCCTGGTGGGCCAGATTCCAGCCCTGATCATTTCTACCGCTGCCGGCGTGGTGGTGTCGCGCGTCGCCACCGACGAAGACGTCGGCCAGCAGATGGTCAGCCAGTTGTTCGCCAATCCGATGGTGATGTTCATCACGGCCGCCATTCTGACAGCGATGGGTTTGATCCCCAATATGCCGCATTTTGCTTTCCTGACGCTGGCGGCTGTGCTGGCGGCCATAGGCTGGAGCATGCTGAAGCGCAAAAAGGCGGAGCAGGCCGAAACCGACCAGGAACCGCTCAAGAACCAGGCCGCGGCCGAGGCGGCTGCCGCCGAGGCCAGTTGGGAAGACGTGTCGCTGGTCGACCCGCTGGGGCTCGAAGTGGGTTACCGTTTGATTTCATTGGTGGACCATGCGCAAAGCGGCGAACTGCTGCATCGGATACGTAGCCTGCGTAAAAAGTATGCGCAAGATGTGGGCTTTTTGCCTCCGGTCGTGCATATTCGTGACAACCTCGAGCTCAAGCCAAACGAATACCGCATATTGCTTTCGGGGGTCGAGGTCGGTCGCGGTCAGGCCATGCCCGATCAGTGGATGGCCATTGACCCGGGTGAGGTCGCCATAAAGCTGCCGGGCACCCCAACCACCGACCCGGCTTTCGGCCTGCCGGCGGTATGGATCGACGTCTCGCTGCGCGAACAGGCTCAGATCGCGGGTTACACCGTGGTGGATGCTGGTACGGTGGTGGCCACTCATTTGAACCATCTCATGCATCGCCACGGCGACAGCCTGCTGGGCCGGCAAGAGGTTCAGCAACTGCTCGACCATGTGGGCAAAGAGGCGCCCAAGCTGGTCGAAGACCTGGTGCCGAAAACCATTTCGCTTTCGCAATTGCAGAAGCTGTTGCGCGGCCTGCTGCGCGAAGACGTACCCATTCGCGACATGCGCACCATTATCGAAACCTTGGCCGAACATGCTCCTCGTCTGGCCGCAGCCAATCCCAACGGTACGGGCCCCGATTCTGCCGAGCTGCTGGCCGTTACCCGGGTGGCGCTGGGGCGTGCCATAACCCAGCATTGGTTCCCAGGCGAAGGCGAGCTGCGTGTCATCGGGCTGGATGCCAAGCTTGAGCGGGTGCTGGGCCAGGCTCTGGCGACCAGTGGTGCGCTTGAACCCGGCCTGGCCGAAAGCCTGTTGAAGGATGCAGTGGCGGCCGTGCAAGCTCAGGAAGAAGGCGGCGATGCTGCGGTGCTGGTTGTACCGGGCGTCTTGCGTGCTTCGTTGTCTCGCTTCCTGCGTCACCATCTTCCCCAGTTGGGCGTATTGTCCAGCCTTGAAATTCCCGACGAGCGCATGTTGCGCATCACGTCGGTCATTGGCGGTAGCGCATCATGAATGTAAGTCGTTTTTTTGGATCCACCAACCGGGAGGCCATGCGTCAGGTAAGAATGGCGCTGGGGCCCGATGCTCTGATCGTTTCCAACCGCCGCGTCAATGGCGGTGTCGAAATTTTGGCCACCGACCAGACCAGCGTTCCGCCGGCTGCTGTGGCTGGCGCTGCGCCGGCGCCCGCCGCAGCCACGGTCGCAGCGCCGCCGCCGCGGCCACCGGCCCCGCCGCCGGTCAGCCCGGCCGACCTGATGCAGGCATTAGGCTCAATGCGCGGCTTGCTTGAAAACGGTTTCGATGAGCTGATGTGGGGCGCACAATTACGTAAGGCGCCTCAGGCTGTTTCGCTGTTCCAGAAGCTGCTGGCCTTGGGCTTTAGCACCGCTTTGCTGCGCGCCATGCTCAAGCGCCTGCCCGAAACGGCATCCCCGCGGGCCGCCTTGCAGTGGTGCCGTGACGAGCTGGCCGCCAATCTGCCAGTCATGACTGATGAAGACGCCCTGTGGGCCCCCGGCGCCGTGGTGGCCCTGGTAGGGCCGACCGGTGTAGGCAAGACCACCACCATTGCCAAGCTGGCGGCGCGTTGCGTGCGGCATTTTCGCGTGTCGAACCTGGTGCTGGTCACCACCGACACTTATCGTATCGGCGCTCACGAGCAACTAAGAATTTATGGCAGCAAGATGGGCGTGCCGGTGCACGTGGCTCAGGATCGGGTCGAGTTGGCTCGCATTGTGGCGGCAGCCGGTCCCGACGCCCGCATCCTGATTGACAATGTGGGCGTCAGCCAGCGCGACCGACATGTGGGGGAGCAAGCGGCCATGCTCGCGGGCCTGCCCCGGCCGGTGCAGCGGCTGCTGGTATTGAACTCGGCGAGCCAGGGCGACACCCTGGACGAAGTCGCACGCGCTTATACGCAAGACGGCGGAAGTCGTCCCGTCGGCTGTATTATTACCAAGCTGGACGAAAGCCCTCGAATCGGGCCCGCCCTGGACATTGCCATCCGTTATCAGTTGCCGATTCATTATGCCTCTACGGGCCAGAAGGTACCCCAGGACCTGATGCGCATGGACGCTCAGGCATGGGTGGATCAGGCCCTGGTTCCGGCGCAGCCGGCTTCGGCCCTATTTTCCGCTACAGCAGCCGACCTTGCCGCAATTATGGACGCACCCCCGACCGAGCCGGCTGCGCGGCGATCAGCCGAGACGGGTGGCGGTGGCTCGATGCTGCCCGGCCTGCTTGCTCTGGCCGGTACACGTAGCTCGGCTCTGGACGCGAGCATTCTGCGGGCCGCATGCGTCGAGCTGGATGCGTTGGAAGTGTATTCAGGCGCGTATCGGCAGTGGCGACGGGTCGTTGCCGATTCGCCGCAAACCGAATCATGGCAGCCGCTCGCCGCAGCGCGCAGCGAGCTGGCCTCGTTGGGTCAAGAGCATTTACTGGCATTGCATGACGCGGTCGGGCTGATGGGTGCCAAGGCCCCGCAACGATTCCATTCGTCGGTGCTTGTGGGGGGTAACGGCCGGGCGCTGACCACTCCCTGGCAGCAATGGTCGGTGGGTTCTGGGTGGCAGGCCTCGGATGGTTCGTCCGGCCCGCAGTCGTTGGCGGCATCCGACTGGCTCAGGCGTCAGATCGAATTCCTGAATCAATCGCCCGGTACGTCGTCGATTGTCCATGTGTTCAACTTTCCGGGCCAGGGCATGCTGCGCGAGCTGTGCAAACAGTCGGCGCGCTGGCTGGCGAATTGCCCGGGTACGACCCGCATCGAGGTTCAGTCCTGCGCCACCACGGTGGCGGCCAATGCTAAGACGCTCGATTTTCGCTGTCTGGATTCTGCCTTGTCGGGGCTGGACCTGTCGTTGCTGCAAGGGGTGCCCCTTAGGGACGTGGCCCTGTGGGCGGCCGAAGGGCCGGTGCAGTTGACCTTACGTGGCGCTTCGCCATTGCCCTTGCGTCAATTGTCGGTACGCTTGATCGACCGGCGCGACGGAAAGACCCTGAAGGCGCTGCACGGCTTGACCAATCTATTGCCCGAGCAGGCGGGACTGCAGGTCTTGGCCCGCTGGCTGGTGGTTCAGGCCGAAGCCAGGGCAGCGGCTCGGTATCTGCCTGGCTTATGGTCGCTGCTCGAAGAATCAGGGTCTCAGGCTTCTTTGCGCGAGCGTGTGGCCGCCTCGGTGCAGATGTCGTTGGCTGCCTGGCGGACGCTGCATTCGGGTAAAACTCTGTTGGCGGCTTTGTCTGCGCTTTCCGGGCCCTCGGGTCTGCGCACGACGGCGTCCCAGGCCGAGGCTCTGTCGCGCTTGTTTGCTATGAAAGGGTTATTGGACGGTGAGGGCGCAGCGGTGGTTAACCGGCCGTAATTTTGGTGCGACGACCTTTTAACGCGTCGGGCTTTCCGCTGGCGTCGTACAGGTCGGAGCCACCGATTAGTTGCCGCATGGTCTGAAAAGCCTGCTGGGTGTGCTTGAGGTAGGTGTCGATAATGACACCGTTGCTGGCGTTGAGCTCGCCGGCTTGGCGGCCGAGCTCAAGCAGCGTGGCGCAGGTTTCATCTAGCTGGTGGTCGGCCGATGCGGCTTCGAGCCCTGCGCGGTCAGTGCTGTAGCCCAGCTCGCGCAGCGAGCTTTCCCGTGCCTGCCCGGCTTGTATCAATTGCTCGATACATTCGTTTTTTTGTCGCGTGCAGGTTTCTAGTGCTTCGCCATGATCGGGCTGCGCAAGGGCGCTGGCCTCGTTTTGCAAGATACCCATAAACCGTTGCACTAGATCAAGCTCGGTTTGCAGGGATTGTTGCAGGGTGTAGGAAGAGGCGGTCATGGCTTAAAAAATATGGGCAGGTATTACCTGAGCAGGTCGCGGGCACTGGCCAAAAGCGAGTCGGCGATGCGGCCGGTGTCGACCTTGAGCTGGCCGGCGGCGATGGCGTCGCGGATTTGCTGTACACGCTCGAGGTTGACGTCGTTGTCGCCATTTTGAAGGCTGGCCAATTGACGGGCGGCGGGGCTGAGCTCGACGGCGCTTTTACCGGGCGAGTTCGCGCCGGCGGGGGTGCCCGCTGCACTGCGCGTGCTCGACAC
>NZ_DATJBQ010000106.1:0-16944 GCF_035515275.1 Pusillimonas sp.
AGAGCCAATTCGCCGACGCGCAGGACACGCGCCGCCTGCTCGTATTGTGGCTCCACGACCTCGAATGATGCGCGCGCCGCTTTGAACGTAAGAGGAAAGGCAACTATTGTGGCCGCCACCACCGCGGCCTGCCAGGTAAAGATCAAGTTGATGCCGAAGTTCGACACCAACCACTCACCTATCGGGCCGTTTCTGCCCAACAGCACCAACAGGTAATAGCCCAGTACCGTGGGGGGCATGACCATCGGCAAGGTCAGCACAGCATCGAGCAGGTCACGCCCCGGAAAACGCTTTCGGGCAAGCACGTAACCCGTAGTGACCCCAAGGAACAAGTTCAGGAGTGTTGCCCAGCCCGCCACCTTCAGCGTCAGAGCCAGAGGAATCCATGCTTGGGTCATGGGCTGCGATCAAGGCTTGCCGAAGCCGTATTTGGCCAACACCGCAGCTGCTTCGTCAGAGCTGACGAACTCAACAAACGACTGGGCCGCCTCGGCGTTCGAACTGCCCGCTACGGGCGCAATGGGATACAGAATGGGCGCTTCGGTGGGCACGGTGAAAGACACTCTGACCTTATCGGCCATCATGGCGGCATCGGTTCCATAGACAAAACCGGCGTCGACTTCGCCTCGCGCCACGTAGTCGAGCGCCTGACGCACGTTCTGCGAACCGATCATTTTGGGTTCTATGGCGGCCCACAGGCCCACTTTTTCAAGAGTACTTTTTGTGTAACGTCCAACCGGCACGCTGGCCGGCAGCCCGATTGCCACCCGCTGAAAGGCAGGCGTGGTCAAGTCATCAAGCGAAGCAGGCGCAGCGCGGCTTTGCAGGGGCACGATAACCACAAGTGAGTTCGACACAAAATTACGTCGCTGATCGGCCTTGATCAGGCCCTGCTCTTGCGCCTGGATCATGGTTACCTGATCGGCGCTGGCGAACACGTCAACCGGCGCACCCTTGGCGATTTGCTGCAACAAGGCACCTGATGCCGCAAAGTTCAACTGGATTTTGGTTTGCGGGTGCTGGGCCTCGTACAATGGGGCCAGTTCGCGAAATGCGTTGGTCAGGCTTGATGCGGCAGAGACGGTGAGCCCGGCGGCCAAAGCCTGCCCGCTGCACAGCAGGCCAAGAGCAAATACGGAAAAACGGGTCATGAGGGCCTCGGATTATGAAAACACCCAAGGCGCAATATACCGCCATATATTACGCTTGTCACCTGCGGGCAAAATCGTCTGGGGGAAAATCGTCGACCTCGACTACCCGCGCAACCGCCTCGTGGGCCTCTTCGATCGACTGGGCCTGTTGATCGGTAATCGCACCTTTGGCATGGGCAACCCGCCAGTCCTTGACGCCACTGTGCTTGATACGGTCGAGCAAGGGCTGAACCTTGACCGTCAGATCAAAAGCCTGCTCCAGCTGCTCTACCGCCCGGCTGTTGCAGTTGCCCCATACGTCGCCAACCAGCCTCATGCGCGATTCTGTGGGCTCGAGAAGCATCTGTGCGCACTCGGCAAGTGCCGCATCGGTGGGCGCGCGCACCCGCGTAAAGAACGGCAAGATCACAAACCGCAGCAATGCGGCAAGTACGCGCGAAGGATAGTTGTGCAAGATATCGTCAATACGCCTTTCAATCACAACAAACCCTTGAAACGCGCAAACCTTGACTAAAGGCAGGTCGGCTTCGTGACGACCTTCGTCGTGCCACCGTTTAAGCACGGCCGACAGCAGATAAAGCTCGGCCAGAATATCGCCCAGGCGGGCCGAAAGCATTTCGCGGCGCTTGAGCGAACCGCCAAGGCTCAGAACGGTCATTTCGGAGAGCACCGAAAACGCCGCCGCGTAACGAGTGATGCGCCGGTAAAACGGGGCGGCACGCCCGGCCCCTTTGGGGGCAACCGCAAAAGCCGCGGCGCTCCAGGCATGACCCATGGCGCGCAGCGCGGTTTTAGCGCTATGCCCCAGGTGCTTCCAGATGACCCGGTCGAACGCGTCGGTGCCGGCCTCTTGGTCGCTGTCGGCAAGCGCCTGGAGCTCTTTCATGAGATAAGGATGAGCGCGGATGGCACCCTGCCCGAACACGATAAGATTGCGAGTGACGATGTTGGCGCCCTCAACGGTAATACCCACAGGCAAGGCACGATACAAACCGCCCAGGTAGTTCGAGGGGCCGTCTATAACGGCCTTGCCGGCGTGAACGTCCATGGCGTCGTTGACCGACTGGCGCATGCGTTCGGTGGCGTGCAGCTTCATGATGGCCGACACGACCGCCGGCTTGAAGCCCATATCGAGGCCTGCGCAGGTGAATCGCCTGGCCGCTTCAACCAGATAGGCGTTTGCCGCCATGCGGCCGAGTTTTTCCTGCACCCCTTCGAATTTGCCGATAGGTATGCCGAACTGTACGCGCACACGGGCATAGGCGCCCGCGGTATGGGCCGAGAAAACGCAAGCGGCTGCCGCAAGCGACGGCAGCGAAATGCCCCGCCCAGCCGCTAACGCACTCATGAGCATGACCCAGCCCTGGCCGGCTTTTTCGATGCCGCCGATCAGGGCGTCGAGGGGCACGAATACATCGTTGCCTTCGGTGGGCCCGTTCTGAAACGCCTGCATGGCCGGAAGATGACGCCGCCCTGTGGTTACGCCCGGCAGATCGGCAGGTACAAGCGCCACCGATATGCCCAGGTCGGTGCGCTCGCCTACCAGATGGTCGGGGTCGTAAAGTTTGAACGCCAGACCAATGACGGTTGCAACCGGGCTAAGCGTAATGTAGCGCTTGCGCCAGTTGAGCAAAATGCCGGTTTGCTCGACGCCGTCGACGACCCGCCGGCAAATGACTCCTGTGTCGGTCATGGAAGCGGCGTCAGAGCCCGCCTCGGGGCTGGTCAGCGCAAAACACGGTACCTCGAGCCCCCTGGCCAGGCGGGGCAACCAATAATCGCGTTGGCTTTGCGTACCGAACTGCATCAAGAGCTCGCCGGGGCCGAGCGAATTAGGCACCATGACGGTGACCGCTGCCGTGACCGATTTCACCGAAATGCGCCGCACGACCTCGGAGTGAGCAAAGGCCGAAAAACCCAATCCGCCGTATTCAGGGGGAATGATCATGCCGAAGAACCCGTGCCGCTTCAGAAAGCTCCAGACCTCGGGAGGCAGGTCGTAGCGACTCCAGGAAACATCCCAGTCGTCGAGCATGGCGCAAAGCTGTGCGACCGGGCCTTCGATAAAAGCTTGTTCGTCGGCTGAAAGCTGGGGCGGCGGCGTATTGATAAAACTGCGCCAATCGGGTCGGCCCGAAAAGAGTTGAGCGTCCCACCAGACGTCGCCCGCATCAATGGCTTCGCTCTCGGTTGCCGACAGGCGCGGCATGGCGCCCTGTGCCATGCGGTACAGGGGTTCGGTAAACCATCGGCGACGCCAGCTTTTCCAGTCCCAGTTCATGAACAGCCTCTACGAGTGGATATGATTCATTATCCCTTATTCAACCGTGTCTGGAATAGCATCGTCAGCTGCGGGCAACCCAGCTACGCCGACGCCTTGCGCCACCAAAACTCTTTCGGTCCGGTTACGCCCCCCTGGTCAAAGACTCTGCGACAATCGTGTTTATTCGTTTGCCCCTCATGGCCTTGCGCACACATGCTAAACACCCTTTGGTTCGCTTTTTTCATCGTCGCCTTGCTGGCAGGCCTGTACCAGTGGGTCATTTTGCACGACCCCGACGTGTTTTCCCGCATTGTGCTCAGCCTGTTCGACATGGCCCAGTTGTCGGTCGAACTGATGATTCTGCTATTCGGCACCCTGACACTCTGGTTGGGATTCTTGCGCATTGCCGAAGGGGCCGGCCTGATTCAATGGTTGTCAAAAATTTTGTCGCCGTTGTTTCGCCGACTTATGCCGGGGGTACCCGTCGGCCATGAATCCATAGGCCTGATCACCTTGAACTTTGCCGCCAACGGTCTGGGCCTGGACAACGCCGCCACCCCTATCGGCCTGCGGGCCATGCACTCGCTGCAAACCCTTAACCCCGAGCCTCGCACCGCAAGCAATGCGCAAATTCTGTTCTTGGTACTGAACTCATCGGCGCTGACGCTATTGCCCGTCACCATTTTCATGTACCGGGCACAACAGGGAGCGCCCGATCCGGCCATGGTCTTCTTGCCCATATTGCTGGCCACCTCTGCCTCGACACTGGTTGCCCTGTTGTCGGTAGCCTTCATGCAGCGGCTCAAGCTGCACGACCCGGTCGTTCTGGCCTGGCTTGGGGGCGTGGTGCTGGCCCTGGGTACGTTCATGGCCATACTGGCAACGCTTTCATCGGCCGCAATCAGTACGCTTTCTTCTTTATTGGGCAACCTGACGCTGTTCGGCATTATTGCGCTCTTTCTAATCGTCGGCTATGCAAAGAAAGTGCCGGTCTACGAAGCCTTCATTGATGGCGCCAAAGAAGGCTTCGACATTTCCAAGAACCTGTTGCCTTACTTGGTGGCGATGCTGTGCGCCATAGGCGTCTTGCGCGCTTCGGGGGCGCTGGACGCCATGCTCGACGTTATACGCTGGGCGGTAGAGTGGGCGGGGTTTGATACGCGTTTCGTCGACGCCATGCCCACCGCGCTGACCAAGCCTTTTTCAGGTAGCGCGGCCCGCGCCATGCTCATCGAAACCATGCAGCACTTCGGCGTCGACAGCTTCCCGGCCTTGCTGGCGGCCACAGTGCAGGGCAGCACCGAAACCACTTTCTATGTGCTGGCCGTGTATTTTGGCGCCGTGGGCATACAGCGCGCGCGCCACGCAGTGGGGTGTGCGCTGTTGGCTGATCTGGCAGGCATCCTGGCTTCGATCGCAGTCTGCTATTGGTTTTTCGGATGACCGCCCTACTTACAAGCCGGACATACTCCGGCCTTGCCTTGTACCCGTCTTTTGGCCGAACAGTGCCCTAAGCACCCGCTTGGTACAGGTGATCCGCCAAGGCAATAAACTGGCGTACTGATAGCTCTTCGGCGCGTGCCGTTTCAGGAACCCCTATAGCGTCCCAGTCAATGGCTTTGGCCCAATCGCCCAGACCCTTGCGCAACATTTTGCGTCGTTGTGCGAACGCCTTGGCCACCACTTGAGAAAAGTAGGCTTCGCTCTTGGCTTGGGGCCGCCCCGCCGGAAGCGGCTTCATTCGAATCACCGCCGAAACCACCCGGGGGGGTGGATCAAAAGCTTCGGCAGGCACATCGAACAACTTGACCATGTCGTACCGCGACTGCAGCATGACCGACAATCGACCGTAGTCAGACGTCGATGGCCTGGCCACCATCCGGTCGATCACTTCACGCTGAAGCATAAAGTGCTGATCAAGCACTTGCTCGGCGCTATCCATCAGGTGGAACAACAAGGGGCTTGATATGTTGTAGGGCAGGTTGCCCACGATGCGCAGTTGTGAACCCAACTGGGTGAAATCAACCTGCAAAGCGTCGTTCTGCACCACCGTAAGCCGTTCGGGCGTATGGTCGCGCTGCAGGCGCGCCGCCAGATCACGGTCGATCTCGACCACGGTAAGGTGATCAAGCGCGGCCAGTAAGGGGCCGGTCAGCGCCGACAGGCCCGGCCCAATCTCGACCACGTTGTCGCCGGGCTTTGGCGCAATCGCTCGCACAATGGCTTCAATCACACCCTCGTCAATCAGAAAGTGCTGTCCGAAACGCTTGCGGGCCTGGTGCTGCGCCATGTGTGCTTAACGCGGTCGGCGGCTGGACTGAGGGTCGAGCCTGTTATCGATATAGGCTTGGCCGCGCAACTGGTTCAGCCAGTCTTCGAACGCAGGCTCGACGCGCCGCTGAAACAGAATCTGGCGTGCCTGCATGCGGCGGTACTCGTCTTCCATGTCTTTTTCGCGCCGGTCGTCGACACGGATGAGGTGCCAGCCAAATTGCGTCAGGACCGGTTCGCTGACCTGGCCGGTAGGGGTGGCATTCATGGCCTGCTCAAATGCGGGAACCATCGTACCGGGAATGACCCAGCCCAGGTCTCCGCCCTGAGGGGCGGATGCGTCCTCGGAGTTGCGTCTGGCAAGCTCTTCGAAGCTTTCGCCCATGGCCAGACGCTGAGCAAGTTGACGCACCCGCTCAAGCGCACGCTCTTCGGACATGGCCGGCGTGATCTTGATCAGAATGTGGCGTGCTTTGGTCTGGGTGACCATGACCGGCCCCGCATTTTGCAGGGGGGACTGCTGATCCAGGGAAGGCACGGGCTGGCGCGCCTGCGCAGGCTCTTGGCCGCGCGTGGTAACCAGCAAAATGTGGAAGCCGTTGCCGCTTTGAACAATGTCGCTGACCTGACCTGCCGGCACGTTTTGCGTAGCCTGCAAGAAAAGATCTGGCCAGCCTTGTGGTGGCCGAACGCCCAGATCGCCGCCCTGCAGGGCCTCGGGCGCATCCGAGGACGACGCGGCAAGCCCTGCAAAATCGGCGCCGGAACGAAGACGCGAGAGCAATTGCTCGGCCTTGGCACGCAGGCGCTGCACCTCAGACGAAGAAGCACCCTCGGGCACGGCAACCAGGATCTGAGCCAGACCCAAAGCCGTTGGCGCGCTTTGCTGGGTCGGCGCCGGCTGAGCCAATGAACCAATACCTGAACGACGCTGTTCCGACTTAAGGAAGGCGTCAATATCGGCGTCGGAAATGAAAATGTCGCGATCGACCGTGCGTTGGCGCAACTGGTCGAGGCGAACTTCTTGACGCAAGCCCTTCAGGTAGTCGTCCCAAGACAAGCCCGAACGCTGGATTTCGGCTCGCAATTGGTCGACGGTAATCTGATTGCGCTGCGCGATGGTCTCGGCCGCCTGCAACACGCCCGCATCCGTCACTGCGATGTTAAGCCTGTCGGCCTCTTGTCGCAGCAGCTCTTCGGTGATCATGTTCTGAAGAACCTGGCGACGCAAGGTCGGGGTGTCGGGTACGGGAATACCTTGTCGCTTTAGATGCTGCTGGGCCTTTTGGGCCTCTTCGTCGACCTGGTGCAGTGTAATGACCTGCTTATTGACCACGGCAGCAATACCGTCAACGACCCGCCGGTCGGGCTGATTGGCGACGCTTGGGTTCTGGCTCGTGTTGGCCGGCTGGGCTGCGGCAGGAGCCGACATGCACAACAGCACAAGCAACATCGACGCAAACCGGCGCGTCATGGGTAGGCTACGCATTATTCGTACCTCTCGAAGGTGGTTCTTTCTGGTATTGGTGTAGTAACTGTCTGATAACCGTTGATGGTGCGCGACAACATGCCCATCGGATCAGTACCCAGCGAGCCCAGACCGCTAAGCTCAAGCTGGAAGAAAACGGCGGTGTTGGTATCTTTTTGGGATACGGCATAGCGCTGGTAAACGACCCGGGCCGCCCAGCAGCAGTCGCCCTTGTATTCGAAGCCCAGCACCGATTGCGTCGAGCGCTTCTCTTGAATAGAGTAATCGTACCGGCCCAATGCAAACAGCTTTTTGGTTAACGGCCATTGACCGGTAAAGGTGACCTGCTCTTTGCTGTTGTCGATGTATCCAAACCGGTTAACGATGGTCGGGTCGCTGACCTGCCTTGGGTCGCGCTCGTAACGGTAAGTGGCGCCCAGCATGGCCAGGCGCTGCGGCTGCCAGCGCATGCCCGCCGACATGCGGTTGCGGTCGCGCGACTCGGGGTTGAACTGGGCGTCAAAGCGCAAGTCAAGCTTGTCGGTCAGCGCCGCGGTAGCACCGACCAGATAGTCAGACTTGGTGCTGTTGCGCGGCTGGGTGCCTGGCAGCGTCACTTTCTGGTTCTCAAAATAGACGCGCTGAGCCACTGACAACGACAGGCGCTCGAAGCCTGAGTCTTCGTCGAGCCAACGTGTGGTCAGACCCCAGGTGATCTGGTTGGCATTGGCGATGCGGTCCCAGCCGCCGCTGAACAGGTTTTCGTCAAAGGCCTGCGAAAAGTTGAATGTGGCAATGCCCGTATCAAAGACCGGCAACGTGGACTGATCGCGATAGGGAACGTACAAGTAATAAATACGGGGCTCAAGCGTCTGAATGGACTTATTGCCAAACAGGGTGGTCGAACGCTCGAAGGTCATGCCCGAATTGACTGAAAACAGCGGCACCGCGCGCGACTGTGTGCGCGCCGAGCCCGGATCCATGCCAGCGTACTCGAACCCGTTCCAGTTGGTGGTGTACTGGCTAAGGTGCAGCGCAGCTTTGGGTGTCAGATACCAGCCGGGCCGAACAATGGGGTACGAAATGGCGTTATACGAACTTAAACGCGTGCCATCGTAACTTTGGTATGGGTAGCGCGAGGGATCGCCCACAGAAGCACTATAGAGGAAAGGGGCTTGGAACCGCGGCATCCGGAACTTGACGGCATAGTTATCGGTTGCCACGTCAAAGCCGCCCCAGTTATAGCGCGCGCCGCGCAGGTACAGCTCTGGCAGTTTGTCGAAAGGCGGACGACGATAGCTGCCTGTTCGGTCTTGCAATGTCTGGTAGGTATAGGTTTGCAAGTGAGCACGCCAATACTCTGAACCGGCCCAACTTAATTGGGCGACGCTGGGCAGCGCATCGATGGTCGCTTCGTTAAGACCGAAACTGGTGAAGTCGCGGAAGTAGTCGTCGTCTGACACACGGCGCACATCGAAATACGCGCTAAGGCCACCGCCCAGCGTATGGCGGTGTTGCCACCAATACATCCAGCGCTCTTCGTCGGTAAGCTTGTCGCGATTCAGGTAAGTGCCGGTGAGCTGGCCGTCGTAACCCTGACCCAAATAGCGAAACTCGGCTCCCAGCTGCAGCCCGCGTTTGGTCATGTAGCGTGGGGTCACGGTAAGGTCGTAATTGGGCGCCAGGTTGAAGTAATACGGCAGGGTAAATTCAAGGCCGCTGTTACTGGAGCCACCATAGGTCGGCAGCAAAAATCCCGACTTGCGCTCTTTGCGCAACGGAAACGACAAATAGGGTGACGCCAAAATGGGCACCCCCTTGAAGTACAGCACTGCGTTGCGCGCGACCCCTTCGTTCTCGTCGAAATCAAAGTCGACCCGCGGCGAGGTAATGTACCAGGGGGGGTTCTGGCAAGGGCACCCTGCGTAGGTGGCCGAACTTAAGCGCATATTGCTGCGGCTGAAGATATCTGCCCGCTCTGCCGTGCCTGAACCGCCGTCGGCGCCCAACCAAAAATTGGGGTCGTTGACCTCGCCGGTTTCGGCATCGAGGTTATAGCTAAGCTCGGGGCCACGCACGATATTGCCATCGCGCATGATAAAGCCGTTACCCCGCACATTGACCTGGCCTGTTTTTTGTTGATAGTCGATTTGGTCGCCCTTGACGACCGAATCAATGCGGCGCACTTCTGCGTCGCCGCTCAGAATGACTTTGCCGTCTTCGTCGGTTTCCATCTGGTCGGCAACCAAAAACGAGGTCATCTGGTCTTCACCCAGTTGTGTGTGCAACCTGAGCTTAGGAGACACAATTAACGCACCAAGGTCGGGCGACGCTGCGGGCGCCTGTTGGGCCTGAGCCGTCGACACAAGGCCGAACACAAGAAGAAATGCCCACCAGACCACACGCACGAGTTTTTTGTCCCCTGAAAATAGACTATATTTTGGCACAACTGCCGACGCGGCAAAGCGCGGCAGCCAAGTATTATAGAGAAGCTGCCCGCCTCACGTGCGGGTTTAGCGACATAATTGCCTTTTATTCACCCTTGACGGCACGGAACTTAACTTGAACTCCAGCGACGACACTCGCCTGAGCGCACTAAAGCAATGGCTCGCCTCGTTGGCGGCCGAACACCGACTCGACCTCGATTCTCTTTCCCCGGCCTCTAGCGACGCCAGCTTTCGCCGCTATTTTCGGCTGCAGGGAAAAAGCGGCAGCGTCATTGTCATGGACGCCCCCCCCGACCGCGAGGATTGCCGCCCGTTTCTGCAGGTAACCAAAACACTGCATCAGGCAGGGGTCAATGTGCCCCAAATATTTGCCCAGAACCTGGAACAAGGTTTTTTATTAATTTCCGACCTGGGTCGGCAAACTTATTATCAAGCCGTGCTCTCGGGCCTGGCCGACGACGCCCTGCAACAGCTTTATCGCAACGCCATTGCCGCCCTGGTGCAACTGCAACAGTCCGATATGTCGGGCTTGCCGCGCTACGACCAAGAGCGCCTCCTGGCCGAGCTGCAGTTGTTTCCCGAGTGGTATGTAACACGCCACTGTGGTGCGCAGTTGACGCAAGCCGAACAAACCATGCTGCAAAAGGTGTTCTCCGAGCTGGCGGCCGACGCTGCCGCCCAGCCCATCGTGCTGGTGCATCGCGATTACCACTCTCCCAACCTGATGCTGTGCGAGCGCCCCGAACAGGGCCGCAACCCGGGCGTCATCGACTATCAGGACGCCCTGGCCGGACCCATCACCTACGACCTTGCCTCACTGGTCATGGACGCGCGCACCACTTGGGAAGAGCCGCAGCAACTGGACTGGGCCATTCGCTACTGGCAAGCCGCTCGCGAGGCCGGCCTGCCGGTCCCCGTCGATTTCGCCGATTTTCATCGCGCCTACGAATGGATGAGCCTGCAGCGCAACCTGCGCATACTGGGTGTATTCAGCCGCCTGTCATATCGCGACGGTAAACACCACTATCTGGATCACATTCCCCGAGTGCAAGGCTATGTGCGCCAAGTAGCGGGGCGCTACGGCACGTTTGCGCCCTTGCTGCGCCTGCTCGACCGCCTGGAAAAACGTCAGGTTTCTTACGGGTACACGTTCTGATGCGGGCCATGATACTGGCGGCCGGCCGTGGGGAACGCATGCGGCCACTCACCGATACCCAGCCCAAACCCTTGCTCAAGGTCGGCGGCAAATCGCTGATCGAGTGGCATGTGCACCGTCTTGCCAAAGCCGGCATCACTCACCTGGTCATCAACCACGCCTGGCTGGGCGATCAGATTGAGGCGACACTGGGCGACGGCAGGCGCTACGGGGTGCACATTGCGTATTCGCCCGAGCCTCAACCCCTGGAAACGGCCGGTGGCATTGCCAAGGCCCTGCCCTTGCTCGGTGATGAGCCCTTCTTGGTCATGAACGGCGATATCTGGTGTGACTGGAACCCGGCGGCCGCCTTCGATGCCGCTCGCGAAGCCGAGGCAACAGGCAGCCAGGCGTGGCTGCTTCTTGCCGACAACCCTGTGCATCATCCGGATGGCGACTTTTCGCTGGGCTTGGACGGCCATGTGCTCGACGCTGAACCAGGCAATGCGCTGACCTTCACGGGCGTCGGCGTATATCAGCCCGAATTTTTTCGCAGTCTGGACCCGGGGCAGCCCGCCCCCCTGGCGCCGCTTTTATATCAAGCCATCGATCAGAAGCTGATGATCGGCGAGCATTACGATGGCACCTGGATCGACGTGGGCACGCCCCAAAGGTTGATGCAGTTGAACGCCATGCTGGCAGCAGCCCCCTCAACGCCCGTGTGACAAAAGTTTCCAAGGAGCAACCAAAATGCCCCGCGTTAGGGGCACCGCCAGGTTTCCGCGTTATCCTTAATAGTTTTTCACCTATTCAGTTGTTGCAGTTTCAACGGCCTGCACCACGGACTCTTCATTATGGCCCTCTTCTCTTCCAACAAACGCGTCGCCTTTCAACCCACGGCTTGGGGCAACACCCGGCGCAAACGGGGCATTCCGCGGTGGCTGATGCTGATCATCACCGGCGTTGTACTGGGGGCCGGCGGGGTGCTGTTTCTGCAAAAAAGTTATGGGCCCACGCTGTTGACGGCAGAGGAGTCAGCGCGCCTGCAGCAAGATCTGAATAGCGCCAACAACGACAAGCAACGGCTGCAGGCTCAGTTGGACCGTCAGGCACGCGACCTTGAAGAGGCCAAATCCACGCTGACCGAGCAAGCGGGCAAGCTCGAGCAGGCTCAGGCTCGCCTGGGATCGGTTGACGGCGAGATCCAGATGCTGCTCAAAGATATCCCCGCCGACCCTCGGGGCACCTCGCCAGGCATCCGCGCCGCAGACCTTACCAGTACACCCGGCGCACTGAACTATCAAGTGCTTGTGATGCAAGACGACCCGGCCGCCTCCACATTCGAAGGCCGCATAAAGTTTGTGGTCGAAGGTCGTTACCCCAACGGCCGAACCAACACCGTCGAACTGGACCCCATCGAGTTCAACGTAGACCACTATAAATACGTTAAAGGCACGGTCGCCCTGCCCGACGACATGACCGGCCGTCTGGTTACGATCCGCATCACCCGGGGCGATGAAACCCGCCTAAGCGCCACGCGCACAATCCGGGTACGCTAGAACCGCTGCTTTTCAGGGCTCGGCCAGGGTAGATTCCGACTTCGGGACGTCTTGGCCCGCTTCGATGACGCTGAACTGGCCGTTGGCTTCAATATAAGCCCGCTTTACCTGTCCGATAGACTCAATGCCCTTGAGTCGCAATTGCTCCATAAGCTCGGCCCGACTGATGTGCTCGCTGCGCAACCCCGAACGCAGGATTCTTCCGTCTCGGATCAGGCACACGCGTTCGGGCTCAAGCAAGCGATGCACCAAGGGTACAAAATACGCCAGACGGTCCAGCAAGACGCTCCAGACGACAACAGTCGTCACCACGACGATACCGTCGGTCACCGAGGGCGACCCGCCTGTCATGGCGTCTCCTGCTGCATCAGCGACCAAAACCAGCACAAGCAGGTCGGCGGTACCAAACGAGCCGACTTCCCGACGCCCGGCCAACCTTAGCAGTACCAGCACTGTCCAATAGATTGCAGTGCCACGCAAGATCATCTGCGGCACGCCCTCGTGCAAAGCGAAGATTTCGCCAAGGTCCGACACTGTATTCCTCCGGGCATGAGCCATCCAACGCCCGGAAGCGGGGCAAACTACGTGCCCGCCTGGACAAGGAACAGGCCAACGAGCCCAAGACCACACGGATAAGCACACAATGCACAGACGCAAAAAAAGCCGCTTGTGGCGGCTTTATATGCATGGCTCATGCAAGCGGGCTTATTTGCCGATTGCAATGGCTCTTTGGAATTTAATGGTGGGTTGGCCGGGGCTCGAACCCGGGACCAACGGATTAAAAGTCCGGTGCTCTACCGACTGAGCTACCAACCCGTTAAAACCAAAGAACGTAATTATGAGGCAATTTTTTTATCGTGTCAAGAATAAATGCGGCATAAAACCCAATCCATTTAGCGAGCACGCGAAATGCGCACCTCGGCCCCGCGCCGCTTCACTTCGAGCCCTTCAGAGGGCAGTATCTTCAGCCCCTCGAGACCCTTGATATAACTGGAGCCCTGCATCTGCATGACGCGAATCTTGTTGCGCATGACGACCGGACTATGCTCGGGCATGCCGAACATCCAGACCTCATCAAGAATACGCGCAGAGTTGAACTCGCCCGTATGTTGAGCGGTAGGGCCCAGGCACAACATATGGCCTTCGCGCCCGAATATAGGCAGGGCGTCAAGCCCTACGTCGACCAACAGGGTCTGGCCGCCCTCGTAACGTTGACCGGTGGACAGATCCCACCAGGCATCGCCGGCAGGCAAATAAACCTGTTGCTGGGTACCGGGCTGCAAAACAGGCGCCACCAATAACGCCGGCCCAAACAGGTATTGCGTGTCCCAGACATGAGCCATGACGTCGTCGGGAAACGCCAGCGACATGGAGCGTTGCACTGGCAACCCCGTGCGTACGGCGTCTTCGATAATACCCAGCACATAAGGCACCAGGCGATAACGCCAGTGCAGCCAGTGCTGCACCAATGAACGTGTGGCTGGGTCAAATGCCTGAGGCAGCAAGGCCGGCACCGCCTGAAAGCTGAAGTTGGCCGACAGCACACCGGCCCCAAGCCAGCGCAAATAGAGCTCGGCATCCATGCCGGCAACAGGTTCGGCAGCACAGCCTATGCTGTGCAAGGTCGCCGTGACACCGCTATTGCCATGCGCCAGCGCGGTTCTGAGGGAGCTCGCCAGGCCGCTCCAGTCATTACTGACCCTGGGTGCAGCCTGCCATGCATAGCGCTGCGCCCCCGGGAACAGGTCGGCGCTGAAAACAACGCCTTCTTGAGGTGTTTTATGACCCGCGACAGCGTCAAACAATGCCTGGCGCGCCAGAAGCGGGTATATGGTTCGCAGCTGCGCGCCGCTTTCACCGCCTCGCGCGGTGATTGAGTCGGGGATGTCGAACTGCGCATCGCATACCGGTGCGCCCAGCCCCTCGTCAAAAACCTGACGCTGCCTTTCGGCCCACAGCTTGTAGACGTCTTTATAAGTAAGATCGAGCAAACCGAACGGTTTGCCTGCACTGGCTTCGTTACCGGGAAAAACATGGGCGTCGCCGTCGTCATTGACCAGCAGCCAGCCGCGATCCTCCCATTCATCGAACAAAGGCGTGCCCGCCGGCACTCCAGGAAACGACGGGGCTGCCACCTGCAAATGCAAATCGTGAAACTGCGCAAGCAACGCGCGCGGGTCGGCGACGCGGTGTGGGTCCCACTCGAACACCGGCTTGTCGGCCTGAAAGCCATACAGCGCGGGTTGGGCGAACCTGACTGCGTCCAGGCCGAGCTCGTCGGCTCGCATGCTTTGAGCGGCGGCAAGCAGCTGCTCGGCCGTTTGGCCGGGCGCCTGATCCAACCAGACACCCATGGGCCACAAGCAAGGCTGGCCCGCACGACCGGTAAGCGCGGTGTACTGGTTAAGGACCTCGCCGGGCTCGCCCACAAACACATACACATCAAGCGCGGCAGAGACCGAGGTCAGGTCGTACAGGTCGGGCTCTTGCGCACCAATGTCGTGTTCGACCCGCCCCAGGCTGTTTACATATATGCCCCAGCCCCTCGGGCTCCAGGCCAAAGGCAGGAAACGGGACGAAGGCAGATCGGAAACCAGAAGCTCACCGCGCCGATCAAGGTCGGCGGTGGCTTCACCCAGGCCGTAGATGGCGTCATCGACGTCGAGCTCAAGACGCAGGCGCCAGGCAGGCTCTGAACCAACCTGAGCACAAACCAGCGCCGGGTCGCCAGTGCGCAACAAACATTCGTCGCCTCGATAAACCGCGAGCTGGAAGGGCTGAACCGAGAGCTCGAGGGCGATGTCGCCTTGCTCGAGGCGCCAGCCCTGCTTGGCCGGCACAGACGATACCGCCAGCTCGCCCACCGGCTCCTGCCGCGCAAGCAGCATCTCGGCGTGCGCACGGGCCCGGGCACTGGGCTTATCGTTGTTAAGAACCGAGGCAGACGCGCACCGCAGTCTGTAGACCCCGGGCGCGGCGGCTTCTATTTCGAGTTGCAACTCGGCGTTCTGGAAAGCAAACACCCCATGGGTGGACTTTGCTGTCAAGAACTGCAAAGAGTCAAGTTGCGTCACGTGGACAAGTTCAGACTTGGGCGGCACAGCGCAATCCTCGGCAATAGCCTGTAAAGCGTTCAAAAGACACTATTTTGACGGATTTACGCTATAAAATAAAATGAATCAGTTTAAATAGCTGTTTAAAGGGTGTTTTTACCCCTTTTAGCGGGGTGCCACCGCCTTTTGTAGCGAGCGCTCTAAAGGCTGGGGCTCACCGCGCAAACTAGCACCCAGTAAATCTCCGGCCAGGGCTGCCCAGCTTAACCCCCGCGAACCATAAGCACAAGCAAGCCACAACCCCGGGGCCTTGGGCACCGGCCCGAACACTGGCAAACGCCCTGCGACCACTGCTCGCCACCCTGCCCAACCATCGGGCCGGCCCAACCATGACTGAACTTGCTCGGGGGTGACCCCTAGTGTTTGTGCCACCTGTTGTGCAATGGCACGATGCCCCGGCGCGGTTACCTGGGTGCTTGCGGCGTCAAGCACATAGGTGCTGCCCGCCACGTTCAGCCCTTGTACCTGCGGCAGCCAATAACCTTCGGCACTGACTACTGTAGCCGGATCGTGCCTGGCAAGGTCTGCACGCAAATAGCTGACTTGTCCCGCCACGCGCCAACCTGCCTTCAGCTTGGGCAACTGAGACAGATCCATGCATGTCGACAACAGCTTTGCGGCTTCGCCGGCGTTGGCAAGCACCACCGTTGCCGCCGCAATAAGCTGCCCGTCACTGCTGCGTGCCAGCCAGGCATCGCCGTCGGCCTGCAGCTGCTCGATGCGAACCCCACGACACTCGATACGGGGGTGGTCCAGCAAGGCATCCAGTAACGGTTCGGGCTGTACAAGCTGTCCGTCGGCAAAACAGATGCCCGGCCGATCAAGCGTGAAGCCCACCCTGCCCGAAAGCTCGGCAGGCTCAAGCCAACTGACCCATTCTTGTGGAAACTGCAGGGTGGCGAGCGTGAGTTGACGCTCGCGCTCGTGGTCGGCGTCGCGCATCAGCTCAACAGTGCCGGTGCGACGTGGCCGCGCGGGCTGCGGCAGGTCTTGCCACCGGTTCAGCGCACGTAACACGCCCGCACGGCTCAGCCTCGCCCGCTGGTCGTCGTCACGCGATACCAGTGGGGTGATGGCTGCGGCCAAATGACCGCGATGACTGGCGCCACGGCCTGCGCTTAATGAGGGGTCGGCCACCAATACCTCGCAGCCCCGCAGGGCAAGGGCGTGTGCCATGCCGGCGCCGGCCGGCCCGGCGCCTACGACAAGTATCGGCCCCGCTTCTTGGGCCGTGGTGCCCCGACCAAGCCCTGGGCGCAAGACCGCTTGCGTCATTGCCCACTTGCCGCCCAGCCCCGGTGTCTTGCGAACCAGAAACCCCGCGTCGCGCAGATCGCGGCGCACCGCGCCATTGGCACACCAGGTTGCCGCTGTTGCGCCGGGCCGGGCGATACGCACCAATTGGCCAAACAAGGCGGGCGACCACATTTCGGGGTTCTTCGTGGGCGAGAACCCATCGAGAAAGAACGCATCGACGCCCGCCTGCCCCTCGCGTGCGGTATGTTCGATACGACCAAAGATCAAGGTCAATGTCACG
>NZ_DATJBQ010000107.1:0-22403 GCF_035515275.1 Pusillimonas sp.
CGGCAACGAGATTGTTTACGTGGTACGAGTGCCCGCGCATCGTATTATGTCGATCAATCTGGGGGTGGGCAGCCGTCTGCCGGCTGATTGCACGGCCATGGGGCGGGTGTTGCTGGCAGGTTTGCCCGACGATGTCCTGCAGCAGCGCATCCAGGACATGCACCTGACTGCCTACACGCCCCATACCATTGTCGACCGCCAAGCCTTGCTGGAAGAAATACAGCAGGTACGAATACAAGGCTGGAGCCTGGTGTCCGAAGAACTCGAACCCGGTCTGGTGTCGGTGGCAGCGCCTATTCGCGGGCCAAATGGTCGTGTGGTGGCCGCGCTTAACGTCAGTGGCCATGCGCGCGCTATAACCTCAGAGCAATTGCTTAAGGCTTGCGTACCCCGCCTGCTGGCCGCTGCAGCAAAGATCAATATGCTGACCAGCGCCCGCTAAAAAAGCGGGCGCATCGGGCACAGCGCAACAATGTTTACCGGGCGCGTATGGGGCGGCCCTGGTCATCCAGGCGGTCGACTTTGGTACCTTCCAGCGACACACCTGCCGCGAGGCCTGCGTTGGTCATAACAAAACCCACGATCGGTTCGTTAAGTGTGTTCAAGTCGGCTGCGCCGGTAGCGCTTAAGTTTGCCACCGCGACTGTGGCGTCTACCCCGGCGGTCCAGCCGTTGCTGGCCAGGAATTTATCCAGCGCATCCTGAGTCTTGAACACGAAGATAATGGCTTTGGACTGAGCGCCGGCTTGCAGGCCGATCGAGCCGCTTGAAGTGCTGTAGTAGCCCTGGGTTTTTCCGCCGACCCGCATCACGCCCTGGCCGTGCTCGGCGCCGACAATAAAGCTGCCGCCCAGCACGCGCGGAAATATCAGTACGCCTTTGGCCTGAGACACAAGCTGCCGTGACTCGGGCGCGACTTCATACAGCCGTTTAAGCACGGCATCGGCGCGGGTGTTGATTTCCTGGCGCTGCTCGGCCACGCTTTGTTGTGATTGCGGAACGGTGGTGGTGCAGGCAGCCATGGTCAGGGCACCGGCGGCAAGCGCTAGGGCCGTCAATACATTGCGTGATGTTATTTTGGTATTCATGGAATTCTCCTGTGGGCCATGGGGGTCATGGTCCGTGTGACGGCATGCTGAAGCAAGCCGCATACCCAAGGCAGAAACCTGATGCAGGCAGCAGATAGCTGACCGGTAATGAATTTGGCCCGATCTGCGACGCATCCCGGGCCAAATTTATTGGAAACCATCTGAGGCTTTGGTGCCTTACCCGTAATTGACGAGTTTGTCAGCCTGTTTTTCGATGATGGATTCTTGCGGATCGACGATAAAGTCTTGCTCGCCGTGACGGGCACGAGTGACCAGCCCCATGCGGTTCATCAGCGCAATAAAGGGCAGGGGGTCGAGTTCTTCGACGTTGACCATGCCGCGAGTGTCCCAGATACCGTTGGAAATAAGCATGGCCGCCGCCACAGCCGGCACACCGGCCGTGTACGAAATGGCCTGGCTGCCCACTTCTTCGAAGCATTGTTTATGGTCGCAAACGTTATACACGAACACTTCTTCGGGTTTTCCGTTTTTGCTGCCTTTGACCAGATCGCCGATGCAGGTCTTGCCGGTGTAATCGGGTGCCAGCGAGGCCGGGTCGGGCAACACGGCCTTGACGACCTTGAGGGGAACGACTTCAAGGCCTTCGGCGGTGGTGATGGGTTTCTCGGACAGAAGCCCCAGGTTCTTGAGGACGGTGAACACATTGATGTAATGATCGCCAAAGCCCATCCAGAACCGGATGTTGGGCACCCCCAGGTTCTTCGACATGGAGTGCAGCTCGTCGTGTCCGGTAAGGTAAGTGGTGCTTTTACCCACCACCGGCAAGTCCCATTCTTTTTTATGCTCGAACATGGTGTTGGCTTTCCACTGGCTGTCTTCCCAGGACCAGACCGTTTCGGTGAACTCGCGAAAGTTGATCTCGGGGTCGAAGTTGGTGGCAAAGTAACGCCCGTGACTGCCGGCGTTGACGTCGATAATGTCGATGGAGTCGACCTGGTCGAAGTAGGTGTCCATGGCGTAGCGCGCATAGGCATTGACGACGCCCGGGTCGAAGCCCACGCCCAGAATGGCCGTTACGCCGGCGTCCTGGCACGCCTGACGACGCTTCCATTCGTAGTTGCCGTACCAGGGAGGCATTTCGCAAACTTTGGTGGGGTCCTCGTGGATGGCGGTGTCAAGATAAGCAGCGCCGGTTTCAATGCAGGCCTGCAACACCGACATGTTCAGAAAAGGCGAGCCGACGTTGATGACAATTTGGCTGCGGGTGGCGCGGATCAGAAACTTCGTGGCTTCGATATCAAGCGCATCGAGCTGGTGCGCCTGCAACACGCCTGCTTGCTGCAAATTGCCCTTTGCGTGTATGGAATCAATGATGTCCTTGCACTTGGATACGGTACGCGAAGCGATATTGATGTCACCAAGCTGCGAGTTGTTTTGAGCGCATTTATGGGCGACTACGTGGGCCACTCCGCCCGCGCCAATGATCAGAACATTACGTTTCATGGGATTTTCTCTCTTTTAGTCAGGTTGAATGGTGTCGTCAGGACAGGCTGCCGACATAGTCGTCAAAAGAAAACGCTCGAACGAGACGTATGGAGCCATCGGTTTCCCTGATGGCAATGGATGGCATGTGAATGCCGTTGAACCAGTTTTTCTTGACCATGGTGTAGCCGCCGGCGTCGCCGATAGAGATGCGGTCGCCGACTTCAAGCGGTTGCTGGAATCGGCCTTCGCCGAAGATGTCGCCGGCCAGGCAGGTTTTGCCACACACCTGGTAGACATGGTCGCCTTGGCCCTGACCGAGCGGGGCGGTTTCGCGATAAATAAGCAGGTCGAGCATGTGGGCTTCGGTAGAGCTGTCGACCACAGCCAGGTTCTTGCCCTGAAAGCCGACGTCAAGCACGCTGACTTCAAGCGTGGTGGTATGCCGCACGGCGGCTTCGCCGGGCTCAAGGTAAACCTGAACATTGTGGGTGTGGGCAAAGCGGCGCAGGCGCTCGCAGAACTCATCAACCGGATAGTCAGGCTCGGTAAAACTGATGCCGCCGCCCAGGCTTACCCAGTTGAGCTTGCCCAGAATGTCGCCGTAGCGCTGCTCGACTTCGGTTAACAACTGGTCGAAGCGCTGGAAGCTGTCGTTCTCGCAGTTGTTGTGGATCATGACCCCGTCGAGCCGATGGAGCACCGAGCGGATGCGGTCGGGGTCGGATTCGCCCAACCGGCTGAACGGGCGGGCCGGGTCGGCCAGGTCAAAGCCGGCGCAACTGACACCGGGGTTAAGCCGCAGGCCGACGGGTTTATCGCCGGCGTGTGATTCGAATCGGTTCAGTTGATTGATGGAATTGAAAATGATCTTGTCGCAGTTGGCGACGACTTCGTCAATTTCATGGTCGGCGAATGCCACACTGTAGGCGTGGGTTTCTTTCCCGAATTTTTCGCGGCCCAGCTTTACTTCGTAGAGCGACGAAGAGGTGGTGCCGTCCATGTATTGCTGCATCAGATCGAACACCGACCAGGTGGCAAAACACTTTAAAGCCAATAGGAGTTTGGCGCCGGAGCGTTCCCGAATACGATCTATAACGCGCAGATTGCGCAATAGGGCGGGCTTGTCAATAAGATAATAAGGGGTCGGAATCATGGCGCGAATGCGGATAGATACAAAGTTCAGGGTGAGTCAAGGCCGGCCGGTTTGGGGCCGCGTTTTTTGTGTTCTTGCGGGCTTTCGTCGCGGTAATCAATGATCAGCGAGGGCTCGCCCGGAAACGTGGCCACCAGCGTCAGTTCGCCGCCGATGCTCTCTACGTAGTGGCGCAAGGTCGAAAGCAACATGTCGCTGCGCTTTTCAAGGCGCGAGATGGTGTCTTGCCCCACGCCAAGTGCGGCGGCAAGTTCTTCCTGTGTTTGGCCGGCGCGTTTTCGCAGGCCTTTCAACGTGGTCGTTGCCATATGGTCGGAAAGAACCGCCCCATTTGCATGGACTGCCTTGGTTGACGATACGTCTTTGTGCTTTTTTGCCATGAAAAGGGAGGCGCAGTATTGGGTCAAGGGTCGTATTATGTCTTGAAGTACATATGGTGTCAAATCCATATAAAATTTTTATGAATTAATATGCCGCGAACCGGCAGCCCATACGAAAAAACCCACAACGCGTGGTGGCGTTGCGGGCTTCTGGTGAGCGGGGCGGCTTGTGGCTGCCCCGCGAATCAAGCGACTGGACCGGGTATTAAAGGTCGAAGAAAACCGTTTCGTTGGGCCCCTGGATATGGACGTCGAACTGGTACACGACCTTGCCGTCTTTTTCGGTGCGCTGGGCGATAAGCGTTTTACGGCGCTCGACCCACTCGATGCCTTTCAGGATGGGGTCGTTGGCGTTTGCTTCTTCTTCGTCAGAGAAGTAGATGCGTGTATTCAAGCCGATATTGATGCCCCGGGCGACGATCCACGCATTGATGTGCGGTGCCATGGGCTTGCCGTGACGGCCGGTGACCACACCGGGCTTGATGGTGTCGAAAAAGTACACGCCCGTATCGAAGTCGGAAGCGCCGCGGCCCCAACCCCGGAAACTTGGGTCGATGGCTTTGTCTTCTTGCTTGTCGGCAGGATGGTTGTAGCGACCGGCGGCGTTGGCCTGCCAGATTTCCAGCAGTACGTCGCGAACCAGCGCACCGCTACCGTCGAACACACGGCCTTCAAGACGGATGCGCTCGCCTTTGGTTTCCGGTGTGACCAGTACGTTGCCGAAGTTCTTTTCAAAGATGTCGAAACCGGCCTGTTTGGGTGCCAGGCCGATATGAACGTATGGACCCGCGGTTTGGGAAGCGGTTTCCTTCAGGTAGACGGGTGTATTGAGTTCCCTGAACATTATTTCGCTCCTTGGAGATGGTTTTCGAACAGGGTTGCGCGGCTGCCGCGCACCACGACGTCGAAACGATAGGCCATGCTGTCAAGCGCAACGAACGCACCGCGATCCAACTGGGCGATGAGGCCGCGCACGGCTTCTTCGTTGTTGATGGAGCGAACGATGGGGCAGCCGGGTATAAGCGGGTCGCCTTCGAAGTACATTTGCGTGATCAGACGCTGTGCGAAACCCGAAGCCGAAATCGAGTAGTGAATGTGAGCCGGGCGCCAATCGTTGATCTGGTTGCGCCAGGGGTACGGGCCGGGTTTGACCGTGCGGTAAAAGTAATAGCCGTTTTCGTCGGTAAGGACGCGTCCGCAACCACCGAAGTTGGGGTCGATGGGGGCAATGTAGGTATCGTTTTTATGGCGATAGCGGCCCGAGGCGTTGGCCTGCCATACTTCGACCAGGGCATTGGGAACCGGGCGACCGTTTTCATCGAGCACGTAGCCATGAACCAGAATACGCTCGCCGATAGGCAGGCCCTCTTTGGCGTAGTTCAGGATAAGGTCGTTGTCCAGCGGGCCCAACTCGTCAGGAGAGAAACGCGGGCCCGTGATTTCGGACAACGTGTTCTCGATCGAGATCAGAGATTTTTGGGGCGAACGCAACACGCTGGTTTTGTAGCCCGGCGTGTACGCGGCGGGGTGCCAGCTGCGGTCGCGCTGCAGGAACTCGCCGAATTGTTCGGTGGGGGTGGTCATTGGAATCTCCTTGTGGTCTTGCTGCGTCGTGCAACCGACTCAGTTGACCATATGGTAAGCGGTGGAAAACTTCATGTAAATTGAATTAACCGGCACAGTTTGATAACCTGGGGTAATCGAAACCCAACATGAATCCAGGTCATGGCATCTGTCGCATCGCAGTTATTCAACAGCCGCATCCGGCTTCGGCATATTCAGTGCTTTGTGGCAGTGGCGCAAGAACAGCACTTGCGCAAGGCGGCCGAGCGCTTGCATTTAAGCCAGCCGGCGGTTTCCAAAACGCTGGCCGAACTCGAGGCCCTGACTGAAACGCAGTTGGTCGAGCGCGGACGTTTCGGTGCGCGCCTGACCCGTGAGGGACAGCTGTTTCTAACCCATGCCTTGTCGGTGCTGGACGCGCTCGAGGGCGCCCGGCGCGCCGTCAGTGCCGACAGCGAGGCTGCACATGAGACCGTACTGGTGGGTGCGTTGCCTAGCGTCGCGCCCGATATCTTACCGTTGACGCTGGCCGAATTCCGGACAATGTGGCCGCAGGCGCGGGTCGACATCCAGATCGCGGCCAATACCCCGTTGCTCGATAAGTTGCGCTCTGGCGAGGTCGATTTTGTGTTGGGCCGCATGGCCGACCCCGAGTCCACGGCGGGTTTGTCATTCGAGCTGCTGTACGTTGAGCCCTTGGTGGCGGTGGTGCGTGCCGGCCACCCGTTGCTTGCTGAACCGGATGCAGGCCTTGGGCGCATTGTCGAGTTTCCGCTCATTGTGTCCACCCGGGGCACGGTGCCGCGTCACAACACTGAAAACTTCCTGCATGCACGGGGTTTGAGTTTGCCCGCCAATTGCCTTGAGACGCTGTCGGTTTCGGTGGCGCGCCTGGTGGCAATGGGCACCGACGCTGTTTGGTTCACGCCTATCGGTGCCGTGCGAGAAGATGTCGCGCAGCGCCATCTCCAACAATTGCCGATTACGACCGACGGCACCGAAGAACCGGTGGGTTTGTTGCGTCGCAGTGAGGCTCAGCTTGGGCGCGGCGCCTTGTCGTTCATGAAGATCTTGCGGGACGCCGCCACTCGACGTCGGGGTGAGGGTAGCGCTTGGACACTGTCGGGCGTTTGACAAACGTCAGCCGGCCTTATAACCTTTCTTGTGGTTGTTCTGTATGTGAATAAATGTTTGCAGTACGAACATTTGGTTTCTGGCCTGACCGGCGTGTGCCCACAGGCTGCTTTATCCGCAGGAGAGAAATTCAATGCGTTTCAGTAAAACTTTCACGGCCGTCGCCCTGGCGTTCGGCGTGACCAGTGCGGCGCAGGCCGCCGACCTCAAGATCGGCATGGTGTTGCCCATGTCCGGTCCCTTCGCCCCTTATGGCGAACAAATTTTGAATGGCGCGCGCCTCTATCTGGAGCAAAACCAGCAAAAATTGGGCGATCGCACCGTAGAACTCATCGTCAAGGACGACACGGGTGTCGCGCCGGCCGTCAGCCGCCGCGCGGCGCAAGAGTTGGTGAACCGCGACAAGGTCGATATTTTGGCCGGATTCGGTCTGACGCCGTCGGCTTTCTCGGTCGGCCCGCTGGCCACGCAAGCCAAAGTGCCCATGATCGTCATGAACGCGGCTACGTCGTCGGTCACTGAAAAATCGCCTTATATTGTGCGTACCTCGATGGCGCTGCCGCAGATCACGGCCCCGATTGCTTCTTGGGCAGCCAAGAACGACATCAAGAAGGTGTACACGCTGGTGGCCGATTACGGTCCGGGACACGATGCTGAAAAGCAATTCGTTGAAACCTTTACCGAAGCAGGCGGCGAGATCGTGGGACAGGTACGCACCCCGGTGGGCAACCCCGACTTCGCTCCCTTCTTACAACGCATCAAAGACAGCAACCCCGACGCGGTATTTTTGTTTGTGCCGGCCGGAGAACAGGGAGTGGCGTTCTTGAAGGGCTATCAAGAGCGTGGTCTGGCCGCGGAAGGCATCAAGCTGATCTCCACCGGTGACCTGACCGACGAAGACGTGCTGGACGCCATGGGTGATGCCGTGGGTGTCATGACGTCATTCCACTATGCCGAAGCGCACGATTCGGAGCTGAACAAGCAGTATGTGCAGAGCTACTACAAAGCCTACCCCGGAAAGCGTCCCAACTTCATGTCGGTAGCGGGTTACGACGGCATGCAGCTCATTGACGCAGTGCTTAAAAAGAACGGCGGCGACACAAGCGGCGATGCCTTCATTGAGGCGGCCAAGGGCCTGTCGTGGGAAAGCCCGCGCGGTCAGGTCGCTATCGACCCCGAAACTCGCGATATTGTGCAGGACATTTATATTCGCGAAGTCAAAGAGGTTGACGGCAAACTGCAGAACGTCGAGTTTGACCGCCTGCCCGAGTTCAAGGATCCGGTCAAGGCTAAAAACTAGGGCCGGCTCGTTGTAGGTAAAGCGCCTCGCCGTAATCCATACGGCGAGGCTTTTTTATTGTCGTAAACCCTAGGCTTGGTCGTAATGCATTGACAAAAAGTAACGGATTTTTTAGTCTAGCTGATTGCTAAATAACGATCATTTGTTATTTTCTCGATAATCGCTGGAGGAGAACCGATGCGTATCACTAAAGCCCTATTAACTGCCGCCATGTCGTTAGGCGTTGCCGCGTCGGCGCACGCTGCCGAAGACCTGAAGATCGGCTTCGTCTTGCCGATGTCGGGCCCGCATGCCTCGTATGGCCTGCAAATTCTAAACGGCGCCAAACTGTACATGCAGCAGCATGGCGACACGGTTGCAGGGCGCAAGGTTCAAATCATCGTCAAGGACGATACCGGCGTTGCCCCCGAGATCAGCCGTCGTGCTGCTCAAGAGCTGGTCAACCGCGACAAAGTAGACGTACTGGCTGGTTTCGGCCTTACTCCTTCGGCGTTTGCCGTGGCGCCCCTGTCGGCTTCGGCAAAAATGCCCATGGTCGTCATGAACGCCGCCACCTCGTCGGTTACCGAAAAGTCGCCATACATTGTGCGCGCTTCCATGACGCTGCCTCAAAACTCGGCGCCGGTTGCCACCTGGGCGCTGCGTAACGGCATTAAACGTGTGCACACGCTGGTTGCCGATTACGGCCCAGGCCACGACGCCGAAAAGCAGTTCATCAAAACCTTCACTGAAGGCGGCGGCGAGATCATCGGCGAAGTCCGCACTCCGGTTCAGAACCCCGACTTCTCTCCCTACTTGCAGCGTATCAAAGACGCCAAGCCCGACGCCATCTTCATGTTCGTACCTTCGGGCGAGCAGGGCGTTTCTTTCCTCAAAGGCTACGAGTCGCGCGGTCTGGCCAAAGAAGGCATCAAGCTTATCGCCACGGGCGACCTTACCGACGAAGACGTGCTCGACGCCATGGGCGACCCGGCACTGGGCCTGATCACTTCGTTCCATTACTCTGATGCACATGATTCCGAACTGAACAAGAAGTACACCGAGGCGTATGCCAAGGCATACCCTGGCGTGCGTCCCAACTTCATGTCCATGGGCGGCTACGACGGCATGCACCTGATCTACGCGGTGGCCGAGAAGAACAACGGCGATATGTCGGGCGACAAGTTCATTGCTGCCGCCAAGGGCATGGCATGGGAAAGCCCACGCGGTCCGATCAGCATCGATCCTGAAACACGCGACATCATCCAGAACATCTACATTCGTAAAGTCGAGCGTCGCAACGGCCGTCTCGAAAACGTCGAGTTCGACGTGCTGGAGGCAGTTAAAGATCCAGGCAAGGCCGGCAAGTAATTGGCCTTCGCTGGTCGGGCTTAATGCCTGATCGGTAGAGCGAGTGCTGTAAATAAAGAACCCCGGTTCATGCCGGGGTTCTTTTTTGGTTTTGCGTTGGAGTCTTTCAGTGCTTGTATCGATCTTGCTTACGGCGTTGGCTTGGGTTTTTAAGCGCCGGCGTTGATGTTGCCGGCGATGCTGGATTGAGTTCTTGAGCGCCGGTGCCGGCGGAGGTGCCTGGGCCGGGCGGTCAGGCGGCCGGCCTTGCCGGCTACCCGCGTCTACCTCGTTAGCGCGGGCGGCGAAAGAACTCGCCCTTAGCCGCTATGCGGCTGCGGAACTCGGACATGCTTTCGCCGACAGCCCCCGCGCTGCCTTCGGTAGCACGCGGCGCCTTCCGACGCCCGGCCCAGGCACCTCCGGCGGCACCGGCTGGTGTACGGGTAAGGGAGATGCCTTGAGACAAACTTCGCGTCGATCGCCAGGCTGCTTGTGGGGTGCGCTTATGTTCCCCGATCAGGCTTTCAGTTCGGACAGGAACTGAGTGACGGCTTGCTCGAAAGCCTTGGGTTGTTCGGCGACGGCCAGGTGAGAGGCGTCTTCGAGTACGACCAGCTTGGCACCGGGAATCTGTGCAGCCATGGTTTCGGACATGGAGACGGGCGCACCTTGGTCGAGGGCGCCGGCGATGACCAGGGTGGGCGCTTTGACCTGGGGCAGGCGGTCGGTGGTGTCGACGGTGCCCACGGCGTTGCAGCAGCCGATATAGCCTTCGGAGTCGGTGGTGACAAGGCGCTTGCGGTAGGCGGCGACGGCGGCGGCTTTGTCCTGGCGGAAGCCTGCATGGAAGTAGCGTTCCATGACAGCATCGGCAATGGCTTCAATGCCTTTGCCTCGGACGGTTTCGATGCGTTGTTGCCATGCGGTACGCACGTCGTCGGGGTAGGCCGAGGTGGAGTTTGCAATGACCAGGGCGGACACCAGTTCGGGTTCGCGGATGGCCAGCTCTTGGCCGACCATGCCACCCATGGAAAGGCCGATCCACACCACGGGGCCGCCGCCCAGCTCGCGCACCAGACGCGAGGCGTCCTGGGCGAGTTCTTCCATGGTGTACAGGGTGGCGGGGGCGTCGGAGCCGCCGTGGCCGCGGTGGTCGTAGGCGACGACGTCATTGTCGGCTGCCAGGGTGTTGGCCAGGGCGTCCCACATGGACAGGTCGCAGCCCAGGGCGTGGCTAAGCACGATGGTGTGGCGGGGGGCGCCGTTGCGGGCGCGTCGCAGCGTGTAGTGCAGGGCGGGCTTGCTTAGGGTCGCGGATTCTTTGCCGATGCCGGGGTGGGCGGCGTCGAAGATGCTTGCGGGCTCCAGCGTATAACCTATTTCAGGGCCGATTTCGCGCAGTATGGCCATGGCGTGGGTAAAGCCTGTATTGGCGGCCGGCACGCCGGCGTAGACGGCGGTTTGAATCAGCACTTCTTTGAGCTCGTCGGGGGTCAGGCGGGTGTCAGCCTGGCCGCCTTGAAGGGCGGCGCGCACGTGCAGCTCGAATTCTTCCCAGCGGCCCAGGGCCATGGTCATCGCCAGCACCATGGCGCGGCGGGTTTTCTTGTCGAGACCGGGGCGGCCCCAGATTTCGTTCCAGGCAAATCGGGTGATGAGTTGCTGGAACTCGGCATTAAAGTTGTTGGCGCGTGACAGCGAGCCGTCTACCCAGGCGTCGCCGAGGATTTCGCGGCGATTGTTCAGGCCGCGTTCGAGATCGTGATTGATAGGATCGAAGCTCATGTATTTACTCTTTAAAAATTAAGGAGAGGTTAGTTCTGCGTCAGCTGCGCGCGCAGGCGGGCGATTTGGGCGCGGGCCAATTCGGCGGCGTTGGCGTTGGCGACACGCGGGTCGAACAAGGCATCCAACGCGGCAAGATCAAGCTGTTTGCTGAGCTGCTTGTCGTTGCACACCGCTTGGTTAACGACTTCGCCCAGGGGGCGGGCATCGGCCACGGCTTGTTGGGTCAGGCGCTCCATCAGCGTGTGTGCCTGGGGCTTGCCTATGGCGCCGGCCAGATAAATGGACACGGCCTCGGCATACACCAGGCCGCCCAGGGCGTCGATATTGCGTTGCATACGTTCGGTGTCTATGTGCAGGCCCTCAATGGCCTCTTGAAGCGCGACCAAGGCCCCGTGGGTGCTGATAAACAGGCCCGGCCACTCGGCCAGTTCTGCCTGCCAGTTGCCCAGGCCACGTTCGTGTTCCTGGCCCATGACGGCCAGCAGGGCTGCTGCCCGTTGGGGTACGCGGTGCGCGGCTGCCAGGGCGGTCATGCAGGAGACAGGGTTGCGTTTGTGCGGCATGGCGGTAGAGCCACCCCGGCCGGCCCCGGTGGGTTCGGCCAGCTCGGCGATTTCGCCTTGCATCATCAGACTGAAGTCGGTGGCGACCTTGCCCAGGCTGCCGGCCAGTACGGCGACCTCCATGCCCAGGCGCACCCACTCGTCTCGTTGCGTATGCCAGTTGCCCTCGGGTGCTTTCAGATCCAGGTCCGCCGCGACGCGCCGGGCTACGGCCGGGCCTTTGTCGCCCATGACAGCCAGGGTGCCGACTGCGCCGCCAAGCTGAAGCTGCAAGGCCCGGTCGGCGGCGGCGCGTATGTGGTGACGAGCGCGCACCAGGGGTGCTGCCCAGCCCACCATCTTGAAACCCAGGCTGGTTACTTGGGCCGGTTGCATGAGCGTGCGGGCCAATACCGGCGTGGTCAGATGTTGATCGGCCAGCTCCAGCAGGCGTGTGGCGGTGGCAAGCAACGAAGCATCAATAAGCCGCAGGGCCTTGCGTGTTGCCAGCACCATGCCGGTGTCGATGACGTCTTGGCTGGTGCTGCCCCAATGCACGTGAGTGGCGGCGGCGGGGTCGTGCTGGGCCACAGATTTGGTTAAAGCCTTGACCAGGGGAATTGCCATGCTGCCGGCGCGGCGACTGGCCACGATAATGGCCGGCACGTCGTAGAGCTTGATGTCGGCCTGGTGGGCAATGGATTGCGCTGCTTCGGTGGGAATGATGCCTTCTTGGGCTTGCGCCTTGGCCAGTGCCACTTCGAAATCGAGCATGGCTTGTAGAACGGAGCTGTCGTCAAAAACTTCAATAATTTCAGACGTGGTCAGGAAACTGTCGAATATGGAAACGCTCAACGTGGGCTCCGGCAGAAAAAAAGGGCGGAAAATGAAGAAGGCCGGCTTGCAAGCCGGCCTTGGTATTGTAGCGGTTGGACCTGCGCCGTGTAAGGCCGGCCATGCGGCCCGCTACGACGAACGAATGGCCCGGGGTTTGTTGTGGCTCAGTTTTTCGTTGGCCGAGGGCTCGTTGGCGGCGTCATGCCATGGCTGCTGTTGCGCGGGTTGCCGGGGTGCGCGGCCTTTGCCCTGGCGCCCGTCGATGGGGGCCGGACGACCTTCCTTCTTGAGGCCGGTGTTGAGTACGCCAATGGCTTCACCCAGGTTCTCGGCCTCGGCCGACAGGGTGCGCACGGTCTGGCCCAGGTCGTGCACAAGTTCAGCATTGCGTTGAGTGACGCCGTCCATCTGGCCGACGGCCTGGTTGATCTGTACCAGGCCTACCGACTGCTCGACCGATGCGGTGGAAATCTCGCCCATGATGTCGGTGACTCGTTGTACCGAATCGACGATCTCCTGCATGGTCGCGCCCGCCCGGGCCGCTTGTTCAGAGCCGATGGTCACGCGCGAGGTAGATTCGTCGATAAGATGCTTGACCTCTTTGGCGGCTTGCGAGCTTTTCAGGGCCAGGTTGCGTACTTCGCCGGCCACGACGGCAAAGCTCTTGCCGGCCTCGCCCGCCCGGGCCGATTCCACCGCAGCGTTCAGCGCCAGAATATTGGTCTGGAAGGCAATGCCTTCGATCAGGTTCACAATGTCGGAGATTTTGCGCGAACTGTCGTGGATGCCGTCCATGGTTTCCACCACTTCGGCGACCACGTTGCCGCCCTGGCGGGCGATACGCATGCTGTCGTCGGCCAGTCTGGCGGCAACGTGGGCGTTATCGGAGTTTTGCTTGACGGTTGCGGTCAGCTCTTCCATGGCTGCGGCAGTTTGTTGCAGCGACGCGGCCTGGTCTTCGGTGCGTGCCGACAGATGGGTGTTGTTGGCGAACAGCACCTGCGCGGTGTGGCTGGTTGCCCGAACCCCATTTTGCACGTCGTCGCCGATGCTGATCAGGCTCTTGCGCATGATGTCCAGGTAAAAACCCATGCGGTCCAGTTCATTCTTTTGCGAGCCCTGGGCAATATAAGTGGTGAGGTTGCCGGCTGAAATCTGACGGGCCGTTTCGGCGATGTTCTTGATGGCATTGACCACCCGGCGCTGAACGGCCACGGCTTGCCAGATGCCGCCCGCCGCCAGCAACCCCAATCCAGACCAGAACGCCCAGAGCCACTGCTCCGGCACGCCCCCTGTCAGGGCAAAGTAGCCCGCGACACCCGCAGCGATAAAGCCGGCCGCCACCATGCGCACCAGACCCATGCGCAGATTGTTCTGGAAAGGCATGGCCGAATAATCGATGAGGCGGCGCCATCCCACCCGAACTCGTTGGCCTTGTTTTACGCCGTAACCGCCGGGGCGGCCGGCATTGATGTCGGCGTAGAATTTTTCGGCAGCGCGTACCTGCTCTTCGCTGGGCTTGACACGCACGGAGGCATAGCAGGTGACTTCGCCGTTTTCAACCACGGGGTAGGCGTTGGCCAGCACCCAATAGTAGCCCCCGTCTTTTCGGCGGTTTTTGACGACGCCGATCCAGGGCTTGCCTTGTTTGAGGGTCTCCCAAAGATCGGCAAACGCCGCCGGTGGCATGTCGGGGTGGCGAATGATGTTGTGGGCCTTGCCCAGGAGCTCATCCCGATGAAAGCCACTGACCTCGATAAATGCCGGGTTCGCATAGATGATCCGGCCTTTCATGTCGGTTTTGGAAATCAGATATTGGTCTTCTCGTACCGGGGTCTCTACATTGGTGATGGGCAGATTTTTACGCATGTATGGTGGTTGTTTTGGTATTTTGGGTGTTGGACGGTGAAAGCTTCAATGCACCGCTGGTTAATGAGGTTAACGTTTGCTTGCGAGGAAACTTTAGGTTCTTGATAATGGGCGTCCTCTTCACAGTTCAAAGGTAGCGCAAGGTGATCGAGCAAGTTCGTGGCAAAGCGCAGGGCGAGGGCAAGCAGGCCGATGCACGTCTGTTGTTTGTTTATCGCTGCGCGGTTTCCATCGCCTGCCTGTTGTTGGCCGGGTCGGGCGTTTTCTGGGTTGCGGCGAACTGGGCCGATGCGTCGAAACCGGCCAAGTTGGCGGGTGCTCAACTGGTACTGGCCGCGTTGGTTTTAGCGGCGTGGTTGATCCGGCCTCGAGACAAGGCCTCATGGCGCAACAAAGGGTCGGCCAACCATAACTTCAGTGTTCGCTCGAATCTTGCGGGCCTGGCGGCGGTGGCCGTGGGCGCCTTGCTGGCACTGGTCGGCCAAATTTATCAAACGGGCGCCGACGCCTGGCAGTTGTTTCTGACCTGGGCCCTCTTGTTATTGCCGTGGCTGGTCACGCTGCACACGGTGTTTATCGGTCTTTTGTTTGCTGCCGTGCTCAATACTGCGCTGTGCCTTTATATTGGTGTGCACAGTGGCGGCATCTGGTTCGGCTGGGGCACGTGGACGAGCTCGGCCCTGGTGGCGGCGTTGTTGAATGTAGTGCTGCTGACACTGTACGAAGTCTTTGCCCGTTTCTTCAACGACCCGTGGCGCATCGCGGCACGGGCACTAGCCACCGCCATTGCCGGCTGGCTGGTCGCTGCAGCGCTTGGAGCGATTGACACGGGGGCGGGCCCGATAGGCATGTCCCTCATCGGCTGGCTGGTCCTGGCTGCGATATATCTTGTATACACCCGCCTCAGGTCCGATCTGGTCATTGTCAGCCTGGCCGCTGTAGCGGCGTTTATTTTGCTGGTGGTGCCGCTGCTGCATTGGGTGGGGTCCGAGGCAGGGCTGTTGGTGGCGGTATTGGTGCTGCTGGCGGCCATGGCCTTTGGCCTGCGCAAGCTTGGCAAACTGCTGCGCGCCCGGGCTGTGCATGGGGAGCCCTGGTATATAAGCGTCTTCAGGCTCGTGGCCATGGGTATCACTGCGGTGCTGCTCATGGCGTTCCTGCTAATGGTGCTCGACTTCGAAGTCGAGTTTCTTTGGGTGCCCGGGCTGGTCGTGTGTCTGGTCGGGGTAATCCTTTATCGCAGTTCGGGTTCTGAAGTCGTTCGCGAACTTGGGCTTACGCTGATGACGGCCGGCTTGCTGCTCGCCGGAGGAAGCTTCTTCATGCTTTACGACGAAGGGGCGCTTCTGGCGATCTATGCTTTGCTGGTGCTGGGCCTGGGTCTTTACGTTCTGGCGGGTAACGCCGCGTTCCGTTTCATAGCCGCTTTTTTTGTGCTTGGCATGGCAACGCTTATGACCTGGCCTGTGCAAACCGGCGACGGCACTCTGCTCGGTACCGAGCACGCCCTGAGGGGCGTGTCTTTACCGCTGTACTTGCGCGTGTGGTGGTTTTCTGTGGCCGGCACGCTTGCGCTGCTGTGGGGCCGGGGCGAACTGGCCGGCAAGCGCTGGCGACCATTGGGTTGGGCGCTGGTTTTTCTGGCGCAGATCGTTGTGTGGCAGACCCCCGCGCCGCCCTTGGGCGCCTTGCTCAAGGTCTGGCATAACGACCCTTCGGTGGTGGTCATATGGCTGGCGTGCGCGGCCATGCCCGTGCTGGCCGTGGCTGCGCTGTTGTGGCGCAGACCAGCCTTGCCACTCATGACGCGGCTGGGTGTGCCCACAGCGTTTTCTGTTGGAAGCGTTGGCTGGATGGGCGCACCGGGGGTGTCGCTGGCGCTGCTTTGGCTGGTCCTGGGTCAGGCCATGAAGCATCGCAGCCTGCAGGCTTTCGGTGTGCTGGCGCTAATGGCCTACCTCATGCGCTATTACTATCTGCTCGATTCTTCCTTGCTGTATAAGTCGTCCTTGCTGGCTGCAACGGGCGTCTGGCTGCTGGTTTGTGCATGGTTGTTCCGCCGTGCCGGTGGTCTGCGCGGCTCGACCGAAACCCAGCCAGACAGTGAAGCAGCCCCCCGGGTTGCGTCGCACGAAGCCCCGGTTGCGCGCCATGCAACGCCTGGCGCCGGAAAGGCGTTCGGGTTGCTGGCGGGCCTGTTTCTGGTGTTGTTGGTCGTCAATACCGGTATCTATCAACGAGAACAAGTACTGAACCAGGGCCGCCCGATTGTGTTGCAGTTGGCTCCGGTTGATCCGCGCTCGTTGATGCAAGGCGACTACATGCGTCTTAACTTCCAGGTGGCCGATCAGGTTTACGGCACCCTTGAACACGCGCCCGAAGCCTCGCGCCGTACCATCGAAACGCAGCGGGAGGGCTTGCTGGTGCTGCGTCCCGATTCGGCCGGCGTGCATCGATTACTGGCGGTGGTGCCAAGCAGTTTTGCTTCGGTCAAAGACCAGGTCGATGCCCACGAGCCCAATTCGATGATTGGGGTCGAACCAAAAGAAAGCGATGTGCTGCTCGAGTTTCGTTTGCGTCATGGCGGTGTTCGGGTCGTTACCGACGCCTGGTTCTTTCCCGAAGGCCAGGCTGACCATTTCGCACAGGCGCGCTACGGCCAATTGCGTGTTGACGGCAACGGAGTGGGGCTGCTGGTCAATGTGCTCGACTCAGCCATGCACCCGCTGGCCCAGCGCTGACACAGGAGAACACCATGCTTAAACATTGCGCGCAATTTTTTTCGGTTGCCTGTTTGTCATTGGCGGCCGCGTCTGCCTCTGCGCTAGAGGTGGGCGACCAGGCGCCGGCCTTCACTTTGCCGGGGTCGGACGGCAGCACATACAGCTTGGCCGATTACCAGGGCAAACAAGCCGTGGTGCTGGCTTGGTTTCCTCAGGCCTATACCTACGGCTGCACCATAGAGTGCAAGTCGCTGGCTGAAAACGGCCACCTTATTCGCCAGTACGACGTCACCTACTTCATGGCCAGTGTCGACCCCTTGCTTGACAACAAAGGGTTTGCTTCTGAAACCGGCGCCGATTTTCCGCTGCTAAGCGACGAAGAAAAAACAGTGGCCAAGGCCTACGGCGTCTTGCACGAAAAAGGGTACGCCAAGCGGCATACGTTCTACATCGGCAAAGACGGCAAGATTCTGGCCATCGACACCCAGGTGCGGCCTGAATCCTCGGCCGAGGACATGGCCGCCAAGCTGGGCAAGCTGGGGGTGGACGAACGCTTATAAGGCGCGCGGTCAGCGCGCCGACACTGGGCCAACCCGATCGGCGCCGTCGCGCAGCGCGGCCAGCTTCATCCAGGTTACGGCTGGGTCGATCTTGCCGTAATTGGCAAACGTGCCGAACCCGCAGTCGGTGCTTGCCAACACGCGATCACGGCCCATGAAGCCCACATAGCGCTCAAGGCGTTGCCGGATCAACTCTGGGTGCTCGACGTAGTTCGAGCAGCTATCGATCAGGCCCGGAGCCAGAATCTTGTCGTCGGCCAGCTTGGCGTCGCGCCAGATTTCCCACTCGTGCTCGTGTCGCGGGTTTGCGGCCTCGAACAAGATGGTGGAGGGCTTGGCGGCCAGGATCGGATCAATGACCTTTTCAAGGGCGATATCGCAGTGGTGCGGCCCTTCGTAGTTGCCCCAGCAGATATGCATGCGCAATTTTTCGGAGGGAATGTTGCGGGTGGCCGCGTTTAGCGCTTCGACATTCTGCCAGGCTCGTGCGGTGAACTCTGCTTCGCTCAAGTTCTGAAAGCCTGTATGAGCCGCCATTGCCAGGTCGGGACAATCAAGCTGAAGATCGAAGCCGGCCGCGACAATGGCTTCATATTCGGGGCGCATTGCCTCGACCAGGTCGGCCAGATAAGCCTCGTGCGTCGGGTAATGCTGGTTGGGTTGGAAAGCCGTTATCAGGCCGGGAGACGCAGCATTCATAAAGCCCCGGCCGCCTTGGCCGTGCTGTTCGATTGCAGACTTGAAGCGACGGATGTCGTCATGGCACGGTTCAAGCGTGCGCAGCTTGACCGGGCCGATGCAAGCGGCCCGCACGAACTCTTGCGACCCCATGATGGCGCTGAGTTTTTTCCTTAGCTCGGGGAAGTCGGCCAGATCTTTTGCTGGAGTGCGGTCAATATGGCCGCCAAAGCCCTCGAGGCGCTCTGTAATGTAGGTGGCATAGCCAACCTTGCCCAGCTCGCCGTCGCTCATGACACCCACACCGACTTCCACTTGTTTTTGTACGGCATGGTCAATTGCGGTCTGCACAACTTGTTCGAAGTGTGCGGGATCGACCGGTTGGCCGTGGTCGCGCGCAAGCAACAGTTGCGCCAGCTCGTCACCTCGAGGAAGGCTGCCGACATGGGTAGTAAGAATAGGCGTCATGGTTGTCTTAAGTGTTGTTATGGGAAGCAGCCAGTGTATCTAAACTGGACGCTCGGTTTTGATCAGCTTTCAGGGGAGTGGTACAGCGTTTGGCCGCATTGCGTGCAGAAATGCTCACGCGTGTACGAATGGTTTTTAAGGCCTCGGGCATGGATACGGGTATTGCCGCAAGAAAAACACGAAACCTTATTACCTTGAACGTGCTGGGGATACGTGGATTTGTACCAAGCGTAGTTTTTGTTCTGGTACTTTGATATTCGGCGCCAACTGGAAATCAAGCTGATCAGTCCAATGACCAGAAACGCTACCCCGAGGAATGATCGGCTAATGTCGAAGGCTCCTGTTCTGCTCACGTTCATGATGATTTGACCTGCGCCGATCAGTATGAATATGGAACTGACGAAGGTGACGAAGATTTTCTGGAATGTGTATTTCATTTTTGTGAATGCTGGTTCTACAGTGTCGTAATGATTGCATCTATTCTGTTGGTGTAACGTTGCCGGCAAAAGTGTATCAGCACACAGGTGTCAGGCCAGTGGTTGCCGGGCGCAAAGCAGAGCAGGCCTGAACCGGGCCAACTATAAGATCGACGCATTTGCATCGCACGCCCCTATAATTGCGCACCTTCAAACGCTTTCATTCTGCGCCCTGCGCTAGGCACCAATCTCATGACAAAAAAAATCATATTCTTTGCCTTGCTCGCCGCATCGGTTTGCCAGGCACATGCGGAATCTACATTTTCCACCCTTGCAGATGCACTGGCGCCGGCACGGGTCTCGGTCATTGAAAAAAATGCCACACTGATTCCGGTTTCCCCCCGGATTCCCGAGTACTTGCTGCAACAGGGGGTCGTCCGCGTGGGCGAAGTACCGGTGACGCGGGTGGTATACGTTGCACCGGGTCAGAGCGAAGCAAATAAAGTCACCAGCAATACCTTCCTGTTTACCTGCCCATCGCTCGCCGCACTGGATCAGCAATTGCTCAAGCAGGCGGTGCACGCAGAGCCACCCCGATATGAAGATGTAAAGCGCGTGTGGGATAGGTCAGGAAAGCCCCAGGAAGTTCAGCTGGCAGTGGTTTGGGGGGACTCCTCTACTGCGAATCGCAGGGTGTACGCGGTCAGAACGCGGCTCGACAATAAAATTAGCAGCACCTACGACGTGCTGATGCAACTGGTCCCCAAGCCCGGCGCCGGCAAGACGGCTGCCCCCGTAGACGACGACGTCGTGCAGGTGGCCTTCTCGCAGGCGGGCATCGTCAGTAGCAGGCTGGCGGGGGTTGATCGCCAATGCGCAACCCCGCCGGCGTTCACGCCGGCTTGGGCTTACGGCCCGAGCGTAACACCCGACGACACTCAGGCTCTGGACAACGGCATCAATGCCACTCACGGTTGGGTTACCGCAGATCAGCGACCGCTGATGATCACTTTGGGCGATGACGCTGCCCCATTGCGTGCACTGGAAAATTCCTTGCTTGAATTTGAGATCCTGCCCGGCTTTATTGGTCGGCTCGCCACCAGAGCCGATTCGAGCGGAAAATTGGCGGTCATTGCCATTACGGCAGACGCCAATCATCTGGACAAACCCCAAGCAAAGGAGCGAAAGGCCGCACTTTTAGGTGCGTTGTTTCGTGGACTCGGAACGCCCAGTCAGGAACACATCCGGATTAATCGTCATATACCCGGCGGTGAGGTTTACACGACCCTGGATTGGGACGGGGCGGTGATTTTTGAGTACAAGCTGACGAAAGAGGGGCAGCGGGTCTGGTGGAAATTAATATTCAGGGAATAAGGCGGGCAAGGGGGCCGGTTCCGGCCAAGACATGACCGCCGTAGGCGCGTAGGGACCCGCCTGCTTGTTCAGCTGATTGAGGACCTGCTTTCCGAGGCCAAGGCGTTGCAAATCAATATCTCGCAGGCTGCTGAAGCCGGCATTGCCAAGGCCATCGCACACACGCGCAGCGAGCGTTGGCTGGCTGAGAACCAAGAAGCCATCGAGAGTTCCAACGCTTTCGTCGAAAATCACGGCCTTCCACTGGCGAAGTACCGGATGTTCTGATGAGCCACTACGACGTCTACCCCAACCCCCATGATAGGGGAAATTTCAGTGCCTACACGCGCACACGCGCCTGCGATAGCGGGATTGATTCCTGAGATGAGGTCATGGGTATGGCAAATAAATGGGGTATTCCTTCAGATGTTGAAGAGGCCGTTCTGGCAAGAGATAGTCGCTGTGTTTACTGTGGATGCGGTTTCGGGGAAACCCGTGCAGCTCAGCGCTCGTGGGAGCACATTATTAACGATATAACAATTGCGACTGTAGAAAACATTGCTTTGTGTTGCGTAGGATGTAACGCCTCAAAAGGCGCAAAAAAACTTAAGCAGTGGCTTAGCTCTGCCAACGCGCAACGTAGAGGGATATCGCTCGACACATTGGCGGCGGTTGTCGTGGCTGCATTCGAGCGCACGGATTAGAGGGTTTGCTAACTACTAAGTACTAAGGTGGTTTGTTCTTTTTGGCCGCAACGGGTATAGCATTCACCAAAAGTGTTTACAAAGTGCTTACACGAAACCAGAAAGCAAAAACGCCAACCCCGAAGGATTGGCGTAAGTGCTTGATATCTTTGGTGGCGCATCCCTGATTCGAACAGGGGACCTGCGGATTATGATTCCGTCTGATAGAGTCGCTTTGTTTGTGCTTTACCTTAGCAATCAATTGGTTAGGCTGTGATGATGGCGCTATAAAGGTGCTTTATTTCGCTATGCCGTTGACAGTTGGTTGACACTTTCGGGCGGTCGAAATTCGGCAAGTTCACCGAATGCGAATGGTGACCGTGTCCCCTGATCTTTTGACACACTCGCCAGTCTGCGCTGGTTGAAACTCGATGTCATTCTCACCATCTAATGATCGCAAGACGTAGCCATTGCTAGAAGACAGCTGCCAATCAGAACTATTGTTCCTCAGCCTAATGGAACCGCCTTTAAATAAGCGAACTGCTGGGGCCTGCAATCCGCTGCTGCTGTGTTGATGCTCCACCAAAATCAGATTGCGCTCAATCAGCTCGTCTTCGTCGTTGTATCCCCGCTTGTACAGATCAAATGTGCTCACTGTACTCTCTCCTTTTTCGAATATGAAAGATCATGTTAATGCAAAGTCAACAGATAGGTACACGGCCTTTGTGACGGGCTTGAAAGCAAGCAGCCCCTTCACGGGGCTGCTGTGCATTGCTGATGGCTCTGTGTTTCTGGTCTACGTTGCCGTCCACCACGAGGAAATGAGGAAGGCAACGGTAGCGACCCAGAGGGCCGAAAACACGTAGATGATTTTCAGCAGCCGCCGCCTGCGTACCGGGTCTTTGAAGTCTTGATACAGCGACATAAAGGCCCACGCGCCAGCGCCGCAAAAGAGGATCAATCGAAGGGTATCGTTCATGTCGGTCTGCCTATTTGGTGATGGTGCCACGGCCCGTTGAACCGCCTGACTGGAACCCGGCGCGGGCTGCACCGATCACGCTTCGTTGGCTCATTGCAGCCCTTGCACCAC
>NZ_DATJBQ010000108.1:0-7647 GCF_035515275.1 Pusillimonas sp.
TTTCGGGCGTTGGCGCGAGAGCCGGGCGCCCGTAGAAGGGAGCCCGAAGGGGCGGACGATACGGGCAGGCGTGCCGAAGGCCGAGTGCCTCCGCCCGAAAAAGACCTGCCCCACAGCGCAGGAACGTCTTAAGAGCCAGCAGCGCAATGAATTAAAAGCAGGAACGTCTTAAGAGCCAGCAGCGCAATGAATTAAAAGCAGGAACGTCTCAAGAACCTGCATCGCAACGAATTAAAAGCAGGAACGTCTCAAGAACCAACAGCGCAACGAGCCGTCAACCAAACAAATCCGGCGTACCAGCACCCGCTGAAGACGGCGCAGCCAGGCCCAGGTGTCGCCAGGTCGTTTGCGTGGCAATTCGGCCGCGCGGCGTGCGTTGCAGGTAGCCGTGTTGGATCAGATACGGCTCGATCACGTCTTCGATCGTGTCGCGTTCCTCACCGATGGCGGCGGCCAGACTGTCGACGCCTACCGGACCCCCGTCGAACTTGTGGACAATCGCTTCAAGCAACTTGCGGTCCATCACGTCCAGACCTTGCGGGTCGACCTCGAGCATGGCCAGGGCCGCGCCCGCGGTGGGGGTATCGATGCGGCCGTCTGACTTCACCTCGGCATAGTCGCGTACACGGCGCAACAGACGGTTGGCGATGCGAGGAGTGCCGCGCGAGCGGCGGGCAATTTCTGTGGCCCCTTCGGGCGTAATAGCTACGTTCAGCAAGTGCGCACTGCGCGTGACGATGCGGGCAAGTTCCTCAGCGGTGTAGAACTCAAGTCGCGAAACAATACCGAAGCGGTCGCGCAGCGGATTCGTAAGCATGCCTGCGCGGGTAGTGGCGCCTACAAGGGTGAACGGTTGCAGGTCAATCTTGACGCTGCGGGCGGCCGGCCCTTCGCCGATCAGGATGTCGATCTGAAAATCTTCCAGTGCGGGGTAAAGAATTTCTTCGACCACCGGTGAAAGGCGGTGGATCTCGTCGATGAACAGAACGTCGTTTCGTTCGAGGTTGGTCAGCAGTGCAGCCAGATCGCCCGGGCGCTCTAGCACCGGGCCGGAGGTTTGGCGCAATTGGACACCCATTTCGTGGGCCACGATATGGGCCAGTGTGGTCTTGCCCAGCCCGGGCGGGCCGAACAGCAATACATGGTCAAGCGACTCGCCACGCTTTTTTGACGCCGCGATGAAGATCTCGAGTTGTTCGCGCACGCGCTGCTGGCCTACGTACTCTTCAAGCAGCTTCGGGCGCAGGGCGCGCTCGATGGAGTCTTCGTTGGGCGAGGCGCTGCGCGGTGTGACGATGCGTTCGACGGGAACGGCGCTGGAGAGCGAGTCGGAATGAATGGCCATGTGCGTATGCGTAGCGGAAAACAGAACAGGGATGAAGGCAAAGACCATCGTACACCAGCAATGCCGGGCAAATGGAGGGCATGGTGGCGGCGAGCATTGCAATCTGCATTGACCAAAGGCTCTGGCAACCGTTTCAGGCTACGCGCTCAGCGCGAGCAGGGCAGGCCACCGGCCTTGCAATACGGGTTGCGGCACCACCGGTTAACCGAAGGGCTTCATCGGGATAGTGCTTTCAGCGCTAGTCGAATGCCTTCAGCAACCTCCACCCCTTCGGGCAGGGCCTTAAGCGCCGATTGTGATTCGCTGCTGGAATAGCCCAGCGACAACAAGGCGTTCAGAATGTCTTCGCGACCCGAAGACGGACGCGCGGCATCCACCCCCAGGTCGGCCCCGATTTTGCCACGCAACTCAAGCAGCAGCCGTTCGGCGGTTTTCTTGCCGATGCCCGGAACACGGGTCAGCAGACCGGTTTCCTGTTGGGTAATGGCGCTGGCAAGGTCCTGAACCGACATGCCCGACAAAACCGCCAGGGCGGTGCGGGCGCCGATGCCGGTTACCTTGATCAGTGCGCGAAAGGTCGAGCGTTCCTGGGCGGTCAGGAACCCGTACAAGGTGTGGGCATCTTCGCGAACGGAAAGGTGCGTGTGCAGCGAGACCTTGGCGCCGCTGTCGGGCAGGTCGTACAGCGTGCTCATGGGTACGTCGATTTCGTAGCCGACGCCCCCCACATCGATGCATACGGTGGGTGGGGTTTTTTCCAGCAGTGTGCCGGTGATGCGTCCTATCATTGACTGCGTCCTTGCAAAGCGGCCTGACAGCGGCCGCGTTCGGGGTTAACGAGCCTTAGCCGGTCAGGCGGCCTGCGCGTAGCCGAAGGCCGCGCTTGGCGGTCAGGCCGGCTGTCTGAACCAGTTTGTCGGCCAGCGGGCCGATGTGGGCGTGGCAGATGGCACAGGCCAGGGCGTCGGCGGGGTCTGCCGCCGGCAAGCCGTTCAGGTGCAGCAAATGCTTGACCATTGTCTGTACTTGCTCTTTGGCGGCGTGGCCGTTGCCGACAACCGACTTCTTGATCTGTAGTGCCGTATATTCGTGAACCAGCAGCCCCTGGTCAGCCAGCGCGCACATGGCGGCGCCCCGTGCCTGGCCCAGCAGCAGGGTCGAGGTGGGGTTGGTGTTGACGAAAACTTTTTCAAGCGCCGATACCGTGGGGGAGGTCTCTTGTACAACCTGCCGGATATTGTCGAGAATGACCTTCAGGCGTTGGGCCAGCGGCTGGTCGGTGGGTACCAGAATGACACCGCTGGCAATGTACTGAAGGCGCGAGCCCTGGACATCGATCACGCCGAAGCCCGTGCGTCGCAGCCCGGGGTCGATGCCAAGGATTCTCATTAGTGACGGAAGTGCCGAACGCCGGTCAGCACCATGGCTATGCCGCGTTCGTCGGCGGCGGCGATGACTTCGTCGTCGCGTACGCTGCCGCCGGGCTGTATGACGCAAGTGGCGCCGGCTTCGGCCACCACGTCCAGACCGTCTCGGAAGGGGAAGAAGGCGTCAGAGGCCACGGCCGAACCGCTAAGGCTGAGCCCGGCATTGGCCGCCTTGATCGAGGCGATGCGGGCCGAATCGATGCGGCTCATTTGGCCGGCACCGACGCCCACGGTCATTCCTTGCGACACGAACACAATGGCGTTGGACTTAACGTATTTGGCCACATGCCAGGCAAACATCAGGTCTTGCATTTGCTGTGCGGTGGGTGCCTTGGCGGTAACGACCTTAAGACCGGCGGGCGTAAGCTGGTGGTTGTCGGGCGATTGAACCAGCCAGCCGCCGCCCACACGCTTCACGTCGTAGGCGTTAACGCCCTGGCCGGCGGGAATCTGAAGCACGCGCACGTTCTTCTTGGCGGCAAACACTTCAAGTGCTTCGGCATCGTAGGCCGGGGCCAGCAGGACCTCGACAAACTGCTGCGAGGTAATAGCCTGCGCCGTGGCTACGTCGACCGGCCGGTTGAAGGCGATAATGCCGCCGAAAGCCGACGTGGAGTCGGTTTTATAGGCCTTTTGGTAAGCCTGCTCGGGCGTATCGGCCACCGCCACACCGCAGGGGTTGGCGTGCTTGACAATGACACAGGCGCAATCGGGCAAGGTGCGTACGCATTCCCAAGCAGCGTCGGCGTCGGCAATGTTGTTGTATGAAAGTTCTTTGCCTTGCAGTTGGCGCATGCTGCCCAGCAACCCGGCCTGCACCGGCCGGTCAACATAGAACGCGGCCGATTGGTGCGGGTTTTCGCCGTAGCGCAATGCTTGCTCTTGGTGAATCTGCACGGTAAGCGTGCGGGGCCATTCGTTACGCGCAGCGGCGGTTTCCTGCTTGGGTTCGGCCTCGGCCAGGCTGGTCAGATACGAAGCGATGGCACCGTCGTACGAAGCGGTATGCGCATACACTTTCGAGGCCAGCTCCAGGCGCAGCCCATACGAGGGGACACCTTGGGGGCTGTCTATGCCGGCCAGCACGCGGTCGTAATCAAGGGGGTCAATAACGACTGTGACACCACCTTGTGGCGTGCCATGGTTTTTGGCTGCGGCGCGCAACATGGCCGGACCGCCGATGTCGATGTTTTCAATGGCATCGGCAAAGCTGCAATCGGGCTTGGCGATGGTTTCACGAAAGGGGTACAGGTTGACCACCAGCAAGTCGATGCGGTCAATGCCGTGTTGTTCTAGGGTTTGCAGGTGCTCGGCGCTGTCGCGGCGTGCAAGCAGGCCGCCATGAATTTTTGGATGCAGTGTTTTGACCCGGCCGTCAAGAATTTCTGGTGAGCCGGTGTGCTGGGCCACCTCGGTTACGTCAAGGCCCGACTGCATCAGCAGCTTGGCCGTGCCGCCCGTGGAAAGCAGGCGCACGCCGCGCTGGGCCAGCGCCTGGGCAAATTCAACAATACCGGTTTTGTCTGAAACCGAAAGCAGGGCGGTTTGGATCTTCATGCGAAAAGACTGATAAGGGAAGAGAAAGAATTCAGGGTTGGATGTCGTGCGCCTGCAGCTTCTTGCGCAAGGTGCTGCGGGTGATGCCCAGCATCTCGGCGGCCCGCGACTGATTGCCGTGTGCTTTTTCGAGAGCGACTTGCAGTACAGGACGTTCGACGCATCGCATGACCATGTCCAGAATGTCGTGGGGCTGGGAATCGCCCAGATCGGAGAAATAGCGGTCGAGGCTTTCGCGCACGCACTGCTCTAAGGGGTTGATAACGCTCATAGTGGAAATGGATATGTTTTTATATGTTTGCCCTGCTTAAGCCGCCAGGGCTGCAGGTGCGCCGCAGATCGGCTTGTTGGACGGTTGTTGGTCAAACCATTGTTCGAGCGCGCGAATCTGATCGGCGGTCTGTTCCGCCTGGTTGATGCAGGTTATCAGAGTTTGCGCGCCGGGCATATCGGCAAGGTACCAGCCGATATGTTTGCGCGCGGAACGCACGCCGGTAAATTCGCCGTAAAACCTGTAATGGTCTTCGAGGTGCTCGAGCAGGAAGACACGCAGTTCGCCAAAGCTGGGCGCCGGAAGATGGGTTTCAGTTTTTAGAAAATGCGCGATCTCGCGAAAGATCCAGGGTCGGCCTTGTGCGGCACGGCCAACCATTACGGCATCGGCATGGGTGTACTTTAATACGTATTGGGCTTTTTCGGGGGTATCGATGTCGCCGTTGGCAATAACAGGTATGTCGAGCGCCTGCTTTACCTGGCGAATGGTGTCGTACTCGGCCTGGCCGTTGTACATGTCGGCGCGTGTGCGCCCATGCAAGGTCAGGGCGGCAATGCCCAGGTCTTGTGCAATCAGGGCGATGCGCAAGGCGTTGCGCGAGTCGGCGTCCCAGCCCGTGCGGGTTTTTAAGGTAACCGGCACATCGTATGGGCGGCAGGCTTGCACGACGCTGCCAACGATGCGCGCCACCAGTGTTTCGTCGCGCAACAGGGCTGAGCCCGAGGCGACGTTGCACACTTTTTTTACCGGACACCCCATGTTGATGTCGATAATGCGTGCACCCTTGCCAATATTGAACACCGCTGCTTCGGCCATCATGGCGGGGTCGGAACCCGCAATCTGCACGGCGATGGGTTCTGATTCGCCCTGGTGGTCGAGCCGCCTTGACGACTTCACGCTGTTCCACAGACGCGGGTTGCTGGCTGCCATCTCGGACACGGCATAACCTGCGCCCAATCGTTTGCAAAGCTGACGATATGGGCGGTCGGTAACCCCCGCCATGGGGGCGACGAAAACCTGATTGGGAAGTTGCCATTGGCCGATGCGCATGGGGCGATTTTACCCTACGGGTTTTACGCCGGCTTGCCCTTAGCTGCGAAGCCCCTCGAGCAGATGCCGGGCCAGCGGCGCACGAAGATGGCGGCTGGCGTCCATGGCCAGCAGGCTCAGGCCGCACAAGTGCTCGACAAGCGGATTGCGGGTGGCGAAGATTCGGGGCAGGAAGTCAGTAACGCCCGATGTCAGCCATCGGTCGGGCCGGCGCTGCATGCTGAAGCGGCGCAGCAGTGCTGCGGGGTCGTCGGTGGGGTGATGCAGCCAGCCGCCAAGCGCATGCGTCAGTTGGGCGGCATCGCGCAGGCCCAGGTTCAGGCCTTGACCGGCAACCGGATGCAGGGTTTGTGCCGCGTTGCCTATAGCCAGCGTGTGCGGGTCGAGCAGCAAGGGGCCTGCGTTCAGCGCCAGCGGGAACACATGGCGCGTGCCCGCCGGCGCGAGCCGCCCGAGGCGGTCGCCAAAGGCTTGTTGCAGCTCAAGTGCAAAGCCCGCTTCATCAAGCTGCAGCAGCGCTTGTGCACGGTTTGGCGCGCAACACCACACCAAGGCGTAGCGGCCTTGGCCCAAGGGGTGGGGCAATAGGGCCAAGGGGCCCTGGTTGGTGAAACGTTCGTAGGCCCAGCCACTTCGCGGGCGATCGGCCTGAATGGTGGCCAATACAGCGTGCTGGTTGTAGGCGCGCTGTACGCCGCCGGGTGGAGAGCCGTCTGAGCGAATGCGCAGCCGGCCATGCACAGGCCGGTCGTCTGCCGATCGCCATTGCGACGGTTTGTGGTCGCCGGGCGCCGCGGCTTCAAGCAGGATGACCCCGCTTTGCGATACCGCCGCAAGCAAGGTTTGTTGCAGCGTCGAATAGGCCACTACGCTGCCTAATCGGGGCACCCCGAGCTCTTCATGGGTGATCAGGGTGCGCCCGAGCCGCCCGCGCTGCGACACATGGACCGTGTCGATGCTTGCAGAATGTGCGGGCCATGCGCCCAACGGTTCGAGCAGTGCGCGGCTGCCGTGATTCATCGCCAGCGTACGTGGGTCATTCGTGCCTTGTTGGGGCAATTGATCGCCCGAGGTCACATTGCGCCCCAGCAGCGCGATGCGCTGGGGCGCAGGCGAGACCTTGGCCAGCAATAGCGCCAAGGCGGATCCAACCGGCCCCGCGCCGGAGATGACAATATCGAATTCGGGCGTAAGCATGATCTTTGGCCTGGGTTTACTACAATGCAGGCCAGTGTATGTATTGGGGCGCAGGCCCTGTGGAATTAAAGGACAGATATGGCGACGAGTCGTTCGGGCGCACGCATTGGGCCCAGCCCGACCAGCCACCGCAGCAAGGTCATTGTAGCGCTGCTGTCGGCGCTTCTAGGCGTGTTCGGTGCGCATTGGTGGTACCTGGGGCGCCGCTGGGCATGGTTGGTGACGCTGACCTCTTGTGTGCTGATCGTGCTGGCTCAGCTTTACCCCGTGTGGTGGGACAACCCCCCGTTCCTGTTGCTGATCATTCCGGTAACAGCCGGCTTTATCGAGGCGCTGGTTTTTTCCCTTAAGCCAGATGCCTGGTTCGACGCTCGCTACAACGCGGGGTCGGGTCGTACCACCCGCACAGGCTGGGCGCCGGTGCTTATCGCGATCTTCACGACCTTGCTGGGCAGTTCGGTCTCGCTGTTCGGCATCGCCCTGATAGTGATGCATGTGTACAAGGCCTTGGGCTGGCTGGACGGATACGTGCTTTAGTGGTGTTGTTGACGACGCACAAAACCAGCTTTTGTGCGGTCTGCAGGCCCTTTGGCCTTGTGGAACCCACCTGAAAAAAGCTAGAATGCAGGTCTTAAGGTTTTATGGAGGCTAGAAGCGGTGAATTCCGACTCAGGCGATGGCAATAGTCGATTGTGTATCGACAGCCACTTGGCTGAACCAGGCAAAGGAATAATTTAAAACCCGCGGGTTCATACTTTTACACCCACCGGTTTTTCGCTTTTTAGCTTTTTCCTGCG
>NZ_DATJBQ010000109.1:0-4537 GCF_035515275.1 Pusillimonas sp.
CAACAACCCCCGCAAGGTCGACCAGTTGCGGGCTGTCGGTATCGACGTAACAGAACGCATTCCGCTACAGGTCAATCGCAACCCTCATAACGAAGGCTACCTACAGACCAAAGCGGCCAAGCTTGGCCATTGGCTCAAGGTTACTCTGACCGAACCCGAGCAATGAGCGCCTGGTATATTTTGCCCAACGGGCATGTCCGCCACATAGAGGGGCTTGAGATCCAGCCTGAACAGGACTGGTTTCCGACCCCCGAAAGCCTCGAGGCTTATGCGAACCAGCAGCGCGCAGCGGGTCAATCTGAGGTGTGGATTGCCAGACGGGTGATGAGCCTGGCCGTTGAGTGTGAGCAATGGGTGCGCGAGAACCTGAGCTGACACAATACAGGCTGCAGGTTTTGCTATAGGGCCGGGTCGCCTATAACGTGGACCCGGCTGCTTCTTACATGAACCGCATCTTGAAGCGGCGACCTTTAATAGTGCTGTTGGCCAGCCGGTCGTAGGTTTCGTCGGCGATTTCGCGCTTAAGGGCCACAAAGGTTACAAAATCGAGCACGTCGATCTTGCCCAGGCTGTCAAAGGGCAGGCCCGCATCTTTGGTCAGGGCGCCCACCAGGTCGCCGGCGCGTAGCTTGCTTTTCTTGCCACCCTGTATGCACAGGGTAAGCATGGGTGCTTCGGGCGGCTTGCCTGCCGTTTTGGATACGGCATCAAGCCTTTGCCAGGGCAAAGGCGCATCCTGATACTGCTCAATACGCTGCGCCCGGTACATTTCTTCCTGGGAAACCAGGCTCAGGGCCAGCCCCTTGGCGCCGCTACGGCTGGTGCGCCCCACGCGATGCACGTGCACTTCAGGCTGGGGCGCCAGCTCGACGTTGATCACGGCATCCACCGACTGCATGTCCAGCCCGCGGGCCGCCACGTCGGTGGCCACCAGCACCGAGCAACTTTGGTTGGCAAACTGCACCAGTATGTCTTCGCGGTCGCGCTGCTCAAAGTCGCCATGCAAGGCCAGGGCCGAGAAGCCGCGCGCCTGCAAGAACTCGGTCAGCTCATGGACCTGGGCCTTGGTATTGCAAAATGCCAAGGTGGATACGGGGCGAAAATGCATCAGCAAACGGGCCACGGCCTCTAGTCGCTGGTCTGCCGAGATCTCGTAAAAATGCTGCTCGAGCCGATTTTCAGGAAGCTGGGATTCGACCTTCACCTGAACCGGGTCGCGCAGGAATCGGGCGGCCGACTTTTGCACATTGTCTGGGTAAGTGGCCGAAAAAAACAGGGTCTGTCGCTTGCGCGGGCATGCTGCGACGATGGTTGCCATGTCGTCGTAGAAACCCATGTCTATCATGCGGTCGGCCTCATCCAGCACCAGGGTGCGCAAGCCTGACAAATCGATGGTATTGCGACCCAGGTGGTCGCAAAAGCGCCCCGGCGTGGCGACAATGATATGAGCCCCGTGGCGCAGAGAGTCGATCTGCCGCTCGAGCGAGGCGCCCCCGGCCAGTACCAATACCTTGATATTGGCGGCATGGCGGGCCAAGCGTCGCAGTTCTTGCGCCACCTGGGCCGCCAGCTCGCGGGTCGGGCATAGCACCAGCGCCTGAGTGCCAAACCAGGCTGGGTTCAGAGTGTGCATGATGCCCAGGCCAAAAGCGGCGGTCTTGCCGCTGCCTGTCATGGCTTGCGCGATAATGTCGCGCCCCTCGAGCATGGGCGGCAGGCTGTGCGCCTGAATCGGCGTCATTTGTTGATAGCCGAGCTGGTCGAGGTTGTTCAGCACGGCGCTGGACAGCGCGGTGCTGCTGAACGAAAGGGGAGAGTTCACCGGGTGGCCTGGTAGTGTGGCGATGGAAAGCCCATTTTAGCAGTAGTGCTTGCCACAAGCCCCGGCGTCGGCAAGACCAGCCGGACGGGGCGGTGAGGCACCGGCCAGGGCGGGTTGGCCTTGTTCAGGCCGCTCAGGCGGCGATGACGCCTAGCTCTTTGATGGCGTTTGCGGCATCGTCCTTGGCCTTCCGAATGGCGTCCTCGCCCAGGTTCACACCCTCGGCGCGCACAAAACGCACGTCGGTGATGCCGAAGAAGCCAAAAATAACCTTCAGAAAGCTTTCTTGATGCTCAAGCGCCTGGCCCTGTTCAGATGTAGAGTAGGCGCCGCCGCGCGTAGAGGCCACGACCACTTGCTTGCCGCCGGCCAGCCCCACGGGGCCGTTCTCGGTATATTTGAACGTACGGCCTGCCTGGGCAAGACGGTCGATCCACGCTTTAAGCTGGCTTGGGATGGTGAAGTTGTACATGGGGGCACCCACCACCACGATGTCCGCCGCCAGAAACTGTTCAAGCAAATCGGTTGTAATTTCGTTCTCGCGGCGCTGAGCGTCGGAAAGCTGATCATCGGCGAGCCCAAGGCGGAACCCGAGCGATTCGACCGACAGGTGCGAAGGAGCCTGCGCTGCCAGGTCGAGATACTGGACCTGGATGCCGGGCTGGGTCTGAACGAAGTGGTCGACAATTTGCCGAGTCAGTTTGCGCGAAATGGATGCGTCGCCGGTAATGGCAGAGTCAATGTGCAATAGTTTTGTAGTCATGAAAGTTCCCGTCGTATTTGTTGAAGGTCTTGCGGCGATGGCATTGGCCAACGCCTGGCCTATGCCAAGCTTGGTCTTTGCCCAAGCCCTTTAGCTGTATGTTCATGGTAATGAAGAAAGCCCGGCGTGATTAGCCGGGCCGGACGCAACCAATTGTTCCATTTATGGAATTATAACTATAAGCTCTGCAGTCTTAAGGGCTGCTCTGGAACATTCCTGCCTGTAGGTCATCGAACGCCTGAATCAGTTCCTGCCGCGTGTTCATCACGAAAGGCCCATGTTGGGCAATGGGCTCGCGCAGCGGCAGCCCCGCGATCAGCAGCATTCGGGCCGGCCCCGGGCTGCTAACCACCACGCCGTCGGCCTGGGGGTCGTTTTGCAATATGGCCAATTTCTGTATACCTACCTGCTGGTCGCCTACCTGGACGTTTCCACGATAAACATAAATGAATGCGTTGGCGTCGGCGGGCACAGCTTGCTTGAAGCTGTCTGGTCCTTCGAAATGTATATCCAGGTAAAGCGGTTCGGTAACATCGCGTTGCATGGCGCCTTCGACCCCGTGGCTGGCGCCGGCAATAATACGTACAAGCGTATTGTTTACGCGCATTTGCGGAATATCGGGACTCTGGAAATCCCGATACCAGGGTTCGGTCATTTTGGCGGCGGCGGGTAAATTCAGCCACAGCTGAAAGCCTTCCATCCTGCCTGATTCCTGCTCGGGCAATTCAGAGTGGATCACGCCGCGTCCGGCCGTCATCCATTGGACGCCTCCGTTCTGCAGCAGGCCTTCGTGGCCGTAGCTGTCGCGGTGTCGCATGCGACCGGCGATCATGTAGGTAACGGTTTCGAAACCGCGGTGCGGGTGGTCGGGAAAGCCCTTGATGTAGTCGTCGGCTTCGTCGCTGCCGAAGGCGTCGAGCATCAGGAAAGGGTCGAGCCGCCGCTGCAGGTCTTGTGTCAGCACCCGGGTCAGTTTTACGCCGGCTCCGTCCGAGGTGGCAACGCCGGACAGTTGCCGCTCGACCGTGCGCGGACGATTGACCTGTTCAAGGCGGGCGGGGGGTAGGGTTTCGGTCATGATCGTTCTCGGTAAAGGCCGGATGCCGTGCCCCCGGCCAAATGCGTTGGGTGTTGGGTATAGTGTACAATCGCTGCGTCATCAGGGAGTAGCCGCACCCCGCAATGGGGTGGTCTGCGTCAACATACTTGGCCTATCAGGGCCGTGGCGCACACAGCTCGGGCTTTGGTCCGAACCGCCTGGCAAGACTTTTGGCCGCTTTATTCCGTCGTCGGCCGGAGTACGGCGGTCGATCGTTTAAAACGCCGGCAGGACAATTCAAACAATGCAGGCTTTCCTCGTTTCCACCGGTGTGGTCGCCTTGGCCGAAATCGGCGACAAGACACAGTTGTTGGCTTTTATTCTGGCTGCGCGCTATAAGCGACCGTGGCCGATTATTGCGGGCATTTTCTGTGCCACCATTGTCAACCACGCTTTAGCCGGCCTGCTGGGCGCGTGGATCACATCGTTCATTGAGCCGGCCATGTTGCGCTGGATACTGGGGCTTTCGTTCATCGCCATGGCGGCCTGGATGCTGGTGCCCGACAAACTGGACGAAGACAACACGCCTTCGCCGGCGAGGTTGGGGGTGTTTGGCGTAACGCTGATCGCCTTTTTTCTGGCTGAAATGGGCGACAAGACTCAGGTCGCGACGGTGGCGCTGGCCGCCAACTATGCGTCGGTGGTGGGCGTGGTCATGGGTACGACGCTGGGCATGATGATCGCCAATGTGCCCGCGGTGCTGCTGGCTCGCAAATTCGTTGAGCGTGTATCCATGAAACTGGTTCATGGCGTTGCGGCAGTGATATTTGCTGTGCTGGGCGTATTGGCTCTTTTCGGCGTGGGCCGGAACCTGCTCTGAGTAAACTTCGGGCGCGGTGGCCCGCGCCCGAAA
>NZ_DATJBQ010000110.1:0-18067 GCF_035515275.1 Pusillimonas sp.
TGCGCTGCGCCGCTCAGGCTCAACCTGCAACCAGCCGCCCAGGGCGTGCAGGTGTTTATTACCAAACGCAATGGGCCGGTCTGCGAACACGCCATACCCATTGTCTTGCATTCCCCTCGCGCCTATTCCAGCATCGGTGCATCCCATGTCTCTCTGGATCAGTCTTCATCTGCCTTTTCACAGTCTCGACGCCGTTTTTCCGTACTGGCACATTAAACAGTACGCTGCGGCCGTTCTCGACCAGGACCAAGTGTGCGCAATCACTCCGGCAGCTCGCCAAGCGGGCGTTTTACCGGGCATGCGCCAAGGCACGGCACAGGCGCAGGCACCGCAAGTGCTCTTGCGTCACCGAGACCTTCAAGCCGAAGCCAAAGGCTTGCAGCAGGCCGTACTTTGTTTGTTGCAATATACGCCCGACATCACGATTTTGGATTCACACTCATTGGCCATGCAGGTCGACGCCAGCCTGAGCTTGTTCGGCGGGCCGCGAGCCCTATGGCGCAAATCAGAGCAAGCCCTGCAGGGCCTGGGCCTGAATGTGCGTCTGGCCATGGCACCCACGGCTCAAGGGGCTTGGGCATTGGCGCTGCAAACCCAAACCCGGCGGCGACGCGTGCTTGAACCGGCCACACTAACGCGCAGGCTTGATTCCTTGCCTGCAAACTGTCTGCCCGCCCTGCTTCCCTGGCTCGAATGGCTTGAAGGCCTGGGCTGCCATACCCTGGGGCAATTGCGCCGTTTACCACGTAAAGGGTTCCAGCAGCGTACGCAACCGCAAGTAATGCAAGCGCTTGATGCCGCCTACGGCGTTTATGCACCGCCCCAGGTTTGGGTCAAGCCACCTGCAACCTTTCAGCGCCGCTACGACACACTGCATCGTCTGGAGCACACCAACGCCATCCTGAATGTGGCCGGCAAGCTTATTGAACAGTTATGCGGCTGGCTTCAGGCGGGGCACTATTCGACAACCCGGCTGCTTTTCGCGCTGCACCACGAAAAAGGACGCTCTGCCCGGCCTGCCACGGGGCTTGACCTTGTGCTGTCAGAGGCAGCCTGGTTGCCCGACGATTTCTTACCCGCCTTGGCCGAGCGTCTGAACCGCCTGGTTTTGCCCGAGCATGTTATTGCAGTCGAACTGACCGTAGACCAGATACAAACACGTGCCGCGCGCAGCGAAAGCCTATTTCCCGAACCCGCACAATGGGCTCGTCAAGAAAGCCGTCTGCTCGATTTGTTGCGTGCGCGCCTGGGCAATGATCGCATTTTGCAAGCTCAGCCTGTTGCCGGTCATTTGCCCGAGTCCACCAACCGCTGGCTTGCTTGTGGCTGGTCTTGCAGCAAGCAAGCCCCCATGCGATCCGACCCGGCCTTGCCGCTATTGCAAGAACATGCCCGTCCTTTCTGGTTGCTTGACCCGCCGCTTGCTTTGCACACCGCACGTGACACCCCTGTGTATCAGGGGCAACGCCTGCGTCTGCTGAAGGGCCCCGAACGCATCGAAAGCGGCTGGTGGGGCAACCAGGGGCAGCAGCAGCGCGATTACTTCATTGCCCAAGACGCCCGCCATAGACGCTACTGGATCTACCGCCAACGCGCCGCCATGGATGCCCGTTGGTTTTTGCACGGCCTATTCGGGTAATACCATGCAATCCGGCTTTGTTCTTCCAGATTATGCCGAGCTCGATTGCATATCGAACTTCAGTTTCCTGCAGGGTGCTTCGCACCCCCACGAGCTGGTCCGACGCGCTGCCGCATTGGGTTATAAGGCCTTGGCGCTGGCCGACGAGTGTTCGCTGGCGGGCGTAGTGCGAGCGCACCTCGAGGCGCGCGAACACGATATTCAATTGATTATTGGTAGTCGCTTTCGGCTTGATGCCACCACTCCGGACGAAATGCAGGTTATCGCCCTGGCTAAAAATGCCCAAGGCTATGCCAACCTTGCCGAAACCATTACCTTGGCACGAACCCGCAACACGCCCAAAGGGCAATATGCGCTTGGGTTATCTGACATTGTGCAGCCGCCTTGCGGTCAAGAGCACCTGCGCGGCCTGCCGGGTTGCCTCATTGTTTTCAAACCCGAATACGGCATCGAACCCCACAAGCTTTACCAGCAATTGCAACGGCTGAGCCAGGCATTTACACAAGGCTTCTGGCTGGGGCTTGGCCTGCAACACCACGAAGACGACGCCCGGCATGCAGGCATTGTGCAACAAGCGGCGCAAGAACTAGGCATACCGGTGGTTGCCATCGGCCAGGTCCATATGCACAGCCGGGCCCGCCAGCCCATGCACGACACGTTAACCGCCATTCGCTTGCGCAAGCCCATCGCGCATTGCGGTTTTGCGCTTGCTGCCAATGCTGAGTCCCACTTGCGCAGCCGCGTTCGGCTGCTGCAACTGTACTCGCCCGAGGCTCTGGCACAAACCATGCTCATCAGCCGCCAATGCCGTTTCAGTCTTGATGACATCAAATATGAATACCCGCGCGAGATCATTCCCCAAGGCATAAGCGCCGCTACATACTTGCGCCAAGAGACCCTGGCCGGAGCACGTTTGCGCTACCCCGACGGCATACCGCCCAAGGTCCAGGCGCAAATCGAAACCGAACTTTCCATTATTGCCACGCTGCGCTATGAGCCCTACTTTCTTACCGTTTACGACCTTGTCAGGTTCGCGCGCGAACAAGGAATTCTTTGTCAGGGTCGGGGTTCGGCCGCCAATTCGGCTGTTTGTTATTGTCTTCATATTACCGAGGTCGACCCCAAAGACGGCAACTCGCTATTCGCCCGCTTCATCAGTGTCGAGCGTAACGAGCCCCCCGATATCGACGTCGATTTCGAGCACCAGCGCCGCGAAGAAGTCATTCAGTACATTTATCGCAAATACGGACGCATGCGAGCGGCCCTGGCCGCCGTAGTCATTACATATCGCACCCGCAGCGTACTGCGCGATACCGGCAAGGCCCTGGGGGTGGAGCCCGATTTAATCGAGAAGGTGGTTCGTTCCTGCGGTTACTGGGACGGCAAGAACGAGCTGATTCAAAAAATAGCTGAACAAGGGCTGGGTGCTGATTCTCGCCTGGCCAGGCTATGGGCCTGGCTGGCCCAGACCTTGCGGGGGTTTCCTCGCCACCTTTCGCAGCATCCGGGCGGGTTTGTCATGGCCGATGGGCTTCTTTCAAGGCTGGTGCCCATCGAAAATGCCGCCATGCCCGAACGCAGTGTCGTTCAATGGGACAAAGACGACCTTGATGCGCTGGGCATCATGAAGGTAGACGTCCTGGCACTGGGCATGCTGTCAGCGTTGAACCACATGCTGGCCTTTACCGCGGCACGCCGTGGTCGGCCGTTTGCGCTGAACGAGATCACCCACGACGAACTCACCTTCGAGATGATTCGCCGGGCCGACACCATTGGGGTTTTTCAGATCGAATCACGTGCGCAAATGAGCATGCTGCCCCGACTTAAACCCGAAAAGTTTTACGATCTGGTCATACAGGTTGCCATAGTTCGGCCCGGCCCCATACAAGGCGGCATGGTGCACCCCTATTTGCGCAGGCGCGCAAAGCTCGAAGCCGAAGACTACCCCAGCCCGGAAATCGAACAGGTCCTTAAGCGCACCTTGGGCGTACCTATTTTTCAAGAGCAGGCCATGCAAATCGCCATCACCGCCGGCGGCTTCACGCCGGGCGAAGCTGACCAACTGCGTCGTTCTATGGCGGCCTGGCGCCGCAAAGGCGGAATTGCGCCTTTTCATGCCAAGCTGACCGAAGGCATGCGAAAAAATGGCTACAAACAAGATTATGCCGAGGCCATTTTTAAACAGCTCGAAGGCTTTGGCGAATACGGGTTCCCCGAAAGCCATTCGGCCAGCTTTGCCAAGCTGGCCTACTTTAGCGCCTGGTTCAAGTGTCACGAGCCCGAGGCCTTTTTGGCAGCCTTGCTCAATTCCCAGCCCATGGGTTTTTATTCGCCCAGCCAGCTCGTGCAAGACGCCCGGCGTCATCAGGTGCAGGTTTTGCCCGTTGATGTAACCACCAGCTCATGGGAAACCAGCCTGGTCTTGCCTGACCAACAGGGTTCACTTAACGTCTGCCGTCGGCCTGCCGTCAGGCTGGGGCTTAACCAGATTAAAGGGTTACCCGAAAAAACAGGCTTGCGTATTGAGGCCGCCCGAGCCCAAGGCCCCTTTTGCGATTTGCACGACCTGGCTCAGCGAGCAGGGCTGGATCGCAGCGATCTTGACCGTCTGGCCGCCGCCGATGCCTTGCGCGCAATCAGCGGCAACCGGCGCCAGGCACGTTGGAGCGCCGCCAGCCCGCCCCTAAAAGGCCTTTTACACTCGGCGCCCATTCACGAAACCGACACACCTGTATTGGCGGCCGCCTCCGAAGGCAGCGAAGTTGTGGCCGATTACCAGTCTTTGAGACTTTCGTTGCGCAGCCATCCGCTGGCTCTGCTGCGCAATCTGCCACAGCTTCAGCGCTTTGCCAGCGCGGCGCAGCTTGCCCATTACCCCGACCGACGGCTGGCCAAGGCCTGCGGCCTGGTCACCATGCGTCAACGCCCTCAAACCGCAAACGGTGTTATTTTTGTCAGCCTCGAAGACGAAACAGGCATTGTCAACGTTATTGTTCGCCCTCAGATAGCCGAGCACCAGCGCTTGCCCCTGCTGCAATCGCGACTGATGGGGGTGTATGGGTCCTGGCAACGCCAGGGGGATGTCTGCCACCTGATGGCTGGCCGGCTGGTCGATCTAAGCGCCCTGCTGGGCTCTTTAGCCATTACAAGTCGCGATTTCCACTGAGCCCGGCCGCCACACCCGCCAGGCATCGGCCTGACCGGCCCGCTTTTGGGGTGGGCTAAAATAAAATCACCGCACATGCTTCAGCCTTGCATTTCCGCTGTCGCATGCCGCAGCCCTTCAATAGGCGCCAGGCGCCATTCAAATATCAGGAATAATCATGAGCAATACGCTCAAAGCCCAATTCGGTGACGCCGTCAAAGCCGCCATGCGTGCCAAGCAAAGTGCACGTTTGTCCACACTGCGCTTTCTGCAAGCCGCAATAAAGCAAAAAGAAGTCGATGAAAGGCGCGAACTGGACGACGCTGAAATCACCGCCATCATCGAAAAACAGATCAAGCAAAGACGCGAGTCCATCGCGGCATTCGAGCAGGCCGGCCGCATTGAAACCGCAGAGCAAGAGAAGGCCGAAGTACTGGTGTTGCAAGAGTTCCTTCCCGAGCAGGCCGACCCTGCTCAGATCGCAGCAGCAATCGACCAGGCCGTTGCACAAGTCAGCGCCGAAGGCGCCAGCGGCCCGGCCGCCATGGGCAAGGTCATGGGTCTGCTAAAAGCCTCACTGGCCGGCAAGGCCGACATGTCGGCGGTATCGGCTCAAGTCAAGGCGCGCCTTAACCCATGAGCCCCCAGCAGCAAACACGTGCCGATCAGCCCGACAACGCTTCGCCCGATTACTTCGGCCTGAATATTCCCTACATGGCATTTATAGGGCTGGTTCCCGAGCAACTGACGACAGAATCGGCCCGCACTCGTCTGCCTTACCGAGCCGATCTGGCCAATAGCCGGGGGGATGTGCATGGCGGAGCCTTGATGAGCGCGCTCGACTTCACCCTTAGTGCCGCTGCGCGTGCCCATGAGCCAGGCACGGGTATGGCCACCATCGACATGACCACCCATTTTCTGGAGCCCGCTCGCGGCGAGGTTATCATCGAGGCGCGATGCCTGCGAATAGGCGCTTCGCTGGCTTTTTGCGAAGGGCAAGCGCTTGATTTAAACGGGAAGCTGCTGGCAACAGCCAGCGCCACGTTCAAAATAGTGCGGCGCAAGCGTACCGGCCAGCAAAGCGTCTGAAAAGCGAGCGGCCGGGTTGAGCTGACCCCGGCCGTTTGTTTTTATGGTTAGGTTCGCTGCGTATTTATTTTACTTATAGACAAAACACACTGAAGCATCCATGCGCACTGACTGCTGCATGGCGTTGAGCACGTCCTGGTTCCACGAACCCTTGCCTGAAACCGTCTGCGTTACTTCGGTATGCTGAGTGTCGACCGACTTGAGCGTGGTGCGTGCCACTTCGATGCCCAGCACCGGGTCGGTCACCGACACGACGCCGGTGCGCATCGTGGAATCGATATTACTTTGAACGTTATACGTGCTATTGCCATACTGACATTCGTTGGCCTGATGCTGAGCACGCATATACACCACCTGATAGCTGTGGGGCACGGTGTAGGTCACGCTCGGCGAACTACCGTCGGACCTTATGCCTAACGAACATCCGGCAAGCAATAGCACTGCCGAAAATGCCATCCACGATTTCATGCTGTTTCTCCACCTGATCATCATGGGTGCATCATACGCTTGCTATCCGATTTCAGGCTAGCGCCAGTTGACAGCAAAGCGAACGTTCACGTGGAAAGTTCGTGCGCTTGGCAGGCCGATGCCGAAAGACAGGGGTAATCAGTGTATCCTTTTGGCCCCTCGGCGTAAAAGGTGGATGGATCCCAAGCATTAAGGGGTTCGTTTTCGCGCAGACGGCGCACCAGATCGGGGTTGGCGATGTAGGCCCGACCAAACGCCACCGCATCGGCCAAACCGGACTCAAGCAGCTGTTTGGCGCTTTGCTGGTCATGACCATCGTTGGCAATGACCGGCCCTGCGAACAACTGCTTGATCGCTGCCAACAGGTTACCTGACCCGGCTGCTTCGCGTACAAAAAGAAACGCCAATTTGCGCTTGCCCAATTGCTCTGCAACATAACTGAAAAGCGCTTCGGGGTTGGAATCACTCATTGAGTGGGCAGTGCCGCGGGGCGACAGATGCACCCCCACCCTGTCGGCGCACCAGATGCCCACGCACGCATCGACAATTTCGAGCAACAGCCTGGCCCGGTTCTGCACCGAGCCACCGTACTCGTCGGTACGCTGGTTAGAGCCGTCATGCAAAAACTGGTCGATCAGGTAGCCGTTGGCGCCGTGTACCTCGACACCGTCAAACCCGGCCTCCTTGGCGTTACGGGCGGCCTGCGCAAAGTCGGCCACAATGCCGGGAATTTCATCTGCTTGCAAGGCACGGGGCACGACGTACTCGCGCTTTGGCCTGAGCAAACTCACGTGCCCCTCGCAAGGGATGGCACTGGGCGCCACAGGAATTTCGCCGTTCAGGTGTTCGGGGTCAGAAACCCGACCGACGTGCCAAAGCTGCAAAAATATTTTGCCGCCTTTGTCGTGAACGGCCTTGGTGATTTTTTTCCAGCCCTCGACCTGGGCATGGCACCAGACGCCGGGCGTGTTGGGGTATCCGACACCCTGTGGCGAAACCGAGGTGGCCTCGGTAAGAATCAGCCCGGCAGTAGCCCGCTGGCAGTAATATTGGCGCATGAGTTCGTTGGGAATACGCCCGGGTGCCGCGCGGGTGCGCGTGAGGGGCGCCATTACGATGCGATTGCTAAGCGATACAGCGCCCAACCGAATGGGATCGAACAAGCTGGTCATGTATGAAATCTATATTAAGGTAAACCCTAGTATCTATAAAATTAACACAGTTCGCCCCGATATACTCATTCAAATTAATTTTAGGCGGTAAAACATGGCGCAATTTGCAGTAATGGGCCTGGGCCGATTCGGTTCGGCCGCCTCACAAGAGCTGGTCAAGCTGGGTCATTCGGTACTGGGTGTCGATGCCGATAGCAAGCTCGTAACACAATATGCCGACGAACTGACACGCGCCGTGATCGCCGACGTCACCGACAAGCAAGCGCTGGAGGAGCTGGGCCTGGACAGCTACGATGTTGTCCTGGTGGCCATAGGGTCTGACATTCAAACCAGCCTGCTATGCGTCGTGCACCTTAAAAGCCTTGGGGTCAAGGCAATATGGGTCAAGGCCTCGTCGCACGCCCATCACCTTATCCTGAACAAGCTGGGCGTCGAACGCATTATTCATCCCGAAGAAGAAATGGGCATACGCGTGGCGCAGGCACTGAGTTACCCTATGGTCGAAGATTACATTTCGCTGGGCAACGGGGAATTCATTGTAGAAATCCATGTCAGCAAACAACTCGAAGGCGCACCCATAAGCCGCTTCCTGCGTGACACACCTTCGCCTCTGCAGGTGTTGCTGGTAAAGCGGCGCGCGGACATCACCGTACATCCGGGCATGGAGTTCGCCTTGCACGGCAACGACATACTGGTGCTGCTGGGTCAGCTAAACGCCCTCAAGGCCATTGCCCCTAAATTGGCCTAGACCCACAAACCAAAGGACTCCACAGCATGCGCCTTCGCGAGCTCTGGCCTGACTACGGCTCATACAAGCGTCTACGCTCGGCCGGCGTATTCAGCGCGAGCCCACCCATGGTGCTGGCGGGCGGCTTTATTCTATTTATATTGCTCGGAGCAGGTTTGTTGTCCCTGCCTTTCGCCGCCGACAAGCCCTTAGGTTTTTTCACGGCATTGTTCACAGCAACGTCCGCGGTAACCGTTACGGGCCTTAGCATACTGGAGCCCGGTACTGAGTTGAGCCCTTTCGGTTATGGCGTGGTTGCAGCGCTGGTGCAGATTGGCGGACTGGGGTTTGTCACCTTTGCGGTGGTGGCCGCGATGTCGTTGGGCAAGAAGGTTGCACTGCAGTATCAGGCGGTGGCACTGGAAGCATTCAATCAAACCAGCGTTTCAAAAATTAGGTCAACGGCTTTTGCGGTATTTAAGCTGACTGCCGTGATCGAGATAATAGGCATTGTGATATTGACCGCATGGTGGCTGCCCGGGGCGGGCTTTCCCGATGCATTGATCGAAGCCTTGTTTCACACCATTATGGCGTTCAATAACGGCGGAATGGCGCTGGCGGCCACCCATATGAGCCGCCACTTGAGTGATCCAATTACTGTTTTGGTGACTACCGCCCTGATCATTCTGGGCGGCATTGGCTTTTCGGTATTGGCCGACATCCGCAACAAGCGCAAATTCAGCTTGCTAAGCTCCTATACCCGTATTATTTTGCTGGCCACCCTACTGCTTAATCTGTTTGGCTTTGTATTGATCTGGGCGCTCGAGCACAACAACCCCGACACACTAGGTCAAATGCCTGTACCCACGCAGGCCCTTACCGCCTGGCTGCAAAGCGTTGCCTCGCGAACAGCCGGTTTTCAAAGCATTGATCTGGCCCGCATACAAGACAGTACCGCACTGGTATTGATGCTGCTGATGTTCATTGGCGGGGGCTCACTAAGTACGGCCAGCGGCATCAAGGTGGGTACCTTCGTTGTCTTGCTGGCGGCAGCCTGGGCTTACATACGGGGTCATCGCGAGATTGTGCTGTTCAAGCGCACCATCGCGCCCGACATCGTTCAGAAATCGCTGGCTCTGCTTCTGGTTACTGCAGCACTGGCCTTCACCGCCACCCTGCTTATTTGCATCTTCGAAAAAGCGCCATTTCTAGACCTTGCTTTCGAAGTGATCGCGGCGCTGAGCACGACCGGCGCCAGCCGAAACCTGACGCCCAGCCTTTCGACCCCCAGCCACACATTGCTGATTGTGCTGATGTTCGTCGGGCGATTGGGGCCACTGACCCTGATCTACAGTCTCAGTACCCAGCGCGGCAGCCGCGTGCGTTATCCCGAATCACACTTTCAGGTGGGTTGATACCCCTTGCCACCTTAACTGCCTGCAACCTGGGTATCGCCGGCTTGCGGGTTGGCAAAATGCAGCACTGTTTGCGGATAAGGCAGATCGATGCCGGCTTCAGCAAAGCGCTTGCGCACCAGCCTATTGAAGCCGCGCTGAACCGCCCATTGCAGGCCGGGAACCGTTTTGATCAGTACCCGGATGTTGTAGCCGCGCTCGTGCAAGGCCGTAACCCCGGGGATCTCGATTTTGTCCATCACCATGCCAGCCAGCTCGGGATCTTGCATGAATTCTTCGAACGCCTCGTGCAAATGGCGGATGGCTTCGTCGACATCGGCTCCGTAGGCGATGGTGTACTCGCCATAGTGGTAGCCGAAATCGCGCATGTGATTGGACACTTTGTCGATGGCCGAAAAAGGAATCAGATGATAGCCGCCGTCCAGCGTGCGAATGCCGACGGAACGAATGGTGATCTTTTCGACAGTGCCGAAAATTCCCGCCACCTCGACCACATCATTGTGGTTCATACCGTTTTCAAGCTGTATGAAAACACCGGTGATCACATCTTGCACCAGCTTCTGCGCACCGAAGCCTATGGCCAGGCCCACCACCCCCGCACCGGCAATGAGCGGGCCGATATCGACGCCGATTTGCGATAGGACCACAAGCACCGTCATGGTCACAATGACGGCCAGCGCCGCGCTGCGAAACAGCGACAGCAGCGTCTTTTGCCTTTCGGTGGTGCGGCCCGACGTCGGGTTGTCATTCAGGCGGCTTTCAATAATGCTGGCCACCACTGTCCAGATTCCCATGGCCAACAGCAATATGACCGCAACATGCACCAGGGTGGAAATTGTGTTGCGTCCCTCGGGCGAATAAAGCCACGTCGAGAGATCGAACGCGCGCCATGCATCGAGTACCAGCAGTAGCGACACGACCAGAATGATCCCGCGCATCAGGCGAATGGCCCCGGGCCAATAGGAGTTCAGCCGACGCTCCAGCAACGGAAGCCGGCTGCGCAGCTCGGTTGAAAGCGTGATGCGACGCGTCGTCAATGATGACAGCGCTGCCGCCAACAGGGTGGCAATACCCACAACGATCAGTGTTCTTAGTGTTGCTTGTGCCATAAAGGGCAACGCCTGTTGCTGATCGACCTGAGTGGCGACCAGAAGCGCGGTGAAATAAGCCAGCCCCACCCAATGCCATGACCGGCCCGCAATGCGGTAAAGGGTTGAAAAGAACGCATTCGAAGCACTCACGGCGCGCTGTTCGAGGCGGTGGCGTACATCGCTGCGCTTGGTCCAGATGACCCGCAGCGCATACACATACACCCCCAGCATGATGAACAGCCCCATAAGCTGACCCACCGATGGGGTCAGCATCTGACTTGCGACGGGCACGGCCACCAGCATGCCGTAGCCGGTGATGCTGAGAACACGCTGGAGCCATGCGCTCCAGTACCTGGCCGGTTCATTGTCCATGCGCCACAGCCGAAGATGCGGATGGCGTTCGGAAAAAACGGCCCGGCACAACGAGCGGGCGAGCTCTACGGCAACGAAAGCGCTGACAAAGACCAAAGCCAGCAAGATTGAGGTACGCCATTGCTCTTGTATGAACAATGCCAGCCCGTAGCCGGCCACCGAAGCCAGCAACACGGCCCCGGCATCAATGGCCAGGGCGCCCACAATTGCGCCCACTCGCGGAGTGAGTCGCAGCGATCGGTTGAATGGATAGGATCGAGCGGCGGCGGTGGGCGCGCCCTGGCTTCGCTGCACCCAGGCGTCCAGGCGACGAAAGAACCACCCGGCTACCAGTCGGAAAAAAACGAATGCCGCCAAGGTTGCCGCAATGACCAGAACCAGGTTCAGCAAGCGAGAACGCCATTGCTCGGCGGTCATGCCTGGAATGCCCTTACCGGCAAAAAGCCCTTGCAACGTCTCGGCCGTCTGCGAAAAATCTTGTGCCAGACCGACGGCAAATGCCTGAAGTGCTCCGGCCAGCCCCCCCAATGGGTCGGCCATTTCGCGCAACCGTGCATTGGCAGCCTGCTCCGCCGTTGCTGCGGCTGCATCGCCTTGCTCACCGGCCAAATCGCGCAGTTGTGCAATCAGCGCTTTGCGTGACCTCTCGTTTTCGAGCAGGTCGGCCAACGCCGCATAGGAAGGAGCCTCGGAGACCGCCTCTTTGCCGGAGGCGTCCTGTGAAGCGGAGGCATCGCCCGAAAGCGGCGAGGAGCCGGGCGTTTGCGCCTGCGCCGCAGCAAGCACGACAAACGCTGAGAACATGAAAAAAACCAGGCTTAACAATGCCGTTCGCGCCCGAACGCTGTAAATGTCTCTATCGTTGCGACGGTTCAACACCAACCTCCTTGTCTTGGCTGCCACGGACCGGCAAACGGCCGCGCCCGGGATATAACCTGATAAAGGGTAACATCGCCGCGCAGTGGCCCAAAACCATGCCATTGGCAAATTGCCATGGCCGAGCCTGCTTTTGAGCGCTGCTCAGGCAGCTTATGACAGAGGTATCAAGGCTTGGGTTCAGCCAGTGTTGCGGGCAGTTCCAGCAACAATTCCACGCGTCGGTTCAAGGCGCGATGGGCAGAGGTGTCATTGTCGGCCAAGGGCCGGGTGTCAGCGTAGCCGATGGCACGCAGACGCTGGCTGGCGATGCCGTTGGCTTCCAGGTAACGCACCACGCTGCCGGCCCGAGCGCTGGACAGCTCCCAGTTTGACGGAAAGCGAGTGCTGCGGATGGGAATGGAGTCGGTGTGACCTTCAATGGTAACGGTGTGTGGGCTGTTTTTTACGCTGTGCGCCAGGCGTTGCAACACTTCGAGCCCACCAACGCTAAGCCGGGCTTCACCCGACCCAAACAGAATTTCGCTATTGATGCGGAAGCTGACTGATTTTTCATTCAGGATAATATCGACATCGTCGCCCAAATTGTCCAGGTTCAAACCTTGGGTAAGATCTTGCACACGTTCGACCTTGTTCGCTCCCGGGACAGGTATTACCGAGCCGCCGGACAAGGGGTTGGATGCATGAAGTGACAAGACGCCGTCGACCGGGTGATGATCGGCTTCGCGTTGCTCACCCGCGCCGTCGCCCGCCATGGTCAGCATCACCAGCAGCAACACCAGCAACAGGGTGATCACGTCAAGATACGTAATCAGCCAATTTTCAGTGGGTTCGGTGAACTGCGGCTCGAAGTGCCATCTTTTGCTGTGTACACCTCGACGCGCAACGGCGCCCGCCACCTCTAGCCGTAACGCCTGTTTCTGTGCGAACGCACGTTTGCGTTGTGCCGCTGTCTCGCTCAGGGTGGGGCCCGAAACTGGGTCTGAGGTCATGACCGCGCCTCGGAATCGACCGCAGTTTGTGCCGGCGGGTTGTCGGTCTGAAGCGCTGTGCCGTTGTTTCTGTCATTCAGTTCATCTTCATAATCGGCCATGAACGTTTTCATCGTTTCGCGCATAAAGGCCGGGCCCCGCTTTTGGCTCATCATCGACAAACCCTGCATAATCATATTCATAAGCGCCACACGTTCTTCGGTGCGGCGCTCAAGCTTGACGGCAATGGGTTTGAACAGCAAGTTGGCCAACAAAATACCGTAAAGCGTGGTCATGAGGGCCAATGACATTTGCTGGCCAATGGCGGTCAGGTCGCCGTCGCCCAACATGAACATCAAATTGACCAGGCCGACCAGGGTACCCAACATGCCGAATGCCGGGGCATAGCCGGCCATGGTGCGGAACAACTGAGCTTCGGCGTGCTCTTTGGCGCGCAGTTTCGAAATACGCCACTGCAGCAGGTCGATAATGTCTTGCTCGGGCGTCATGTCGATAATCAATTGCACCCCGGTTTTCAGAAACGGGTTCGACACTTGGTCCAGCGCCTGCTCCACCTTCGTAATGTCACCGGTCATCCAGATTCTCGAGATAGCGACCAGTTCTTCTATGTCGTGCTGTGCATACATGCGCTCGTTACGCATGACCGTGCCGATCAGCCCGAAAATACGCATTACTTCTTTTAGCGGATAGCTGATGAACGTAGCCGCCAAAGTACCGACCAGCACAATGCCCAGGCCGGGCAAGTCGATGAAGCGAGCGGGATCTTCCGTGGAAAAGAACAGCACAACGCCCAGCAAAATGACGCTGGCCAAAATACCGATGAGAGTTGAGGGATTCATGCCGACGCCAAAAGTTTGCAACAGTGCTTATACATATGGCTTACGGCAGGTAAGGCGCAAAACTTAGTTGCAACGGCACTGACCACCGCGCCGCCTAGAAAAAACAAGGGCCTACAGAAAACGTTCTGTAAGCCCTTGTTTTTTGGGGTATTCTTGGTCGGGACGGAGTGATTCGAACACTCGACCCCTTGCACCCCATGCAAGTGCGCTACCAGGCTGCGCTACGCCCCGAATAAAGAACGTGATTCTAGCACAGTTTTTTCATCTTGTGTCACAGCTGTCTGTCTGAAGGCCGGCCGTATTAATCCATCTTTCCTGCACTCAGTCCGCCATACGTCTCATGCCGGACTGTTTCATTCTGTCTAACATTTTGTGAAAGGGTTGGAACAACAGAGGAAAAAGCTCATGTGCCGTGCCGTCCGCAATAATAAAACATGCTCATCCGCGGCACGGCCGATTGCAGGCTCCGGCCAGTTTTTGAACTGCATCTTGTTCGCGCTGCTGACTGCCGCAGCCCTGCCGACGCATGGGCAAACGCTTTCTTCGGCGCAAGAGTACCAATACGTAATCGAGCAGGCCCGCAACGGTCGCCACGACTGGGCGCTGGACTGGCTGGCGCGTCAAGGTCAGTTGCAGCCCGATAATCAACGCATCAAGCATGATCAGCTGATTATCGCCGGATGGGCCGGACGCTACCAGAACGTGATAGATATCCACCAGGCACTGCCGCCACAAGCATTGCCCCTGCCTCGCGCCGCACTCGCTGCAGTCGCACGAGCCTATCGCGACGCGCGCCAATGGCCGATGGCGTTGTCCTTGTACCGTGAAGGCAAGCGGCGCTTTCCCGATGACCGCGCTTTTTCGCTGGGCGAAACCCTGGTGCTTGCGGACTCGGGGGACACGAGCCAGGCTTTGGTCAATGCGCAGACCATGGTCAAACTGAGGCCGCGCGATGCACACAGTTACTTGGTCAAAAGCTATGCCTATCGCCTCAATAATGAGCCTTATGCCGCCCTTGAGGCCGCCACCAAGGCCTACACGATAGCACCCGATAGCCCCGACGTCGTAGACGAGTATCTTCACGCGCTGACCATGGCAGGCTTGGCCGATGCAGCACTGCGAACGGCACAAGCCCATTCGAGCCAGATATCGCCCGAACGCATGTACTCATTAGAGGCGGATCGCGCCGCCGAGCTGACACGGCTGGCGTCCAGACCTTCGCGGCAAGAAAAAGATCGTTTTTCCGTGGCCGATCGTGCGCTGGATGCTTATCAGGAACTGGCCGCAAGCAAGCCACCTGCGCCGCAGGACTTGCCCGGGCAGGTGCCTCGGGCACGCATTGATCGCCTCATCGCCCTGCATGCCCGCGCGCGCACGGACGAGGTGGTCAGTGAATACGAGGCCTTGAAAGCTCAGGGCGTCGTGGTACCCAGCTATGCCTTGGGCCATGTGGCGTCGGCCTACCTGGATCAGCGCCAACCTGAAAAGGCGGCTGATCTGTATCTGGAAATACTCAATGCAGAGCGGGCTATTCAGGTCGACCCCGCCGTACGTCTTAGCCACCAGTCGGGGCTGTTCTATTCTTTAGTCGAGTCTGAACAGTTCGACCAGGCGAAGAATGTCATGTCGGTGGCCCTGCAAGAGCAACCCGCCTGGCTCCGCCAAAAAGGCACGCCGTTGCCCCAACCGAACGATCTGAACCTGGCGGCCAATCAACACGCCGCCCTGGCCTACCATTACGCCGATGACCCGGCCAAAGCTCAGGAAATGCTCGAGCATCTGGTGGCCCAGGCTCCGGGACACTCAGGGTTGCGCAGCGCGCTGGCAGAGGTGTATCTGGCCCGCGGCTGGCCCAGGCGCGCGGAGCGCGAACTGAAGCTCGCTGAAACCAGTGCCCCCAGGGCGCTCGATGTTGTTGCCGAACAGGGCAAGGCCGCGATGGCGTTGCGCGAATGGCGGCAGGCTGAAACGCTGATAGAAAGCATTGCTTACAAGCACCCCGAAGATGCTCAGGTCAGGCGCCTCGTGCGCGACTGGGACAGGCATAACCGTGCGGAGCTACGCGTGAGCGGTCAGGTAGGTCTGGCTTCGGACAGCCCGGTGGCCGGTGATGGCGACCTGCGTCTGGACACGGTGCTTTATACCGCGCCGATCGGCTACAACTGGCGTGGGTTTGCCGGGGGCGGGTACGCCACCGCCGAATTCGAAGATGTCGAAGCCGATTACCACTGGTACCGGGTGGGCGCAGAATGGCGTGGCCGCAACCTGACCGCCGAACTGGAGGCATCTTCGAACCATTATGGGCACGGTGCAAAAGTCGGCGTACGCGCCCTGGTCGCATACGACCTGAATGATGAATGGCAAATCGGCGGTCAGGCGTCGTTTCGCACGCGAGAGGTTCCATTAAAGGCACTGGCCAATAATATTACCGCCAACCGGCTGGACGCCTACGTCAACTGGCGCCAGAGCGAACGACGTGAATGGCGGCTTACCTTCTCGCCTACGAAGTTCAGTGACGGTAACCGACGCCTTGAGTTTGCCGTGTCGGGTCGAGAGCGCCTGTACACCGCGCCTCATTTGAAGCTGGATGCCTTGGTGGACATTGGTGCTTCCCACAATACTCACGCTGAAACGCCCTACTTCAATCCACGCGCCGATCTGACAGTACTGCCCGCGTTGGCGCTGACTCACACTTTGTACCGACGCTACGACACCGTGCTTGAGCATCGGTTCATGGTGGGCGCCGGCCTATACGCTCAGCGCGGCTATGGCTCAGGAGCCATCGCTGCCGTTGGATACGGCCTGCGATACCGCCATGACGAGATGTTTGATGCGGGCATAAGCATCACCGGCGTCAGCCGCCCCTATGACGGTCAGCGCGAACGCGAAGCGCGCGTCATGTTTGACCTGCAAATTAGATTCTGAGAATACAAATGGCCTTTCATTCCCCTTACCTGTGTCGTCTTGCCCTGCTGCTTTGCTCGGTGCTGATCGTGGCCGGCTGCGCAGGAAGGCAGGTGACGTTCGTACCCCCCGACCAGCGGCCCCTGAACAAGTCCGAACAGCCTTGGCCACATAATCATTATCTGGTGCTGGCCTATCACGATATCGAGGATCAGGATCCTGACCAGACCTTTCTGTCTGTACGAACCGACCATCTTGTTGAGCAGTTTTCGTGGCTGCGCGATAACGGCTATCAGCCAGTATCAATCGAGCAGATACTGGCTGCCAAACGGGGCGGGCCTGCTTTGCCTAACCAGGCTGTGTTGCTGTCCTTCGACGACGGCTACCGCAGTTTTTACACTCGCGTGCTGCCCCTACTGCGCAGCTTCCAGTGGCCCGCCCTGCTCGCCCCGGTGGGCACATGGGTGGACACACCTGATGCTGAGACTGTCAACTTCGGCGGCAAACCGGTAGCGCGAAACCGCTTTCTGACATGGAGTCAGATCGTCGAGATCTCGCGTTCGGGGCTGGTGGAGATCGGTGCGCATACTGATGCGCTGCACTATGGGATACCGGCCAACCCGCAAGGTAATGAACAACCGGCAGCGGCCATTCGGAAATACGACCCAAAGACAGGAGCTTATGAATCACAGGCCTCGTTTGAGAAGCGCTTGCGTGAGGATGTCAAAAGCATCACGCAAAAAATTGAACACGCCACCGGCAAACCGCCCAGAGTCTGGGTCTGGCCTTACGGCGAAGCGAACGGGCGCGCCCTGGAGATTGTTCGGGAGAACGGCTACCAGATGTCGCTGACGCTGGAAAACAGCCTGGCTTCGATCGACCAGCCGATGAACGTGCCCCGGCTGCTGATTGCGAACGACCCCCCGCTGGGCAGCTTTGCCCGGGCCGTTATCAATATGGAAAACAAAAAGGAGATGCGGGTTGCGCATGTGGATCTGGACTACGTATACGATGCCGATCCCAAGCAAATGGAACGCAACCTGGATCAGTTGGTGCAGCGCGTGGCCAACCTTGGGGTCAACACGGTCTTTCTTCAGGCGTTCGCCGACCCCGAGGGTGACGGCCTGGTTCGAGAGTTGTACTTTCCCAATCGGCATTTGCCAGTGCGCGCCGATCTATTCAACCGTGCCGCCTGGCAACTGCGTAGCCGTGCTTTTGTCGAGGTTTATGCCTGGATGCCCGTGCTGAGCTTTGAGCTGGATCCAGGCCTGGAACGGGTGACCCGCTGGTACCCCGATGAAGCGCGCACAGGCGTCGATCCTGATCAATATGTGCGAC
>NZ_DATJBQ010000111.1:0-13014 GCF_035515275.1 Pusillimonas sp.
GATGAAAAACGGCAAATAGGCATACACCAAACCTATATAAACTGCCATGTCGGTCCGGTATATTTCCAGTGGCGCATCAATAAGACCCAAGGCCATTAAAGCGTTGTTAAGCAGGCCGTCATTGCGCAATATGCCCACCCACGCATAAACACGCAGCAGCAACGAGGTCCAGAAAGGCAAGATCACCGCAAGCAGCATCAGGTGGCGGGCCTTCGCGTTGGCTCGGGCAATGTAATACGCCATGGGGTAGCCGATCAGGGCGCAACACAAGGTCGTAACCAACGCCATCTTGGCCGAGCTGATATAGGTGGCAATGTACAGACTGTCGGTGAACAACAGCTTGTAGCTGCTAAGGTGAATACCCAGGGTCAGGGTTTCATTGTCCAGCGTGGTCAGAGGCGTATACGGTGGAATCCCAAACCTAAGATCCGCCAAACTGATCTTGAACACCAACAAAAACGGCACCAGCAGGAACAGCGCCAGCCAAATGAACGGCGGCACGATGGCCAGCTTGCGCAGCAAGGTCGGGCGATCATAGACAAACAGCTTCCTCATGTCGCGAGCACCGTTGCGCTGTCGCTGTCCCAACTGACGAATATCTGGTCGTCCAGGCCCGGTGCATCGCTTTGTGCCAGAATCTGGCTGGGCACCGCAGCCTCGACCACAGCGCCCGAATCCAGACGCAACTGGTAGCGGGCATGGCTGCCCATCCAGGCCACATGGCTGACAACCCCGCGCGACCAGTTAAATTCGTGAACCGGCTGCTCGCGTGTGACGCGGATCTGCTCGGGCCGAACCGATACGTGCACCTGCATGCCCAGCGGCTCGTTGATGCCGTGGTTGACATACATGGGCCTGGGCAGGTCGTCGCTTTCGATCTGCACGTGGTCGGATTCGTCGACGGTGATGACACCCGTGAACACATTGGTGCTGCCAATGAAATTAGCCACGAAGCGCGAATTGGGAAACTCGTAGACCTCGCGTGGGGTGCCGCATTGCATGATCTGCCCTTCGGTCATGACAGCGATGCGACCGGCCATGGTCATGGCCTCGTCCTGATCATGGGTGACCATAATGCAAGTGACACCCACCTGGTCCAGAATACGTACCAGCTCAATCTGTGTCTTTTGCCGTATTTGCTTGTCCAGCGCCGACATGGGCTCGTCAAGCAGCAACAGTTTGGGCCGCTTGACCAGGCTGCGAGCCAGCGCCACACGCTGTTGCTGTCCACCCGACAATTGATGGGGCTTGCGTCGCGAATATCCCGCCATCTGCACCAGATCAAGCGCCTCGAACACCCGCTCGTGAATTTCGTTGCGCGGCACACCCTCTTGCTTCAGGCCGAACGCCACATTCGCTTCGACCGTCATGTGAGGAAACAAGGCGTAAGACTGGAACATCATGTTGACCGGCCGCTGGTAAGGGGCCAAAGCGGTAATGTCCTCGCCGTCCAGATAGATTCGGCCCGACGTAGGCTCTTCAAACCCCGCCAGCATACGCAACAAGGTGGATTTTCCGCAGCCCGAGCTTCCGAGCAGCGCAAAGATTTCGCGCCGCTTAACGGCAAGGTTGACTGACTTCACCGCTACGACGTCGCCATATATTTTTACGACCTCGTCAACCCGAACGAACTCGTCCTCGTCAGTGGGACGGGGGCCGGTGATATTACGATTATCCATAGAGATCAACGCCCCGAACGTAGTTCTGCCCAGAGCCGGTTCTGTACGCGCTGGACATGCAGTGGCAAGGCCTTGATGACGAAAAGCTGAGCAGCAACCTCGTCGGGCGGATAGATCATGGGGTTGTTGGCAACCTCGGGGTCCACATACTGACGGGCGGTTTTGTTGGCGTTCGGATAAAACATGGCATTGGTGATCGCCGCATGCACTTGCGGCGTTTCAATATAGTTAATGAAAGCATGGGCCTCGTCGACATTGGCCGCGCCCTTCGGTATGGCCATGGTATCGAACCACGCCGGGGCACCGCCCTGGGGCAAGTAATAATCGATCTCATACGTTTTACCTGCTTCTTTGGCGCGCTCACGCGCAATCAGCACATCGCCCGAGAAGCCGTAAACCATGCAGAGATCACCCGAAGCAAGTTCGTCGATATAGCCCGACGAGCTGAACTGACGGACATAAGGCCTGATCTGCTTGAGCAGTTCGACCGCCTCGCGGTAATCGTCGGGATGGGTACTGTTGGGGTCTTTGCCCAAATAATGCAGCGCCGCCGGAAACACTTGCGCCGCCTCATCCAATATGGCGATGCCGCAGCTTTTGAGTTTGCTTGCGTACTCGGGATTGAAAAGCATGTCCCAACTACCCAGGGGCGCTTCGTCGCCCAATATCTGACGCACCCGGGTCACGTTGTAACCCAGGCCGTTGGTGCCGTAGCCCCACGGAACCAGATACTGGTTGCCGGGGTCGACCGATGCCAGCAGTTTCATGATTTCAGGGTCAAGATGGCGCCAGTTGGGTATCTTGGTTTTATCAAGCTTCTGAAACAGCCCGGCCTCGAGTTGCCGAGCCGCATAATGGGTAGAGGGCACGACCACGTCATACCCCGACTTGCCTGTTAGCAGTTTGGCCTGCAAGGTATCGTTGCTGTCATAAACGTCATAGCGAACCTTGATGCCGGTTTCGTTGACAAAGCCCGAAATCGTGTCAGGAGCCGTGTATTCGGCCCAGTTGTATACGTTCAGGACACCCCCCTGTGCCCAGCCCGCGCCCCCCGCCAATGCAAACAGTGCCATCAAGAACCATGGCATGACTCGGTTCAAACCCACGGTAAGCGTCTCCAGAAACAACATACCCAAAAACACGTGATGATAAAGCTTTTTGCCGGCCATGCAGGCCTTAGGCGCTTAGCTGCAAGTAAGCGTTGTGAATCTGCCGCCAACACTCCAGACCCGGCTCACCCGCCACCTTATCTAACGAGCGTTTTAAACGCAGCAGATTGGACCGGCGAAGCCGGGCGGTAAGCGTACGTCGACGGGCCCTGTCGAAGTCAATCAACCAGACCTGTCCTGAACTGCTGAGCAAAATGTTAAAGGCATTCAGGTCGGCATGCCAGACACCGGCCTCGTGCATGGCGAAAATAGCCTTGGCAACGGCTTCGGGTTCGGCCCGCGCTTCGGCCAGGGTGCGTACTTGTGGAATACGCTCGATAAGTATCGCCGCACGATAGGTCAGACCCGATTTCCAATAGGCCGCCGCCAAGGGTGCGGGTACGGCAAGCCCACGCTCGCGCAAGAACCACAGAACGCGAAATTCGGCGAATGATCGCGTAGCGTCGGCGCCCGCCCAAACGTAGCGATCCCGGCTGAGCTTTGCGACCATGCCGCCGCGACGATAGTGCCGTAACACGGCCTGGCCAAACTCGGCCTCGACGAACCATGCGGATTTGCGTCCGCCCACTTGCACGGGAGCGGCATGCAGCAAGGGGTTCTGTGGGTCGAACAACCCCGGCCCGGGATCGACGATGCGTGCGGCGTCGAAGCATGCCGCGCCGCCGGAAAATGAACGCAATCCGATCCTGGAAAGTTCGGAGTTCATGCAACCTCTCGCAACATGCGCAAAGGCGGTGTTTTAAGCACACCCCGAAGTGCGAGCCCGCCGCCCAGGCACGAAATGAGCGCACCACCCACTATACCCACCACCCAGGGCCACCACGGCCAGCCGAGCGAAAACTCAAACACGCGGTCGGCAAGCAAACGGGCCAGGAGTACCGAGCCCAACGCGGCCAAGGCGCCTGACAATCCGCCAAGCGTCGTCAGTTCAAGCCACTGCGTTCTGCGAAGCCTTGCAGCGCCGGCGCCCAACACGCGCAGTATGGCCACCTCGTGTATGCGTTCGTCGCGCGTGGCGGCAAAGGCCGCCGCCAAGACCTGCACCCCTGCCAACACCGTAAACAGGAACAAGATTTGTACGGCCAGGACGGCCTGCTCAACAATGCGCCTCACGTGTCCCAGAATGGCGCCGACATCGAACACGGTGAGGTTGGGAAACTCGGCGACCAAGCGCTGGCTGAGTGCGAGCTTGTCGGCCGGAAGGTGGAACGACGTAATGTAGGTGGCAGGCGCATTCTCTAATGCAGAGGGCGACATCAGGGCGAAAAAATTCACATCGAATGAATCCCACTTGACTTCGCGCAAGCTGGTAACCCGGACCCGTACGATTTGGCCCGCGACATCGAAGGCCAGGGTGTCGCCCATGCCGATGGCCAGGGTATCGGCCAGACCGGTCTCAAGCGACACCTCGCCGGCGTCGGGATCGAGCCAGCGACCCGCCACAATGGTATTGCTGTCGGGCAGCGACGGCATGTACGACAGGTTGAACTCCCGCTCGACCATGCGCTGGGCGCGTTCGTCTTCGTAGGTGCGTGCATCGACCGGCACATCGTTGATGGCCAGCAGCCGCCCCCGTATCATGGGTGCCGGTGCCCCACTGCGGATGCCGGCGGTGTTCAGCTGTGCCAGTACCGCCTCACGCTGTTCGGGCAGAATATTGATTAAAAAGGTGTTGGGTGCGTCGGGCGGCAAAGTGCCGCGCCAGCCGTCAAGCAGATCGGTGCGGGCAAGGGTCAACAACAACATCACCATTAAGCCGACAGCCAAAGCACATACCTGAACCGTTGCCAGCCCCGGGCGGCGCGTCATGCCTTTCAGGGCAAACCGCAAGGTAGAGGCGCCCTGCCATCTGCCCGCCAAACCACCCAACAATCGTATGACCCCATAAGCGATGCCGTAAAAAAACGCCAGCCCGCCCACAAAGCCACCCGTCACCAGCAGGCTCATTCGCGCGTCGCCCGAAATCCACCACGACAACAAAAAGAAGGCGACAAGGCCCGCCGCATAGGAAACAGCTGTTCGTGGGGCCCATTGCCCTTTCATTTGGCGCAGTACCCGCATGGGCGCCACGCGATACAAGGCCGCCAGCGGAGGCAGGGCAAAACCGACCAGCAGCAATAAAGACGAGGCGTAACCGTGCCATACCGGCCCCCAACCGGGCGCGGGCAGGTCAACGTCGAGCAACGACGAAACCAACTGCGCAAGCCCTGCTTGCACTGCAAAGGCCAAAGCCACACCCAGCGTGGCGCAGACCAAAGCCAGCGCCACGAACTCGATTGCGAACATGGATGCGATTTGCGCCCGGGCCGCCCCGATGCAACGCATGACCGCCACTCCGTCACGATGGCGGCGGCTGAATCGGCGCGCGGCCAAAGCCACGGCCACAGCGGCAATAATCACGGTCAGCAAGGCGACCAGAGTCAGAAATTGATGCGCACGGTCTAACGAACGCTGGATTTCGGGTCGGGCTTCGCCGGGTTCCGACAACCTTTGACCACGCCCCAGCCGGGGCTCGAGCCACTGCCGATAGGCTTGAACCGCCGTTTGCTCGCCGGCCACGTTGGCAGCATCACGCACTCGGCTCGCCGGACCGAGCAAGCCGGTGGCGGGCAGCTCGTCCAGACGCATCATGACCCGCGGTGCCACATTGATGAACTGCACCCCCCGATCAGGCTCATAGCTGATGACGCCCGATATGGTCAGCGCCGACTCGCCGATGGTGATCGTGTCACCCAGGTTCACATCGAGCAAGCCGGTAAGTTGCGGATCGACCCATGCCGTGCCGGGCGCCGGCCCCCCGTGTACGGCGTTGTCTTGCGCTTCGCCGCGCAACAGTAGTTCGCCGCGCAAGGGGTACTTGCCGTCCACGGCTTTAAGCGACACCAGACGCATGCCGCCCGGGGCATCAACCATGGACGACATCGTTTGATACCGAGAAACCTCAAGGCCTGATTGAACCGCCTGTTCGAGCACGGCCTGGCCTATGGGTTCGTCAGCCGTCAGGACCAGGTCGCCGCCCAGCATCTGAGCCGAACTGCGGTCAAGCGCCGCCGATACCCGACCGGACAGAAAGCCGACACTGCTGACCGCCGTCACGGCTATGACCAGTGCCAGTGCCAGCAGGCCGAGCTCGCCCGAGCGCCAGTCGCGCTTCAATGCCCTGAAGCTCGGCGCAAGGAATCGGTTCCACCATTTTTTCATCGGGATTTCCGTGTCATGGGGGGGCCTTAACGTAAACGATCGATGGCGCCATCGATACGGTCTACCGGCCATATCTCAAGCCCCTCGATAGCCTGCCTGGGCGCATTGGCCTTGGGCACCAGGGCCAGACGAAAACCCAGTTTAGCGGCTTCTTTCAGGCGCTCTTGCCCCCGTGGCGCAGGACGGATCTCGCCTGCCAGGCCTACCTCGCCAAATGCAATCAGACCTTCGGGCAGCGGCTTGTTGCGCAAGGAGGACATGATGGCAAGCAAGACCGGAAGATCGGCGGCGGGCTCAGTGATCTTGACCCCACCCACTGCATTGACGAAGACGTCCTGATCAAAGGTGGCAATACCGGCGTGACGGTGCAGCACGGCCAACAACATGGCGAGCCGGGTGCCTTCCAGCCCCACCGACAGCCGACGCGGATTAGGAACGTGGGCGCCGTCGACCAAAGCCTGGATCTCGACCAGCAGCGGGCGCGTACCCTCTTGTGTGGCCATGACGCAAGAACCCGCAACATTACGGTCGTGCTGTGACAAGAAGAGCGCCGATGGGTTGTTGACCCCCTTCAGGCCACGATCGGTCATGGCGAACACGCCCAGTTCGTTGACTGCTCCGAACCGGTTTTTAATAGCCCGCACCAGCCGAAAGGAAGAATGGGTATCGCCTTCGAAATACAGAACCGTGTCAACGATATGCTCAAGTACACGCGGGCCGGCCAAGGCGCCGTCTTTGGTGACATGACCAATAAGCACGATTGCGGTGCCGGTTTGCTTGGCCAGGCGTGTCAGTTGGGCGGCGCACTCGCGCACCTGTGAAACCGAGCCCGGGGCCGCGCTAAGCTCTGACGAGTAAAGCGTTTGAATGGAATCAATAACCGCCACCCGCGGACGCTCGGTGGTCAGGGCCTCGACAATGGCCTCGAGTCGAATTTCGGCCAGCAGCTTGACCTCTTCGGTGGCAAGATCCAGGCGGCGCGCCCGCAAGGCCACTTGTTCGGCCGATTCTTCGCCCGTTACGTAGAGCACGGGCGTGACCCGAGAAAGCGATACCAGGGCTTGCAGCAATAGCGTCGACTTTCCGATTCCGGGGTCGCCGCCGATAAGAATGACGGCGCCAGTAACCAGGCCGCCACCCAGAACGCGATCGAATTCGGCAATGCCTGTCGGCTGGCGCGGAAGCTCGCGCGCTTCGATTTCGGCTAGGTTTCGAATGGGGCTGGCCCCGGCCAAGGGCGCAAAACGATGGGCCTGCGCCGACGCCGCCACGGTTTCGACCAGCGTGTTCCACTCGCCGCAATGTGGGCATTTGCCTTCCCATTTGGGGCAGGTTCCGCCGCATTCCGAACAGACGAAAGTGGTTTTGGCTTTGGCCATGCAGACGCCTACGAGTGGCGGCCGGCAAGGCTGCCGCCGCCGTCCACGCCAAGAACCTGACCCGTGATAAACCCCGCTTCAGACGATAAAAGAAAGGTAACCGCCGCCGCCACGTCGGCAGGCTGACCCAGCCTGCCCATGGGTATCGACTCAAGGGCGGACTTCTCGGCCTCACTGCCTATCGGATTATTAGCTCGGAACAGTTCGGTCTCTACCGGCCCCGGCGACACGGCATTGACCGTGATGCCAAACTGGGCCAGCTCAAGCGCCCAGGTTCGGGTGCAGGCAACCAAAGCGTTCTTGGCCGCCGAATAGCTGGTGCGATTGGGTGAGCCATGCGTGGCACGGCTGCAAATATTGACGATACGACCTTCATGGCGTGCCTTCATGGAGGCGACAAAAGCCTGGGTAACCTGAACAGCGACCCGAAGATTCAGATCGTAAACCTGATACAAGGACGCCAGGTCGATTTCGCCCAGCGGTTCGGGCTTGACCAGTCCGACGTTATTGACGACAGCGTCAACAGGGTATTTTTCGCGAATAACCCGCAAAATGTCTTCGGTTTCGCCCGCATTGGCCAGGTCACACGAGTACAGATAGCCGGGGAAATCGATGTCCTGAGTATGGCGAGCCAGGCCCACCACATGACAGCCCAGGTCGGCCAGGCGACGGCTGATGGCCCAGCCTATGCCCTTGGTCGCACCGGTAACCAGTACACATTGATTCTTCACGATGTCTTCCTTCGGTAGCCTTGAGCTTGTGAACACAAAGCCGATATGCCGCGGCGCCAGACGAACAAAGACCGGCAGCGTGCGACTTAATCGGTTTGCACTGAAACCGGCACTCGGGGTGCCAGGGCGCATAATAACTCGTAGCCGATGGTACCAGCCGAACGTGCGACCTGATCAACCGAGGGGCCGCCCTGCCCCCATAGCACGACCGACGAGCCGATACCGGCCTGCGGCACTGGCGTGAGGTCGACGATCAGCATGTCCATCGAGACCCTTCCCAGCAATTGGGTGGGCCGGCCCTGTACCGTAACCGGCGTGCCGCTGGGAGCATGGCGAGGATACCCGTCGGCATAGCCGCAGGCAACGACCCCCACGCGCATGGCCCGCGGCGCGACGAAAGCGTGGCCGTACCCCAACCCTTGCCCCGGCACAACCTGTTGTACTCCGATGATTTGCGACCGCAGGGTCATGACCGGCTCAAGGCCCAGGTCGCTGGCCGACTGGTTGGGAAACGGCGAAGACCCGTAAAGACAGATGCCAGGCCGCACCCACTGCTCGAACTCGGCCGCGGGCCAGAGCCAATAGCCGGGCGTGAGGGTGGCGGCCGAGTTGCAAAGGCTGACGGGGCCGGGTAGTTGTGCGGTCGTTTCAAAAAAAAGACGGAGCTGCGCCTCGGTGGTTTCGACATGGTCATCGGACCGCGCAAAATGGGTCATTTTGCCTACTGTGCCCAAGACTCCACGCTGTTGCTGTGCCACCGCCTGGGCATAGGCCGACCGGTAGCGGTCGGGCGCAAAGCCAAGGCGGTTCATGCCGGTATTGAGCTTGACCAGCGCATCAATAGGCTTGCCCGCCTGTACCGGCTGGAGCATGTCGAGTTGCTCTTGGCAGTGTACGGTGGTCGATAAACTATAATCCCGGTAGGTTTCAAGATCTGCGGGCTCGAAGTGGCCCTCGAGCATCAGTATCGGCTTGGTCCAGCCGGCCTCGCGGCACCTGACCGCTTCGTCCAGATCCAGCATGGCCAGGCCTTGGGCCTGATCGAAGGCGCGAACCGCGTTCTCGATGCCATGGCCGTAGGCGTTGGCCTTGATGACCGCCCAGATGTTTGGGGCAACCCGGTGGTCTTGCCGGCTGAAACTGTTCAATTGTTTGGCGACGATGGCCAGATTGTGCTTTAACGACGACAACGAAATCGAAGCCGATATTGGACGTGGCATAACTACTCTACTCCCCTAATAGCGAAAGTCTAATCCATGTCGACACCCGATGTGAAACGGCGGGAGCACTATGAAAATTTCCCGGTCGCTTCTCTGTTGCTGCCCCGGCGCCTGCGCGCACCGGTCTCACACATTTATCACTTTGCCCGCAGCGCCGATGACATCGCCGACGAAGGCGACGATACGGCTGCGACCCGGCTGAACAAACTGGCCGCATACCGCCGGGCCTTGCTGTCGATGCACGACGGACACTCCGGCCTGCCTGTGGGTGACCCGCTGAACGATGTATTTGCGTCGCTGGCGCATACGGTACATGCGCACAACCTGCCCCTGCAGCCCTTTTTGGATCTGCTTTCCGCTTTTGAGCAAGACGTCACCACCCATCGTTATGCCGACGACGACGCCCTGCTTGACTACTGCTCGCGTTCGGCCAACCCGGTGGGCCGACTGATGCTGCATCTATACAAAGCCGCCCAGCCCGAAAACCTGGATCAGGCCGACGCCCTATGCACGGGCCTTCAACTGACCAATTTTTGGCAGGATGTGGCCATTGATTGGGAAAAATCGCGGGTATATCTACCCCAGGAAAAACTTGTCCGCCATGGCGTGAGTGAAACACATATCGCTCACGGGCGTTGCGACGCGGCTTGGCAGGCATTGATGCGTGAACAGGTGGAGCAGGCCCGCGCCCTGCTGCTGCAAGGCCTGCCCCTGGCCCGCCGCCTGCCGGGTCGGATCGGACTCGAGCTACGCCTGGTGGCACAGGGCGGGCTGCGTATCCTCGAGCGTATGGAACCAGTACACTACGACGTGTTCAAACATAGGCCGACCCTGAATAAACGCGACTGGCTGCTGCTTTCGTGGCGCACCGTTCGCGACGTCGTCCACCCTACCCGGCTTTAAGCAAGCAATGAGCCCCGACGAATACTGCCAGACCAAAGCCGCACAAAGCGGTTCGAGCTTTTATTACTCGTTTTTGTTTCTTCCGCCCGAACAGCGTAAGGCCATCGTGGCCCTGTACGCTTTTTGCCGTGAGGTTGACGACGTCGTTGACGAATGCAGCGACCCTTCCATCGCCCGCAACAAACTGGCCTGGTGGCGGACCGAAGTAGACCGCATGTTCGCCGGCAAGCCCGAGCATCCTGTTACCCGCGCCCTTGCCCCTCACTTGGAAAAACGCCGCATTACGGCGGACCGCATGCATGCGGTCATTGCGGGCATGGAGATGGATCTGGATCAATCACGCTACCTCGACTGGCCCGGCCTGCGTACATACTGCTGGCATGCAGCAGGCGTGGTCGGCGAGCTTTCGGTAGGCATATTCGGCTATACCGACGACAACACCCTGAAATATGCAGACAAGCTTGGCCTGGCGTTCCAGTTGACCAACATCATTCGGGACGTGGGCGACGATGCGCGTCGGGGCCGCATCTATCTGCCCATAGACGAACTGCAAAAATTCGACGTAAAGGCTTCCGAGATTCTGAACAGCCAACACTCCGAGCGATTCGAAAGGCTGATGCAGTTTCAGGCGCAGCGCGCCCGACAGTATTATCGCGAAGCCATGCAAGCGCTGCCCGAAGCTGATCGTCGCAACCAGCGACCGGGGCTGGCCATGGCGGCCATTTACCATGCCTTGCTCAATGAAATCGAACGCGACGGCTGGCATGTGCTTGAGCAGCGCATTTCGCTGACCCCCATTCGCAAGTTGTGGCTGGCCTGGAAAACCTGGGTAACCGGCGGGCGAGGCCTGGTCAAGCAACTGACCCAATGAAGGTCGCCGTCGTCGGCGCCGGCTGGGCCGGGCTAAGTGCAGCTCTTGAGCTGCATCGACATGGACATGAGGCAACGGTATTTGAGTCGGGTCACCGGCTGGGCGGCCGGGCACGCTCGGTTCACTCTCGCAAGCTGAGCGCCACGGTGGACAATGGCCAGCATATTTTGCTGGCTGCCTATACCGAAACCTTGCGCGTCATGCAGCAATTGGGCCTGTCTGGCCAGCAACGGCTGCTTCGCATGCCGCTTGACCTGCAGTCGGCCGACCGCAGCTTCAGGCTGCAAGTGCCGAAGCTACCCGACGCGCTGGCCCTGCCTGCCGCCCTATTGCTTGCCCAAGGCCTCTCGTGGCGCGAGCGCTTGCGTCTTGCAACGTTGCTGACCAGCCTTAAACGGCGCCGCTGGCAGACCGAGCCTGGACTGACGGTCGCGCAATGGCTTGCGCAAGGCCGGCAATCCACGCACATTATTCGTGCTTTCTGGGACCCTCTGTGTGTGGCCGCAATGAACACGCCGGTACACCATGCGTGTGCGCAGCTATTCGCAAACGTGCTGCGCGACAGCCTGGGGGCTGGGTCTTCTGCCAGCCAGGTGCTGATCTCGCGCGTCGATCTTTCGTCTCTGTGGCCTGAACGGCTGCCGGCCCAGATACGTGTGCTTCGCGGCCGCACGGTTCGTCGTGTTGGGTCTGCCGACGGCGCGGCGCAAGGCAAAGGAAGGGTATTGGTGGACGACGAGGTCTTTGATGCTGCGATCATCGCCACGAATGTGTGGCCGGCGCACAGGCTGTTGCAGCAATTACCTGCGGTGTCGGTTGACCGAAAAGCCTACTTGAGCCAGTTTGAAAGTTTCTCGCCGATGCCGATCGCTACGCTTACTTTGCAACTGGCTGACTATTGGAGCCTGCCCCAGCCGATGCTGATGCTGCACGAATGCCCCGAAAAGCAGCATTTCGGTCAGTGGTTGTTCCACTGTAATGAGTTCCTTGATCTTGATGAACCTATGGGAGCGAGCCGCGTGAACGTGGTGATCAGCAATGCAGATACGCTACGTGGCCTGGGTTCTGAACGCATTGCGCAAGGGGTGATTGCGCAAATTATTGAACAGACAAAAAGCCGTGCGCCAATGCCCAAGGTCGCGGCCTATGAGCTGATCACCGAGAAGCGCGCGACCTTCGCAGCGGTTCCGGGGCTGAGCCGGCCTACGAATTCGACGCCGTGGAACGGCATCTATGTGGCCGGAGACTGGACGGATACGGGTTATCCGGCTGTTCTTGAAGGCGCAGTACGCAGCGGAAAGTCGGCAGTGACGCGACTGTTATCTGATACGGGATTTTGAGTTATTCAGCGGCGTGGCTATTCGTTAGCACAGTATTTGAGTTCTTTAAGCGGCGTGGGGCTGGGTGGGGTATTTGGGCGCCGGCAGCTGCGGCCGGCTTTGCCGGCTTCCCTCGTCGTCTATCATTTTCGGGGCGCACGCAGAACTCGCAACGTCGGGCCCGTGGCCCGACACCCTTGTTGCTCAAACATGCTGCGTGCTTGCCTCCCCGAAAACGACAGCCGACTCGGCTTGCAAACGTCGCCCAAATACCCCACCCAGCCCCAGGCCTTCTGTTTACGATCTTTGAGGTGCTAAAAGAACCTCGCGCATAGGGCCGCCGGTGCTGTTTGCCGTGATGCCGCTCATGTGGCTCATGTGGCTCATGTGGCTCGTGTCGCCGACACCGGTGACACCGCCGAAGTGGCCGACGGCGCCAATCGAGGCAAGGCTCGACCTGCCCTCGCAGGAAGAATTGGCTCTCATCCCAACTGCAGTTCCTGTGATGTGGGGCAGGAACGTCTCAAGAACCAACAGCGCAA
>NZ_DATJBQ010000112.1:0-35173 GCF_035515275.1 Pusillimonas sp.
CGTTGAACTTGGCCTGGTACGCCTCAAGGAATTTTTTATGCTCGGGCGTATCAATGGCGTACCACGGGTAACCCGTAACCACCCAGCCTTCTGGCGTCTCGCTGCCTAAAGGATCAAGATATTCGGGTTCGCCGGTAAGCAAGCTGACCACGGAAAGGTCCTTGAAGAAATTACGCTGTGTGCCGGCCCGTACCAGCTTGGCCAGATCGGCGGCAAACAATACGTTGAACATGGCGTCGGGCTTGGCGTCGGCCAGGGCCTGAATAACGTTTGCGGCATCGACTTTGCCAAGCGGCGCCGCTTGCTCGGCAACGAACTCGACATCGGGCTGGGCTTCTTTAAGCAACTTCTTGAACGTTGCCACGGCTGATTGGCCGTACTCGTAGTTGGGGTATACCACCGCCCAGCGCTTTTTATTCATTTTTACGGCTTCGGGCACCAGCATGGCCACCTGCATGTAGGTGGATGCACGCAACCGGAAGGTATAACGGTTGCCGTCTTCCCAGACGATTTTATCGGTCAGGGGTTCGCTGGCCAGAAAGAAGACTTTCTTGTGCTTGGCGTAGTCGGTAACGGCCAGACCAATATGGGAAAGGAAGGTACCGGTGAGTACGTCGACCTTGTCGCGCGCCAGCAGGTCTTCAACCGCCCGCACCGCGTCGCCGGTATTGGAGTTGTCGTCGCGAATGACAAGCTCGACCTGCTTGCCGTTGATACCGCCGGCCTTGTTGATCTCTTCAACAGCCAGATCCATACCGTTTTTATACGGCCCCAAGAACGCAGGCTGCGTCTTGTAGCTATTGATTTCGCCGATTTTGAGCGTGTCTTGCGCTGCTGCCGATACCGATAGCGAAACACCAACTACTGCGGCCATCAGTACGGTTAAAACTCGTGAGCCTTTCATGGAAGTTCCTTATTCAATACGCGGCCCCGGCAACAAGCCGGGAGGCGCGCCCAATCGAAGGGGGAAGGTGCATCGATTGAAGTGTACACATGTAATTTTTCGAACAAAAGATTTACTTCATAGGGATAAACCCTTCGTTGAAGCGCCGCAATTTCGACGAACTTACAACAAGACGTTGAGAATCGGGACAAAACTTACCGATAGACAATCTCACTGATCACGGATTGTCGGCCTCCGCAGAACAAGCCGAACCCAATACTAGAGCGTATACACTGCATACAAACATTTTTAGCCCGAGACAGAACCGCCGCTCTGCCAGGTAGAACCAGAGCATGCGCTCAAGCTTCGAGTTCGTCTGCATCAGACGCGCACATCTTGTTAAGCAGATACACCAGTGCCATGCGCTCGGCGGGATTAAAACCCTCGAAAGTTTTTTCGGTGATCTCGAATGCGAACGGCACCATGGTTTCCACCAGATGCAGGCCCGTCTCGGTAAGGCTGACCAGCACCTTACGGCGGTCGAGTTCGTCGTGTCGTACGGCAACGAGCTTGCGCACCTTAAGCCGGTCGATTACGCCACGTATGGTGGCTTGGTCGATGGCGGTTTGCTTGACGATGTGACTCAGCGAGCACGCGCCGCAATCGCGTACCGCACACAACACGACAAATTGAGCGGCAGTAAGCTGGGTGTCGGGAATGGTCTGCTGAAAAAGTGCAGTGTGCCGCTGATACGCGCGACGCAGCAAATGCCCCACCTGCTCGGAAAAATCGTATTTGTCGGCAGCCGGTTCAGTGGACGGGCGACGTGTATTTTTGGTCATGGTCGTGGCCTGAAAGTATTGTCTATCGCGCTTGTCCGTCGCATTGTTATACATTCCATACTGCTTTTCAATCACCCGTCGCGCGGGGCGGCTTCGCCCGAGGTGGGCGGCGCGCTGATGCCTGCCGACACAAAGGCGGCAATCTGCTCGAACACTTCGTCGGTATCGTTGACGTTGCAATGCTCGGGGGCGATCTGCTCAAGTCGATGCGTATCTGAAAACGCATACATGTACGCCCCTATCATCAGCACCATTCGCCAATGCAGATCTTTGGCCGACAACTGGGGGCAGACACGCCCCATCATTTGTACATAGGCACGCGTCGAGGCGTCATAGGCTTCGTTGCGTAGCTTGTAAGAGATCTCGGCCGGTTCGGTGTGCAGCCTGGCCTGCAGACGCAGAAACAGCCGTCCGCCTCGGGTTTCGCGCAGCGCTATGGTGGGTGCTAAAAAAGCTTTGACGACGTCGCGCACGGTGACGTCATTGCGTTGCTTCAGCTCATCAAGCAACTTGACGCGCTGGTCGGCAATGGCCCGCCCCCGCCGAATGAACACAGCCTCGTAGAGACCGTACTTGTTGCCGAAGTAGTAGCTGATGAGCGCCTGGGTGACATCGGCACGTGCCGCCACCGTGCGCAATGTTGCGCCCGAATACCCCACCTCGGCAAAGACTTCTTCGGCGGCATCAAGAATACGCTCAGAGGCGTTGTCACCGCTTGAACTGCCCTCGGGGCGACCGGGGCGGCGCCCCGCTTCTCGCGCACTGATTTCCGAACGCCGTCTGATCTGTGTCATTGCCTGGGAGCCTTCATGTTAGCGATGAAACTGGAGTGAAATCAGTAGCATTGTACGCATACACCCAGTTGGCTTTGATGCCGCCGGCATGCGGGTCTTTTTGCTGCTGTTCCCGGTATTCGGCGTCGCGCTTGGCCTGCTCTTCTTTTGAAGACAAGTGATAGGTCTTGCCACGCTCGCGCGCCTCCAGCTGTACTCGGCTGGTGCGCGGAAGCCGTTCCGCCTCGTACTGCGTCAGCGCTTTCTCCAACTGGTTCGGCAGCGCCGCCAGGGCTTTTGCAAGCACATAAGCGTCTTCGATCGCCATGGCCGCGCCTTGCGATAAAAACGGCAGCATGGGATGAGCCGCGTCGCCCAACAATGTCAGGCGACCGCGATGCCAGGTTTGCATGGGGTCCCGGTCAAACAAGCCCCACCGGTATACCTCGGTGACCCGGTCGAACAACTGCTGTATGTGGCTGTGCCAGCCTTGAAAATCGCCCTGCAGCGCTTCGCGGGTACTAAGCGTGTTCCACGATTCTTCAACCCAGTTTTCGGTTTCGTGCACGGCAACAATGTTGACTGCCTTGCCGCCATTTACGTAGTAAGTAACAACATGGCTTTTAGGACCCAACCAGAATGCCGCCTCGGGTGGCACGAAATCGGGGCGCTGATCAAACGGCACTACCGCCCGGTAGCACATGTGGCCCGTAAATTTTGGGTCGTCGGCGCCGAACAGATCGTGGCGGACCACCGAACGAACACCATCAGCACCCACAATCAAGTCGCACTCGAAACGCGAGCCATCGGCAAAATGCGCAATGGCGTGCTCGTCGGTCTGCTCTACGCCCGTGCATTGCGCGCCGAACGTTACCCGGGTGTCGCCCAGCATATCTGCCAGAAGCTGATGCAGGTCGGCACGATGCACATGATAAAAATTGGCGCCATATAAACGCGGGCAATCAGCCTTAAGCGGGATTCGAAACTTTTCTTCTGCTGTGTCCCAGTCGCGGCCAACCAGGGCTTCAGGCAAGAACCCCACTTTATCCAATGCAGCCTCTGCGCCCAGGGCCTTGATTACCTTCACGGCGTTGGGCGTCATTTGTATGCCGGCCCCCACTTCGCCAAACTCGGCGGCTCGTTCAAACATGTGGGCCTGGATGCCCCGCTGTGCAAGCGCTGCCGCCAACGCCACCCCGCCGATGCCGCCCCCAATAATGCCAACCTTCAGTGCTTTCGCCATAACCGCTCCTTCGTGTTCGCGCGTTGCGACCAACCCGCTTTATTTGAGTATCGAGAAGGAAATTGTATATTAATTAACCGGAAATATAATTAATCAATAAACTACGACGACAGGATGATGCCGGCCTTGCGTGAGCGGACTCTTGGTGGTCTACGGGCATCAAGCGCTGGCACCAACAGCCGGCTTGATGCCCGTAAGGGCTTAACGGTTCTGCCCCCTGAACGCCCATCCGGTGAATCGTTTTTCGACCAGAGCGGTGGCGGCATACAAGACGATGCCCAGAAAGGCCAGCACCAACAGACCGGCGAACACAATTTGCACCTGGAACGCCGCCTGGGCATCCAGCATAAGCTTGCCTATGCCCTTGTTGGCTCCGACCGTTTCCGACACCACCGCGCCCACGAAAGCCAGGGTAATGGCCACCTTCAGCGAGCCGAAGAAGTAAGGCAAAGAGCCCGGAATACTGACCTTGCGCATGATGTCGAGCTTTGAAGCACCCAAGGCCCGCAATACGTCTTCAAGTTCGGGGTTGGTGGTGGCCAAGCCGGTAGCAACGTTGACCACAATAGGAAAGAACGATATAAGGAACGCGGTAAGAATCGCGGGTATCTCGCCCAGCCCAAACCACAAGATAAGAATGGGCACGACTGCCACCTTGGGCACCGAGTTGAAGCCAATGAGCACGGGATAAATAGCGGTATACAGGCTTTTGTTCCACCCTACCGCAATACCCAGCAGCAGCCCGCCTACGGTAGCCATCAAAAAGCCCACCAGGGTGGTCCACAAAGTAACCCATGAATTGTCGATAATGGGCATTCGGTATTGCCACAAGGCCACAAAAATATCAGAGGGCGCGGGCAAAATGGTCATTGGTATGGACAACGCCCTGCACACAACTTCCCACAACACAAATAGCACGACCGTGAAAATAAGCGGGGGAACCACATAAACAAATAAATCGGCGCGACGCATTTAGTGTTTCCCTCCGATCATGGACCGCAACTCGTAGACAATGTCTTGAAATTCTTTTCCGTAAGTGACCTCGATATCGCGCGGCCGGGGCAAATTGACGGAGCATTTCTTCACCACCCGCCCCGGACGGTTCGACATGACATACACCGTATCGGCCAGAAACACCGCCTCGCGCAGGTCGTGGGTAACCAACATGACCGTGACCTTGCGCTCTTGCTGAATGTCGCGCAGCGTGCACCACAGCTCTTCGCGTGTAAAGGCATCCAGTGCACCGAAAGGCTCGTCGAGCATGAGGATTTCGGGCTCGTGTATAAGTGCGCGGCAGATGGAGGCGCGCTGCTGCATGCCACCCGAAAGCTCCCAGGGAAATTTGTCGGTAAAACCGGTAAGGCCAACCGAGTTAAGCAACTGCACCGCTTTTTCCTTGTACTGGGCACGCTGCGACGATATTTTTTTTCGGTAGGGCTGAACGATTTCAAGCGGCAACAGTATGTTGTCGACACAATTGCGCCACGGCAGCAGGTTGCTGGCCTGAAAGGCCATGCCCACCGACTTCAACGGCCCTTTTACAGGCCTGCCTTCGACGGTAAGTGAGCCGGACAACGGAGGATGCAAACCGGAAATCAGTTTCATTAACGAGCTTTTGCCGCAGCCCGATGGGCCGACCACAGCAATGAACTCGCCTTTATCTATGGACAGCGTCACGTCTTCGATGGCGCGAACAGCGGTATCGCCGTCTCCGTAGGCCATGGAAATATTCTCGAGCTCAACCAGCGTCTCGGTCATTCGAACCTCTCTTGTTAATGGACCAGCCGACCGACTGCGATGCTATGCCATGCAGTCGGCCTTACAACCCATTTGTTTCGGGTCAATTGATCTGACGCTCGGCGGCAGGGGGAAGAAAATCGGCGGTGAACACGTCGGAGGCCTTTGGCTTGTTCGTATAGTTGAATGTAAGGCCGATTTGTTCAATGGATTTTTCGAGGCGTTGAGGGTCGACGTTGCCCAGCCCGTTCTTTTTGACGTCGTCGGTGACGAAGTTACGCTCCAGCGACAGTTTCAGGCGTTGAAGCTCGACGTCTCGATTGGCAATGGCGTTGCGCTTCATGAGCGAATCAATGGCGGAGTCAGGGTCTTTGATGGTGTCCTGAATGCCCTTGATGGTTGCGCGCACGAACCCCCTGACCGCTTCGGGGTTGTTCTTCATGAACTCGGGGTTGGCCAAAATGGCGTTGCCGTAAAGGTCGACACCATAGTCGCGCAACAACAGCACCACAATATCTTCTTCTTTGACGCCGTTGGCTTTAAGGTTCATGAAGGACGAAAACCAGAAGCCTGTAATGGCATCGACCCGCCCCTGCGCAAGCATGGGTTCGCGCACCGGAAACCCGATGTTTTCAATGCGCACCTTCGAGGCGTCGATACCGTTGGCGTCGACAAAAATCGGCCATTGTGCGTAGGCGCCGTCGGGTGCAGGCGCGCCCAATACCTTGCCTTCGAGGTCTTTGGGCTTGGTAATGCCCTTGTCTTTAAGGGTTACGATGGAAAACGCCGGCGTGTCGTAAACCATCATTACCGCCTTGACCGGCGGGTTCTGCGGGTTGTCTCGGTACTTGATAAGCGAATTGATGTCGGCAAAGCCCATTTGATAGGTCGCCGTGGCCACGCGGTTAATGGGTTCAACCGAGCTTGCGCCGGGGTCGATGGTAACGTCAAGGCCTTCGGCCTTGTAGTACCCCTTGTCAAGGGCGACAAAATACGGGGCGGCGGGGCCTTCGAAGCGCCAGTCGAGTGCAAAACGTATGGCGGTATCTGCCAAGGCCGAGCTGGAACAGACTGCAAGTAAAACAGAAAGCAAGAAGCGGGGCGTGCGCATGGGCGGTCTCCGGTGTATGGATACGGCCAAACGGCCGAACCATGAGGTTGTTCTTCTTTCTACTAACTTTGTAACAACAGCTGCAAGTGGCTTCCATAGTATTTAAAAGCTTTCGTTAAAGCTTCTAGGGAGTTACCCCAATTTGAATGTGTGCGCCCCAAAGCAAAGCAAGCCGAACCACCGGTAACGGCCTGCCCTCCTTCGTTTCAAGCGCCCCGGACACGCTTGAGTTAAAGGGTACAGACCCCCTGCCTTGCTCCTAGGGTTAAAAGACCATTAACTCTAATAGACCTAATCTCTGTTTTATTTACGCCCCAAATGCAGGCCAAGAAACATCAGGCTGCCGCCTTCATGGACCCTCATTACTCATCTGGAATTTGCCAGGGGTGTTCTATAAACCCACACGCAAAAAAGGCCTTGCGACAAAAACCGCAAGGCCTTTCTAAAATATGGTCGGGGCGACATGATTCGAACATGCGACCCTCTGGTCCCAAACCAGATGCGCTACCAGACTGCGCTACGCCCCGATACGCCTTGGCACGTAACGCCTTGGCTAAGCTTCATCAATATAGGCTAAAAAACGCCAGCCAATATCAAAGAAAAGTATTCTAGCACGAAAGGCAGGCCTTAGCCGAAGCGGCCAGTAATGTAGTCTTCAGTTTCTTTACGCGCCGGCTTCACGAAAATACTGTCAGTTTCGCCATATTCCATGAGCTCGCCCAAATACATGTAGGCAGTGTAGTCAGAGCAACGCGCCGCCTGCTGCATGTTGTGGGTAACGATAACAACCGTGTAGTCGGTTTTAAGCTCGGTGATGAGTTCTTCGATTTTGGCGGTCGAAATTGGGTCAAGTGCCGAGCAAGGCTCGTCCAGCAACAGGATCTCGGGCTTGATGGCCACGCCTCGGGCTATGCACAAACGTTGTTGCTGCCCGCCCGACAGGCTGTTGCCGCTTTGGTTGAGCTTGTCTTTTACTTCGGTCCAGAGCGCAGCCTTGGTCAGCGCCCACTCGACGCGTTCATCCATTTCTCCTTTGCTGAGCTTTTCGAACAGACGCACGCCAAAGGCGATGTTGTCGTAGATGCTCATGGGAAACGGCGTGGGCTTTTGAAACACCATGCCGATCTTGGCGCGAATAAGCGAGATATCTTTTTTGGACGTAAGCAGGTTCTCGCCATTGAGATTAATTTCGCCCTCGGCGCGCTGGCCGGGGTAAAGCTCGTACATGCGGTTGAAGGTGCGCAGCAAGGTAGATTTACCGCAGCCCGATGGCCCAATGAAAGCGGTAACCTTGTTCTCGCGGATAGGCATGCTGACGTCGTGAATGGCCTGATACTTACCGTAAAAGAAGTTCAGGTTCTTGACTTCGAGCTTTACGCGATCGTTGGTCTGATCAGTGTTCATGGTCGGTTCCCCGACGAGCGTCATGCGCTCGTCGCTTGTTTATTTACGAAAAAGAGCGCGGGCGGCAATATTGATGCCAAGCACCAGCAATGTAATCAGGACAGCGCCGGCCCAGGCCAGGTCGTTCCAGTCGGCAAACGGGCTGGCGGCATATTGGTAGATCACTACCGGAAGGTTGGCCATGGGGCCATCCATTTGCCAGGACATGAACTGGTTGTTCAGTGCTGTGAACAGCAAAGGGGCGGTTTCGCCCGAGATGCGGGCAACAGCCAGCAAAATGCCGGTGATGATTCCGGATATGGCCGCTCGGTAGCAAATAAGGCTGATAATGCGCCATTTTGGGCAGCCTAACGCTGCAGCCGCCTCGCGCAGGCTGTCGGGAACCAGCAGCAGCATATTGTCGGTCGAGCGCACCACGACCGGAATAACCAGAATAGCCAACGCAAACGCACCTGCCCAACCCGAATAATGCCCAACTTGCGCCACATATATCGCATAAATGAACAGACCAATAACAATGGAAGGCGCCGACAGCAGCACGTCGTTCAGAAACCGGGTGGCAGGTGCCAGCCAGCCGCGCTGGCCGTATTCAGCCAGATAAGTACCGGCCAAAATGCCAATAGGCGTACCAATAAGGGTGGCAACCGCCGCCATCATGACACTGCCGACAATGGCGTTCATGAGACCGCCGGGCTGCCCCGGGGGTGGGGTGGCCTCGAACAGCAGGCTAAGCGACAATGCCCCGCCCCCTTTGACGACAAGGGTAAGAATAATCCAAAACAACCAGAACAGGCCAAAGAGCAGCGCCGCCAAAGACAGCGTCAACATGATCTTGTTGATACGCTGGCGCGACTTATAAACCCGGTTGCTGGTGGTGACGATAGAGTCGGATGTAAACATGGTTATTGGCACCTAGCGGGCGGACCCTTCGTTTTTGGACAAGCGTTGCAGCAAGACCTTGGAGAAGGCCAACACGACCGTAGTGATCAGGAACAGAATCAGACCCAGTTCGAGCAGGGCCGATTTTTGCATGCCGCCTGCTTCGTTGAACTCGTTGGCCAATGCCGAAGCAATGGAGTTGGACGGCGCAAAAACGGAGTTGGGCAAATTGAACGAGTTGCCGATTACGAAGGTAACCGCCATGGTCTCGCCCAGGGCGCGCCCCAGCCCCAGCATGATCCCGCCTATGACGCCATTTTTGGTGTAAGGCAAAACGACCCTCCAGATGACTTCCCACGTGGTACCGCCCAAACCGTAGGCCGACTCTTTAAGCAGGGGCGGAACCAGCTCGAACACATCGCGCATGACCGAGGCGATGAAAGGGATGATCATGATCGACAGAATCAACCCGGCGGTAAACACACCGATGCCAAACGGAGGACCTGCAAAGACCTGATTCAACACCGGCACACCGGCAAATAGCTCGATAACGCCGGGCTGTATGTACTTCTGGAATATAGGTACGAAAACGAACAGGCCCCACATGCCATAAATAATGGACGGAATCGCGGCCAGCATCTCGATGGCCGTCCCCAGGGGTCGACGCAGCCAGACGGGCGACAGCTCGGTCAGGAACATGGCAATGCCGAACGAAACCGGCACCGCAATAATCAAGGCAATAAACGAGGTCAGCACGGTGCCGACAATGGGCACCAGCGCACCGTACTGCTGCTGGACCGGATCCCACTCATTGGTCCACAAAAACGAAAAGCCATACTCTGAAATAGTTTCGCGACTTCCGTAGATAAGCGAAACCATGATGGCGGCCAGCAAAATGAACACCAGGAAGGCAAACGAACGGGTCATATTCTTGAATATGACGTCCATCAGATTGAAGTTGTTTTTCATGAGAGCTCGTGTGGATGGCTTCTGGCGGCCCAATGGCACCACGTAAGTTTGGTCAAACGTGGTCAAAACGTAATTTTTACATAACAAAGACGATGCCGCATGACACGGCATCGTCTTTACGAAAGTTCGTTAAGAACCTTCCATTCTAGCCATTACTTCCAGACCGCGGAGCCATCGGCAGCTTTGATGTCTTTGGCCCAGACAGCACGGATTTGGTTGGTCACTGCATCAGGCAGGGGCACGTAGTCGAGTTCTGCTGCCATCTTGCCGCCGTTCTTGAAGGCCCAGTCGAAGAAAGACAGGACTTCTTTGCCGTTCTCGGGCTTGTCTTGCTTCTTGTGGATCAGGATGAACGAAGCAGCAGTAACAGGCCAGGATTCGGCGCCGGGTTCGTTGGTAAGCACCACGCCCATGCCGGGGGCACCGGCCCAGTCAGCGTTGGCGGCAGCGGCTGCAAACGCTTCTTGTGTCGGCTGAACAAACTTGCCGTCTTGGTTTTGCAGTTGTGTCCACGACAGGTTGTTTTGCTTGGCGTAGGCGTACTCAACGTAACCAATCGAGTTCTTCAGCTGACGAACGTAAGCGGCGACGCCTTCGTTGCCTTTACCGCCTTGGCCGGTGGGCCACTTAACGGCTTTACCTTCGCCGACGTTGTTTTTCCAGTCGGGCGAAACTTTGGACAGGTAGTTGGTCCAGCCAAAGGTGGTGCCCGAACCGTCGGAACGGTGAACCACAATAATGTCTGCGTTAGGCAGATTCAGGCCGGGGTTAAGAGCCTTGATGGCTGCGTCGTCCCACTTTTTGACCTTGGCCAGGTAAATGTCGGCGACAAGGGCGCCCGACAGCTTAAGCTCGCCGGGTTTGATGCCGTCGATATTGACGACGGGAACGGTACCACCCACGATGGCGGGGAACTGAAGCAGGTTCTCTTTTTCGAGCGTTTCCGCTTTCATTGGATCGTCCGACGCGCCGAAGTCAACCGTTTTAGCAATGATCTGCTGCTGACCACCGCCCGAGCCGATCGACTGGTAGTTGACGCGATTGCCGGTTTCTTCGTGGTATTTGGCGGCCCACTTGGCATAAATGGGGTAGGGGAACGAAGCGCCTGCGCCAGTGATGTCGACCGCATGGGCGGCCATGGAAGCGGCGCCAAAGGCGATACCGACCGCGGCTTGTATTATTACGCGTTTGAACATCGAACAATCCTCTTGCTGATTAGGTCAGATAAAACAGGTAGATACCTGCACAGAACTGAATGTTAGAGTTCGAATATGACAGGTTAATGACAATTGCAAATTGTATTCGGAATGTGCGCGTTACAAGCGGCCACCAGGCTTATTCCATCAGCTCTTTCTGTATGTTGAAGGGTTTGCCCCTGGCCCGAACCTTTACATAATCACCACTGGGCAGCGCGCGCCAGGCCAATTGATTATCTCGCAAAGCAAATAAAAAGGCCTCTTTTATTACACGTTTTTTCAATGCGGGATCGTTAACCGGAACCCCCAGCTCGACCCGGCGGAAAAAATTGCGATCCATCCAGTCTGCCGAGGACAAATACGTTTTTTCTTCGCCGTTGGCGTAAAAATAAAAAACCCGCGAATGCTCGAGAAAGCGGCCTACAACGGACCGCACCCGTATATTCGAGGACAAGCCCGGCACCCCTGCTCGCAAGGCGCACGCGCCTCGCACGACAAGGTCGACCCGCACCCCCGCCTGGCTGGCCTTGTAGAGCTCTTCGATGACGATGGGCTCGAGCAATGAGTTCATTTTGGCCATGATGCGGGCTTTTTTGCCGGCCGCCGCAGCCTCGGCTTCGGCCCGAATAAGCGCTACCATGGTGTCATGCAAGGTAAACGGGGCTTGCAGCAAGGCCTTGAGCCTGGGCTTTTCGCCCAGCCCGGTCAGTAAAGAAAACACCTTGTCCATGTCGGCGCAAATGGCTGGATCAGCCGTAAGCAAGCCGAAATCGGTATATTGCCTTGCAGTGCTTGAATGATAGTTGCCGGTGCCCAAATGACCGTATCGGCGAATTCGTCCGCGTTCGCGGCGTAGCACCAGCGCCATTTTTGCGTGGGTCTTGTGCCCCACTACGCCATAACTGACGTGCGCCCCCACTTCTTCTAGCTTGGCCGCCCAACCGATATTGGTTTGTTCATCGAAACGGGCCATGAGCTCGACAATGACGGTAACCTCTTTACCCGCCTGGGCGGCGGCCAGCAGCAAACTCATTAGCTCGGAGTCTTCGCCCGTACGATAAATGGTTTGTTTAATGGCCACGACCGCTGGGTCGCGCGCCGCAGCAGACAAAAAGGCCAGCACGGGCTCGAACGATTGATATGGGTGGTGCAGCAAGTGATCGCATTCGGCAATTGCGCCGAAAAAAGCTTCGGGTTCGTCGCCGGCCATGTCGAACGGCGCAGGCACACGCGGCCGATACTCGGCGAACAGCAAGTCGGGGCGGTCGATGTTGCACAGTTTCGACAGCCTTGAAAGGTTGACCGGGCCGTCGACCCTGTAGGTGTCATGAGGCTGAAGCGAAAATTCTTTTTGCAAATAACGCTCAAGGTGCTCCGGCATTTCGTGGTCGATCTCAAGCCGAACCGCCGCACCGAAATTACGCTGTGAAAGCTCGCCCTGCAACGCCAGCCGCAGATTGGTGATTTCTTCTTCGTCGACGAACAGGTCGCTGTTGCGCGTGACCCTCCATTGATAGCAGCCTTTAAGCTCGAGCCCGGGAAACAGTTCGCCGACGAACTCGCTGATCAGCGAGCTGAGCATGATGTAGCCGTGGTCGACCCCCGATATGTCGGAAGGCACCGGCATGACGCGCGGCAACGCCCGCGGGGCCTGCACAATGGCGATGGACGCCCGACGGCCGAACGCGTCGATGCCCGACAGCGCAACAATGAAATTAAGGCTTTTGTTGTACACGCGCGGAAACGGGTGGGCCGGGTCGAGCCCGATGGGTGTCAGCATGGGCATGACGTCGCGCAGGAAGGTAACCCGCGCCCAGGCGCGCTGGGTTTCGTCCCAGTCTTCAGGGTCAAGGATGACAATGCCCTCGAGTGCCATCAGCGGCAGAACCTCTTCGTTCAACAGGTAGTGCTGCCGCTCGATCAGGGCGTGCATGGCCTCTTGCACCCGCTCAAAGGCTTCGGCAGGCGTGTAGCCGTCTTCGCCTGGCAAATAGGCATTTTGGGCAAGCTGTTCTTTCAGGCTGGAGACGCGAATTTCGAAGAATTCGTCGAGGTTGGAACTGACGATACATAGATAGCGCAAGCGCTCGAGCAAAGGGGTGTCGGAATACTCGGCCATGGCCAGCACCCTTTCGTTGAACTTCAGCAAGGACAGTTCGCGATTAAGCAATTTGGGCGTGACAAGGGAATAGTCGGACGACATGTACGGGTTCCTGATTCTGTTACTGGTTCTGCTGCGGTTTTTGCTCTATATCATGACAGCCCGCCAGTTCGTCCGCAAGCAGTCCAAATTGGCCCCATTCCGGCTTGACCGCAGGATTCCTCTTTATAATCAGAGGAACCGGGTTTACACAGAGCATCATGGATTATCTACTTGCGGCCGTCGATCTCGGCTCGAACAGCTTCAGGCTTTCTATCGGACGCGTCGAGCAAAACAACGGCAAAGCACAGATCTACGCCGTCGACAGGCTCAAAGAGTCGGTGCAGCTGGCCGCCGGCCTAGACGCTCATCAAAATCTCAGCGCCTCGGCGGTTAACCGGGCGCTGGCCGTACTTCAACGCTACGGCGAACGCCTCGAAGGCTTTCATCCCAACCGGGTACGCGCCGTGGCCACCAACACCTTTCGAGTTGCACGAAACGTGGCCGACATTCTGCCTAGGGCCGAGGCTGCGCTGGGTTTTCCTATCGAGGTCATTTCGGGCACCGAAGAGGCGCGCTTGATTTATTCGGGCGTGGCAAACGAGTTGGCACCCTCTACCGACAGACGCCTGGTCATCGACATTGGGGGGGGGTCAACCGAAGCCATTCTGGGCCGGGGGCACGAACCGCTGCATCTGGCCTCGCTAAGCATGGGCTGTGTCAGCTTCAGTCGCAAGTATTTTCCTGACGGACGCATTACCGCGCAGCGAATGGAACAGGCAATGCTGGCGGCCCGAGGAGAACTACAGGGAATCGCCCGCCGCTACCGGAAAGCCGGCTGGAAGCAAGCCTATGGCTCTTCGGGCACAGCCAAGGGGCTGCTGGCCATTCTGGCCGAAACAGGCATGTCGCAAAAAGGCATAACCCTTGACGGCATGGACAAGCTTCGGGCCAAACTCATCAAGGACGGCAAGGTGATCATGCAAAATTTGCCCGGCATCAAGGCCACACGCGCGCCGGTGCTGCCGGGCGGGCTGGCCATCATGATGGCCGCCTTCCAGGAACTGAAGATCGAATACATGCTGCCTGGCGAAGGTGCATTGCGGGTGGGTGTGCTATACGACCTGCTGGGTCGCGACTCTGACCACGACAAGCGTGACGAAACCGCCACGCTTTACCAGAAGCGCTACCTTATCGATGTCAAACAGGCTGAACGCGTGCGCGATATTGCCCTGCGTCTTTTCGACCAGCTGGGCAACACAGGCGACGAGACAGACGAAACGAGACAGGCTTTGGGCTGGGCTGCCAGCCTGCACGAAGTAGGGCTGTCTATCACCCAGGCAAACTTCAACCGGCATAGTGCTTATATTTTGCAGCATGCCGACATGCCCGGTTTCTCGAATGACGACCAGACGCTGCTTGCCTGGTTGGTTCTTGGCCAGCAAGGCAAGCTCAAGAAAAACGGTTACCCGGCTACGTCAGAGCAATGGCAAGCGCTGCTTTGCCTGAGGCTGGCCACCCTGCTTTGTCGTCGTCGCGAAGACCTTGACTCGTTACCGCTGTCGGTTGAGATCAAGGACAACGCAATAAAAGCCAAAGTGGCCCAATCGTGGCTGGCTACGCATGCCTTGTCGGCCTACTCGCTTCAGCGCGAGGCGTATGAATGGAACAAGACTGATTTCAGCTTCAGGCTGATCGAACAATAAACGAGGGTCCGCGGTGCGCCGGCCCCCGTTTATTGTTGTTATTCGAGCCCGAAGTGTTTGCGATACCTGGGCTCGACCCGCGCCAGATCAAGCAGCACCGGAAAATCGGCAGTATTGAAGTCGGGATCCCAGGCGGGTTCGCCGCAGATGGTGGCGCCCAGTTTCAGATAGCCTTTGATCAGCGGAGGCACACGCGCGGGAAGCTCGCTGTCAAGGCGCTCGACCGGATAGCGATGGCGGGGCACGACCCTGGGCGTTGCCTGCCCTGCGGGGGTGGCCATACTTTTTTGGGCACTGCGCCATACTTCGGCGGCCGTAACACCATCGTCGCGCAGGCTGACGCTGGCGCAACCCAGGACATACTGGAAACCGCCCTGCTGCATCAGGGCGGCAATGCCCGACCACAGCAACATGATGACCGAACCCTGGCGATAGTCGGCATGAATGCACGAGCGCCCTACTTCGGCCAGCGACGAACGGATGCCGTCGAGCGAAGAAATGTCGAACTCGGATTCGGAATAATAACCGCCCGCCTTGATGGCATTGGCGGGGGTCAGCAGCCGATAAGTGCCCACCACACGCCCCGAACCAGCCTCGGTGACCATGAAGTGCTCACACCATGGGTCGAAGCGATCGGAGTCGAGTCCGTCGACTGCATCGGGAAACACGGCGTTCATTTCTTTGGTGAACACGTCGTAACGCAGACGCTGAATAGCCTCGAGTTCTTCATTGGTACGGGCCAGACCAAGTACCAAACCCCCAGAGGTTTGTTCAGACCAGGTGACGCCGACTTCAGGTTCGCCGTTGACTCGCGCAAGCTCTAACATAGATTTCGCTCCACAAACATTCTGCCATTATGGCCGCATAATGTTTCAAGTATTTGATGCCTACGTTACCGCTTTGTTAAGTCGACTGCAACCAATTCGCTTACCCCTTGCTTGGCAAGCTGCTCATTCTCGGCCTCGACCATAAGTCGCAGCTTGGGCTCGGTGCCCGAAGCGCGAATCAATACACGCCCGCGCCCGTTAAGCTCGCGTTCGACGCGCTGGCGTGCCTGTTGCAAACCAGCGTGGGTTTCCCATGGTGTGCCCGGCTGCAGGGGCACATTGACCATTTCTTGCGGGTACATTTTTAGGTCGCCTACGGCAGAGGCCAGGCCTTGGCCGCTGCGGCGCATGGCAGTCAGCACCTGAAGGGCGGCAATAATGCCATCGCCCGTCGTGTGGCAATCAAGGCACAACAAGTGCCCCGAATTTTCGCCGCCGTACAGCCAACCCTTTTGCAACATGCTTTCCAATACATAGCGGTCGCCGACCTTGGCCCGGTCAAAGCCGATGCCCATGGCCTTCATGCGTTTCTCGAAACCGAAGTTGGTCATGAGGGTTCCGACGACGCCCGCTACCTCGCCCTGCGTAAGCCGGTCGCGAACAATGGCATACAAAAGCTCGTCACCGTTGTACAGACGCCCGTTCTCATCGACCATTTGCAGCCGGTCGGCGTCACCGTCAAGTGCGATGCCCACATGAGCACCTCGCGCCTTGACCTCGGCCACCAAAGCTTCGGGGTGCAACGCGCCTACCCCTTCGTTGATATTGAACCCATCGGGCTGGCAACCTATGGCGAATACTTCGGCGCCCAACTCGCGAAAAACGTGTGGCGCAATTTGGTAGGCGGCACCATGGGCCGCATCGACCACGATCTTCATACCGGAAAGATCAAGCTCGTTGGGGAATGTGCTTTTGCAAAACTCAATGTAGCGACCGGAGGCATCGTCGATGCGTCGTGCACGGCCCAGCGCCTCGGAGCTTGCGCAGCCCAGCGGCTGATCAATAACGGCCTCGATCTGTTCCTCGACCTCGTCGGGCAGCTTCATGCCCTGCGCCGAGAAAAACTTGATGCCGTTGTCTTGATAAGGATTGTGCGAGGCGCTAATGACGACCCCGGCGGTAAGGCGCAGGGCCCGCGTAAGATAGGCCACTGCCGGCGTGGGCACGGGGCCGGCAAGCAAGACATCTACCCCGGCGGCCGACAGGCCGGCCTCTAGGGCTGATTCAAGCATATAACCCGAAATACGGGTGTCTTTGCCGATGACCACTGCCGGGCGCCCGCGAACGGGGTTGGGCTGGCCGGCCAGCACGCGGCCCGCTGCATATCCCAGGCGCAAGGCAAACTCTGCATTGATGGTAGGCCCGCCCACTTCTCCGCGCACCCCGTCGGTGCCGAAATACTTACGTTGACTCATGCGCTAACTCCATTTTCTACGGCGCTCCATACCTTAATGGCATCTACTGTTTGTGCCACATCGTGCACACGCACCATGGCGGCACCGCGGGCTATACCCGCCAGGGCACCAGCAATACTGCCGCCCACACGCTGATCGGGCTCGCGGCCGACCACGTGACCAATCATTGACTTGCGTGACAAGGCAACCAGCAAGGGGTAGTCTTCAAAAAAAACTTCGCGAAGGCGATTCAGCAGCTCGTAATTGTGGCGGGCTGTTTTTCCGAAGCCAAAGCCCGGATCCAGCAAGACGCGCTGGGGGTGCACGCCACGCATGCACAAGGCCTGGACTCGTTCACGCAAGAACCCGCGCACCTCGGTGACCACGTCGTCGTACTCTGGGGCTTGTTGCATGGTGCGCGGCTCGCCTTGCATGTGCATGACGCACAGCCCGCAAGATGACTGGGCCACGGCATCAAGCGCGCCCGGCCGGCGAAAGCCGTAGATGTCGTTGATCATGTCGGCGCCGGCATCGAGCACGCCGCGCATGACCTCTGGCTTGAAGGTGTCAACCGAAATCGCCGCACCGCAGTCTCGCAAGCCTTCAATAACAGGCAGCAGCCGGCCGAGTTCTTCTTGCAGGTCTACCGGCGTTGCGCCCGGTCGCGTGGATTCGGCGCCGATATCGATCAGGTCGGCTCCCTCGCTGACCAGCTTGCGCCCGTGGGCAATGGCGGCGTCGGTTTCAAGGTGCCGGGAGCCGTCGGAGAACGAGTCGGGGGTAACGTTGAGTATCCCCATAACCAAGGGGCGCTCGAGAGAAAACTCGAAGCGCCCACAGAGCAGTGTTACGCCCATGAAAGTATGACGAAAGCCTTAGACCGGGGTCGTTGCAGCGCTGCTGCTGTCACCCACCGATGACACCCCTGCCGAAGGCGTATTGCCATCGGGCTTCTCGGGTGCGTCGAAATCTTTGGGCGGCCGGGGTGGACGGCCTTCCATGATGTCTTCGATCTGGTCGGCGTCGATGGTTTCCCACTCGAGCAAGGCGGCGGCCATGGCTTCCATCTTTTCGCGGTTGCCTTCGATGATGTTGCGCGCCACCGAGTATTGCTCGTCGATGATCTTGCGGATCTCTTGGTCGACCTTTTGCATGGTCGATTCAGAAACGTGGGTGGTTTTGGTAACGCTGCGCCCCAAAAAGACCTCGCCTTCGTTTTCGGCATATACCACCGGCCCCAAAGAGTCGGTCATACCGTAGCGCGTGACGATGTCGCGAGCAATGGCCGTGGCACGCTCGAAGTCGTTCGATGCACCAGTGGTCATCTGGTTCATGAAGACCTCTTCGGCGATACGTCCGCCGAACAGCACTGCGATCATGTTGAGCAGCCGTTCTTTGTCCATGCTGTAGCGGTCGCCCTCGGGCAACTGCATGGTTACGCCCAACGCCCGACCACGCGGAATAATGGTGACCTTGTGCACAGGGTCGGTTTTAGGCAGGCTGCGAGCCACCAAGGCGTGACCAGACTCGTGGTAGGCCGTGTTGCGACGTTCTTCTTCGGGCATGACCAGCGTACGACGCTCGGCACCCATAATGATCTTGTCTTTGGCTTTTTCAAAGTCGCTCATGTCGACCGTGCGTCCGTTACGACGCGCGGCAAACAACGCGGCCTCATTGACCAGGTTGGCCAGATCGGCACCCGAAAAGCCGGGCGTGCCGCGAGCCAGAATAAGCGGGTCGACGTTAGGAGCCAAAGGCACTTTGCGCATGTGCACTTTAAGGATCTGCTCTCGACCGCGGATGTCGGGCAGCGAAACCACCACCTGACGATCGAAGCGGCCGGGACGCAACAGCGCCGGGTCGAGGACGTCGGGACGGTTGGTGGCTGCAATAACGAGCACTCCCTGGCCGGTTTCAAAACCGTCCATCTCGACCAGCAACTGGTTGAGGGTTTGTTCGCGTTCGTCGTTGCCGCCGCCCAGACCGGCGCCGCGCTGACGGCCGACGGCGTCGATTTCGTCGATGAAGATGATGCAAGGGGCCTGCTTCTTGGCGTTCTCGAACATGTCGCGCACGCGCGCTGCACCCACACCCACGAACATCTCGACAAAGTCGGAGCCTGAAATACTGAAGAAGGGCACCTTGGCTTCGCCCGCGATGGCTTTGGCCAGCAAGGTTTTACCCGTTCCCGGAGGGCCGACAAGCAGCACACCGCGCGGGATACGACCGCCCAGCCGCTGGAACTTGGTGGGATCGCGCAGGAATTCGACCAGCTCGGTGACGTCTTCTTTGGCTTCGTCGCAACCGGCAACGTCAGAAAAAGTAACGTTGTTGGTGTTTTCGTCCATCATGCGGGCGCGCGACTTGCCGAAACTGAACGCCCCGCCCTTGCCCCCGCCCTGCATCTGGCGCATGAAGAAGATCCAGACGCCGATCAGCAGCAGCATCGGGAACCACGAAATGAACAGGCTGGTCAGGAAGGAAGGTTCTTCGCGGGCCTTGCCGGAAACCTCGACGCCCGCCTTGACCAGCTCGGGAACCATCCAGAGATCACCGGGCGAAGTAAGGCTATAGGGTCGGCCGGAGTCGGGCGTAACATAAAGCGTGTCGCCCTGAATGTCGACCTTGGTAATTTTGCCCGCCTGAGCGTCAGACATGAATTGCGTGTAAGTTACCGTTTCGGTGGATGCGACGCGACCGTCAAACTGCTTGAAAACAGTAAAAAGGACCAGTGCGATCACCATCCATATGGCAACCTTGGAAAACGAGTTGTTCAAAGCCAACCTCCTACGTATTACTGCATCTACCGCACCGCCCCGCGTGATTGGCAGTGATCAGATACTGAATGGTTCATTCTAACCCGACAGAACGAACATCGTTTCGATTTTCCCGGTGCTTGAGCCCCTGGGCAACTAAAAATGTTTCAGACGATTTTCCGCGTGAGGCCTTGGGTTTACGTTCGACCACCCGGCGAAAATGCTGTTTGAAAAGTTCGACGATTTGCGAAAACCCACTGCCATGAAACGCCTTGACAATAAGCGTGCCCTCGGGCTGCAGGTGCTGCAAGGAAAAATCAAGTGCCAATTCGCAGACATGCTGTATGCGTGCAGAGTCGGCCGAAGCTACACCGGATAAGTTGGGGGCCATGTCGGAAATCACAAGATCAACCTGTGATTCGCCAACAATTTGTTTCAACTGTTTTAGCACAGTATCTTCGCGGAAATCGCCCTGAATGAACTCCACACCCGCGATCGCCTCCATGGGAAGCATGTCGACGGCGATAATGCGACCTTGCACGGCTCCGCCGGGCCCCGCCAGACGCTCTCGTGCAACCTGCGACCAACTGCCTGGGGCCGATCCCAGATCAACCACCAGATCACCCTTTTTAAGCAACTTTTCGGTGTCAAGGATCTCGAGCAGCTTGAACGCCGCGCGGGCCCGATACCCCTTTTGTTGCGCCATCTTCACATATGGGTCATTGATATGCTGGTGAACCCAGTTTTTTGAGAATTTTTTCTTGGCCATTCCCGTACAATCTCACTATGCCCAAACTAGACATTACATCCCAAGAGCGCAGCGCGCTCCGCGCCGCCGCCCACCCGCTGCACCCGGTTGTCCTTATCGGCGATAAGGGCCTGACACAGGCCGTACTTAAAGAAATCGATCAAAACCTAAACGCACACGAACTGATTAAAGTCAGGGTCAGTGGCCAAGAGCGCGCCGACCGAGAATCCACGCTCGAAACCATCTGCGAAACGCTTTCTTGTGCGCCTGTGCATCATTTGGGCAAAACACTGATCCTGTACCGGCCCGACGCCGAAAAAGCGCTGGCCGAAGAACAGGCACGTAATGCCACCCGGGCGTTGCGCAAGCCGTCTGAGGCATATATTTCTAAAAAACAGGCCGCCTCGGGCACAACCGCTGCTCGTAAAACCAAAAGCACAAAAGGCGCCGGCAAGCCGGTGCGCGAAGCCGCCCCTGCAAAACGCCCTGCCCGCAGCGCGCAATCACAAGCGCCGGCCCATGGAATACCGCGTCGTTCGGGCAGTGCCCTAACCCTGCGTGCCGGTGCGCGTCGCAACGCAGGCGGCACCGGTTCGCGCAAACGTTAACGTCCAGCGTTAACAAGCCAAAACAATAAAGCCCAACACGCTGATGTGTGGGCTTTTTTTGGCCTTGGCATGGCGTAAGCTGCGTACTTGCAATCAACCGACCATTTTACACGCCCGCGGAAAACTCGCGCGAACGCCTTTGCGGGGGCAAGGTGCAGCGTCAGACGTAGCTGATTCCGACTACTTCGTATTCACGAATGCCCGCCGGTGCGCGCACCTCGACGACGTCGCCTTCAGACTTGCCGATAAGGGCACGGGCAACGGGACTTGAAATGGAGATACGATTAGAGCGGATGTCGGCTTCGGCATCGCCTACGATTTGATAAGTCAGGCGCTCGCCGGATTCGAGATCTTCGATTTGAACCGTGGCGCCGAACACTGCTGTGCCTTCGACGTCGAGCGTGGTGGGGTCAATGACCTGAGCGTTCGACAAAGTGCTTTCGAGCTCTTGTATACGGCCCTCGACAAACGCTTGACGTTCGCGCGCGGCTTCGTATTCGGCGTTTTCAGAAAGGTCGCCCTGTGCACGAGCCTCGGCGATGGCATTGATGACCTCGGGGCGCTCGACGGTTTTCAAGCGATGCAATTCTTTTTGCAAGCGTTCGGCGCCGCTTGCTGTCAATGGTATGGCAGCCATGGTGATCCTGAAATTAAAGTAAAAGACGCTCCGCGATGGGGGAGCGCCTTGAAATGAACGTACCGGCGATGAGTATCGACGGAAAGACCCGTACGACTAACGAGAATGTTGGCTTTTTAAGCTGATTATTACCTGAAAACAACTAGTTAGTATTAGCTTAATGCAAAACCCCGATTCGCCACGAACCGGGGTTCCATAGAGTTATTGTCGACAAAGTTGGGGCAAATTGCAAGCCCTTGCACGATCTTGCGAACAAGGGGTTACCACTACTTACCCAGGCAGCGATGCCTAAAAGTAGGCTTACACGCGGGTACCGGCAGCCCCCGATCCGGGAAACTTCCGCCCTTGCAACAGGGCGTGCAGAATAATCGCGCCAAAAGTAGCGGTTCCGATGCCGTCAAGCCTGAACGAACCAAAGGCGATCGAGAAATTGCCTGCCCCCAGCACAAGCGTTACGGCGGCGACGATCAGATTGCGGTTGTTGCTGAAGTCGACCTGGTTGGCCACCCAGATACGGGCCCCGGCCACCGCAATAAGGCCGAACACGACCACCGACATACCGCCCAGCACCGGCCCGGGAATAAGCTGTATAAGCGCACCAAACTTGGGCGAAAAACCCAGGGCAATGGCAATGAATGCAGCAATGACGAATACCAGCGACGAGTAAATACGGGTCACCGTCATGACGCCGATGTTCTCGGCATAGGTGGTGACGCCTGTGCCGCCCACCGCACCGGAAACCATCGTGGCGACGCCGTCACCGACAAATGCGCGGCCCAGGTAGATATCCAGGTTGCGGCCCGTCATGGCGCTGACCGCCTTGATGTGGCCCAGGTTTTCGGCTACCAAAATAATGGCTACGGGCGCGATGATACCAATGGCCTGCAGGTCGAAGGCAGGGCTGGAGAAACTGGGCAAGCCTACCCAGGCGGCCGCCGCGACGCCGCCGAAATCCATAGGCGTACCCAGGCCCAGACCGTTCGCAAGCACTCCGTATATGACGCAGGACAGCAACAGGCCGACCAGAATAAGCAGGCGCTGCATCATGCCGCGCGTGTACACGCCGACGCCGCCCACGCAAAGAATGGTCAGAAGCGCCATCAGCGATTCGAAAGTGCCGCCACCCATGGCCCCCTTGGCCGCGATAGGTGCCAGGTTCAGGCCGATAACAGCCACGATGGACCCCGTGACCACTGGCGGCATCAGCCGGTCTATCCATTGCGCGCCGTCTCCTGACCGCGCATTGATCCACCACACCAGCAAGCCGATCAGCGTGTACGCAAAGCCGCAGGCAATGACGGCGCCCAGCGCCACGCCAATATTGGCATTGGGACCGGCACCGGCGTAACCGGTCACTGCCACAATACCTCCGATGAACGCGAAACTCGAGCCCAGGTAGCTGGGCACCCTGCCGCCCACGAAAAGAAAGAAAATCAAGGTGCCAATGCCCGACATCAGGATAGCGACGTTGGGGTCAAAACCCATGAGCAACGGCGCCAGAATCGTAGAGCCGAACATGGCTACGACGTGCTGCGCGCCCATGGCGATGCTCTGCGGCAACGGCAAATACTCGTCGGGCTGAACCACCATTTTCTCGGATCGGTCCAATACGGGTTTCCAGCGGGGGAAATAAGATTGCGACATTTCTATGCCTTATTGTGTTTGTCGGTTTTGAGTCGAATGCTGGGGCAAGAGTGTACGCGCTGCATGACGCAGTGCGCAAGAACAAACCGGCCCCTGAGCGGGCACTGCACCCAGGAGCCGGTATGTTCTTGCAGATATTTGCCTGGCCGGCCCCGAGCTCTTGCCAACGGTGCCCGGCCGGCGCTTGCGGGCTTAGTGCAAGGTCTTGTGCAACTCTTGTAAGGAATACACCTTCAGGCCGCCGCCCTGCCTTAAATACTGCAAGCCTTCGACCGCAGCACGCGCACCTGCAATGGTCGTGAAGAACGTAAGGCGGGCCTGCAGCGCATTGGTGCGTATCATGCGCGAATCGGCGATGGCGTTACGACGCTCTTCGACCGTGTTGATCACCAGGGAGATTTCCTGGTTCTTGATCATGTCGACAATATGCGGCCGACTTTCGGTGACCTTGTTGACCACCTGAACCGCAAGACCGGCCGCCTCAATGGCGGCTGCAGTGCCGCGCGTGGCCACAACCTTGAAGCCCAATGCGATGAGGCCGCGAGCCACTTCAACGGCCCGTGGCTTGTCTTGGTCACGCACGCTGATAAAGGCCACGCCCGACTCGGGCAGCACCACGCCGGCAGCCAACTGCGACTTGACGAAGGCCTCACCGAAGCTTTCGCCAACGCCCATGACTTCGCCCGTGGATTTCATTTCGGGCCCCAGAATGGTGTCGACCCCCGGAAACTTGACGAAGGGGAAGACGGCCTCTTTGACCGAGAAATACGAAGGCACGATCTGCTTGGTGACACCTTGCGACTCGAGGGAGCTGCCGGCCATGGCCCGCGCGGCGATCTTGGCCAATTGCAGGCCCGTGGCCTTGGACACGAACGGCACGGTACGCGATGCGCGGGGGTTGACCTCGAGCACGTAGACGTCGCCGTTCTGAATGGCGAACTGCACGTTCATCAGGCCCTTGACGTTCAGCGCCCGGGCCATCAAGGCGGTTTGACGCTCGACCTCGGCAACGGTTTCGGCCGACAGCGAATACGGCGGCAGGCTGCATGCCGAATCGCCCGAGTGCACACCCGCCTGCTCGATATGCTCCATGACCCCACCAATAAACACGACCTCGCCGTCGGCGATGCAGTCAACGTCGACTTCAGTGGCGTTGTTAAGGAAGTGGTCCAGAAGCACGGGCGAGTCGTTGCTGACCTTGACGGCCTCGCGCATGTAGCGCTCGAGGTCTTGCTGCTCGTGCACGATCTCCATGGCACGGCCGCCCAGCACATAGCTGGGGCGCACCACCAGGGGGTAGCCGATCTCCGCCGCATGTGCCAGGGCCTCGCCTTCGGTGCGTGCGGTGCGGTTGGGCGGCTGGCGCAAACCCAGCTTGTTCAACAGCTTCTGGAAGCGCTCGCGGTCTTCGGCCACGTCGATGGACTCGGGGCTGGTGCCGATAATGGGCACGCCGTTGGCTTCGAGGGCGCGCGCCAGCTTAAGCGGGGTTTGCCCGCCGTATTGCACGATCATGCCGGCCGGGTTTTCTTTATGAACGATTTCCAGCACGTCTTCGAGGGTAAGCGGCTCGAAGTAAAGACGGTCGGAGGTGTCGTAGTCGGTGGAAACGGTTTCGGGGTTGCAGTTGATCATGATGGTTTCAAAACCATCTTCGCTGAGTGCCAGCGCTGCGTGCACGCAACAGTAGTCGAACTCGATGCCTTGCCCGATGCGGTTGGGCCCACCGCCCAGCACCACGATCTTCTTGCGATCGGTAGGCGCCGCCTCGCACTCGTCTTCGTATGTAGAGTACATATAGGCGGTTTTCGTGGGGAATTCAGCCGCGCAGGTGTCGACCCGCTTGTAGACCGGCCGAACGCCGAACTGATGACGCAGCTTGCGAAACTCGGATTCAGACGTATCAAGCAAAAAAGCCAGGCGCCGGTCGGAAAACCCGCGGCGCTTGAGTTGCCAGACCGTGTCGCGATCAAGGTCGGCCAGGGTTTTCTGTTCGAGGGCCAGTTCGATATCGACGATTTCTTTGATCTGCGCCAGAAACCAGGGGTCGATATGAGTCAGGCCATGAACTTCGTCAAGGCTAAAGCCCTGCGCGAATGCATCGCCTACGTACCAAATGCGCTCGGGACCCGGTTCGCCAAGCTCGACCTGCAGCTTCTCGCGGTCAGTCGTTTTCTGATTGAGCCCGTCAACACCCACCTCGAGGCCGCGCAAGGCCTTTTGGAAAGACTCTTGAAAAGTACGACCTATGGCCATGACCTCGCCGACCGACTTCATTTGAGTCGTCAGGCGCGAGTCGGCCTGGGGGAATTTTTCGAATGCAAAGCGCGGCACCTTGGTAACCACGTAGTCGATGGTCGGCTCGAACGACGCTGGTGTGGCGCCGCCGGTAATTTCGTTTTTTAGCTCGTCAAGCGTATAGCCCACCGCCAGGCGCGCCGCCACCTTGGCAATGGGAAAGCCGGTGGCCTTGGACGCCAAAGCAGAAGAACGCGATACGCGCGGATTCATTTCGATGACGATCATGCGGCCATTGGCCGGGTTGACCGCAAACTGCACGTTCGAACCACCCGTGTCTACGCCGATTTCGCGCAGCACCGCAATAGAGGCGTTACGCATGACCTGATACTCTTTGTCGGTCAGCGTCTGGGCCGGCGCCACGGTAATGGAGTCGCCGGTGTGCACGCCCATGGGGTCGAGATTTTCAATGGAACAGACAATAATGCAGTTGTCGACGCAGTCGCGCACGACTTCCATTTCGTATTCTTTCCAGCCCAGCAGCGACTCTTCAATAAGCAGCTCGTTCGTGGGCGAGGCTTCAAGCCCCCGACGGCAGATGACTTCGAACTCTTCCTGGTTGTAGGCGATGCCGCCGCCGGAGCCGCCAAAGGTAAAGCTGGGACGAATGACCACAGGAAAGCCCGCCGACCCGCTTTCTTGAGCAATGTTTTTTTGCACTGCCCAGGCTTCGTCCATGCTGTGTGCAACACCCGACTTGGCGGACTCGAGGCCGATTTTGGTCATGGCATCTTTGAACTTGAGCCGGTCCTCGGCCTTGTCGATGGCGGCAGCGTTGGCGCCGATCATCTCGACGCCGTGCTTTTTAAGCACGCCGTGACGTTCAAGATCAAGCGCACAATTAAGTGCCGTTTGACCGCCCATGGTGGGCAACAGCGCATCGGGCTTTTCACGCTCGATGATTTTCTCGACGACCTGCCAGGTAATGGGTTCGATATAAGTAACGTCGGCCGTTTCAGGGTCGGTCATGATGGTGGCCGGATTGCTATTGACCAACACCGTACGATAACCCTCGGCCTTCAGGGCCTTGCACGCCTGAGCGCCGGAATAATCGAACTCGCAGGCCTGACCGATGACGATCGGACCTGCGCCGATGATAAGAATGCTTTTTATGTCTGTACGCTTTGGCATAGTGCTGAATTACTTCTTTTGGGCCATGAGGCTGATGAATTTATCGAAGAGCACGACAATGTCATGCGGGCCGGGGCTGGCCTCGGGGTGGCCCTGAAAGCAAAAAACAGGGGCGTCGGTAAGCTCAAACCCCTGCAGGGTGCCGTCAAACAACGACACGTGCGTAATGCGGGCGTTGGGCGGCAGAGTTTCGCCGTCGACGTTAAAGCCGTGATTCTGACTGGTTATAAATACGCGGCCGGTTGCAAGCTCGTGCACCGGATGATTGGCCCCATGGTGGCCGGCCTTCATTTTGGTGGTTTTGGCACCTACCGCCAAGCCGATAATCTGCTGCCCCAGGCAAATGCCGAACAGCGGAATCTTGGCTCCGATTGCGGCCCGCGCCGTTTCAATGGCGTAGTCGCAAGGCTCGGGGTCGCCTGGGCCGTTCGACAAGAAAATGCCATCGGGGTCAAGGGCCAGAACATCGTCAACCGGCGTTTGGGCCGGCACTACCGTGATGCGGCAGCCGCGATCGGCCAGCAAGCGCAGAATATTCGACTTGATGCCGAAATCGTAAGCGACAACATGATGCCCGCCCGAACCAATTTGGGCGTAGCCCGAGCCAAGCTTCCAGGTGCCCTGGCTCCATGACTCGACACTTTTGGTGGAAACCGTACGCGCCAGATCTTGCCCGGCCATGCCCGGAAACCCGCGCGCCAGCTCGACTGCTTTATCGGCATCGTCGCCCACCATGATGCAAGCACCCTGGGCGCCGCTGTCGCGCAAGATACGCGTAAGCTTGCGGGTATCTACGCCGGAAATAGCGACAACGCCCTGCTGCTTCAGATAGGCCGGCAGCGACATGGTGGCCCGGAAACTCGACACCCGCAGAGAACAATCGCGCACCACCAACCCCGCCGCATGAACACGCGCAGACTCGACGTCTTCGCCGTTGATGCCTGTGTTGCCGATATGTGGATAGGTAAGCGTGACGATTTGACCGCTATAACTTGGATCGGTGAGGATCTCTTGATAGCCCGTCATGGATGTGTTGAAGACGACCTCGGCGACAGTGTGCCCATCTGCGCCGATAGAGACGCCCTTGAAGATGGTACCGTCTGCCAAGGCCAGGATTGCGGGAGGGGTGGATTCTGTCCCCTCTGGAAGTAATGACGGCAGCAACGCTAAACCCCGGTTATAAAGTCAGTAAGTAAACCTTCAAATTATACCTTGAGATGCGAAAACCCCCGGTCGACCATCAGGCTTTACACCTATACTATAGTGATGCCAAACGCTAAAAGACTGTTCGAAGCCATGCCCAATCAACTTGAAGCCCTACGTCAGTACACCACGGTGGTCGCCGATACAGGCGATTTCGAGGCCGTGCGGGCGCACCGCCCCACCGACGCCACCACCAACCCGTCGCTGATACTCAAGGCCGTACAAAAAGACGCATACCGGCCGCTGCTTGAGCGTATTGTTGCCGACCACCCCGGCGCGCCGTTGCAAGAACTGGTCGACCGCCTGCTGGTGGCTTTCGGCCGCGAAATACTCAATATCGTGCCGGGGCGGGTTTCAACCGAAGTCGACGCCAGATTGTCGTTCGACACTCAAGCCACCATCGTGCGCGCCCGCCAGATCATCGAGCTTTACCGCCTGGCCGGCATTTCCCTCGAGCGGGTGCTGATCAAAATCGCTTCCACCTGGGAAGGCATCCAGGCGGCCAAGGTGCTGCAGGCCGAAGGCATTTCGTGCAACCTGACCCTGCTGTTTTCGCTAACCCAGGCTGTCGCCTGCGCCCAAGCCAGGGTTCGGCTTATTTCACCGTTCGTTGGCCGTATTTACGACTGGTATAAAAAAGCGGCAGGCACCGAATGGAATGAAGCGGCCAATTCAGGCGCCAACGACCCGGGTGTTCGGTCGGTAAGCAATATCTATCGCTACTATAAGTCGCACGGCATTCCCACCGAAATCATGGGCGCGAGCTTCCGAAACATAGGCCAGATCCGCGCGTTGGCCGGCTGCGATCTGCTTACCATCAGCCCCGAGCTGCTGGGCGAACTGGCTGCCAGCACTGAACCTCTTACGCGTCAGCTCGACCCGCAAACGGCGGTGCAGAATCCGCCTGAGCGCATTGAAATGAACGAGGTTTATTTCCGTACGTCGCTGACCATGGATGCGATGGCGGGCGACAAGCTTGCTGAAGGCATTCGTGTTTTTGCGGCGGATGCCGAGAAGCTTGATGCGCTGATTGAGCGGGTTTGTGCTGGTGCTTAATAACGCTACGGCTTAGTATTTAAAAAGCATTGCTGGTTCTTGAGCCGCCCCTGGTCGCGGGGCATGCCTGCTTCGCGCGGAGGCACTCGGCCTTCGGCCCGCCTGTCCTGCTCGTCCGCGCCTTCGCGCTACCTTCGCAGGCGCCTGGCTCTCGCGCCAACGCGCGAAGCAGGCATGCCCCACACCCAGGGGCTCCGGCAAAGTAATGCCTCGACCAACTCTATTCGAGGCGTGGGGGGAGGTGGGGTATTTGGGCGCCGGCGCAGCCGGCCGCAGCTGCCGGCGCCCAAATACCCCACCCCGCCTCGCGCCGTTTTAGAACGCAAAAACACATCACACAACTCACAACCGAACTAAAAAATCAAGAGCCTCGCCGTTCCATCAAGGCCCAGGCGATGGTTCCTGCATCCACATATTCAAGCTCACTGCCCGCCGGAACCCCCCGTGCCAGTCGCGTAACGGTCAGCCCGCGCGAGCGGAACAGCTCGGACAGATAATGCGCCGTAGTTTCGCCCTCGGCCGTAAAGTTGGTGGCCAGGATCACCTCGCGAACCTCACCGTCGCTGGCGCGCTCGAGCAGGCGGTCGAAGTGCAGCTCGGCCGGCCCTACCCCCTCGAGCGGCGCAAGCCGCCCCATCAGCACGTAATACAAGCCCTTATAGCCATGGCTGGACTCGATCATGTTCTGATCGGCAGGCGTTTCAACCACGCATAGAATCGAGGCGTCACGCTTCGGGTTCGAGCACACTGCACATATCGGTTCGTCGGAAAAACCGTTACAGCGCTGACAATGGCGCAGATCTCGCACTGCATTGCCCAGGGCCAGTGCCAGGCGCTCGGCCCCCACCAAATCGTGCTGCAGCAGGTGATAGGCCATTCGGCGTGCCGTGCGCACGCCCACCCCCGGCAAACGACGCAACGCTTCAATAAGCGCCGTAAGCGGTTCGGGCTCGGGCAGCGTTGACGACATCGATTAAAACGGCAGCTTCATTCCCGGAGGCAAAGGCATGCCGGCGGTTACCGAAGACATTTTTTCCTGAGACGTGGCTTCGGCCTTGCGCAATGCGTCGTTGACCGCGGCAGCAAGCAGATCTTCGAGCATGTCCTTGTCTTCTTCCAGAAGCGTCGGGTCGATTTCGACGCGTTTTACGTCGTTGCGGCAGGTCATGGTGATCTTGACCAGGCCGCCGCCCGAGGCGCCTTCGACGACGATGTCGGCAAGCGCCTCTTGCGCCTTCTTCATGTTTTCCTGCATTTGCTGCGCCTGGCGCATCAGGCCGGCAAGCTGTCCTTTCATCATAAGTGTCTTTCCTGAATAAATTTAAGGTGGTCTAAAGGGAGAACCCGCCCCAGTTTAGTTTTAATGATCGGGCTAGGCTGCCCGATCGTTGAAAACGGCCCGAACCGAGCCCGGTATGACCTTGGCTCCAAACTCTTGGATAAGCGCCTGAACAAACGGGTCGGCCTGAACATCGTGCTCAGCCTGCTTTTGTCGCGCCGCCCGCTCTGCCTGTGCTACTGCATGAGCGGTTTCTTCACCGGTTGCACCAAACTCGACGTCAAGCTGCACGACCGTTCCGAAATGCTCGGAAAGCACCGTGCACAAACGCGCCTTGCCGGCCGTGGCCGCCAGGGTGCGCACAGCGACGCGCAAGCGGATCTGATCGCCCTCGGTTCCCAGCCACTCGCTTTGCCGCGCCAGCTCGGCGGCCAGGCCGGTAACCGGAAGCTGAGCGGCCAATGCAGGCCAGGCCTTGCCGTCCATGCGGCTAAGCTTGGGCGAGCGAAGTTTTGGGCGTTCTGACGCAAATACCGGCGTGTTTACTGCCACCATATTGGCGGCATCGACATCGGCCGGAATGTCTTCATCGAGCGACTGGTACTGCCCATAGGCGTCGTACTCGGAGTCGTCAGGCACAAACGACTCGTATTGACCCACATCAACGCCGAGATCACCGGCATCAACATCGGGATGACCGGGATCAACGCTGGGATCACCAGCATCAAAATTTGGATGGCCGGCATCAACACCGGGAGGGCCGGCTTCAACGGCGGGGGGGATGTCTTCCCAGGCTGGGATGTCGTGAGGGTCTACGCTGTCTGCCTGTTGTTCGTCGAACGAGTGGACAGCGACGGCTTCACGCGGCGCCGCCGGTGCTGAAGCGGTCGGGGCCTGGACGGGCAACGACTGTACTGACGATACAGAGGACAACGCCCCGGCAACGGGCTGGGCCGACGCACTGATGGCCTGTGTCGAAGCAGGTGATGCCGTGGCAAGGCTTGGCGCGGGCGCCGGGTCGCCGGCGGCCGGACGCTGGCCGCTGGGCGAGCTGCCGCCGTCCAGAGGGTCGACAGGTTCGGCTTGTGGCGCAAGCGCCAGCATGCGCAAGCAGGCCATGACAAAGCCGGCGTACTCATCGGGGGCCAGCGACAATTCGTTGCGGCTATGCACCGCAACCGAATAAAACAACTGAACCAGATCAGAGTGCATCAGCCCTGCAAGCTCGGCGATCTCGTCGAACATGGGCTCGTCGGCCGCAATGGCGCCGGGAATACGCTGCTGAATCGCGACACGCGACAACAAAATGGCCAGATCAGCCAGCGCACCCGAATACGACAGCCCCCGCGTGGCGAGCTCGTCGGCCACATGCAGCACGTCGGCACCACTACCTGCCGCCAGGGCGCGCAACAAGCGCGCCAAATAGCGCTGGTCAATGGTGCCCAGCATGCCTTGCATGGCTTCAGCCGTAAGGTTGCCCGCGCTGTAGGCAATTGCCTGGTCGGTTAGCGAAAGCGCATCGCGCATCGAGCCCGAAGCCGCTTGTGCAATAAGCCGCAATGCCGGAATCTGGAATTCAACGTCTTCTTGAGCAAGCACCGTTTGCAGATGCTCGACGATGGCCTCGGATGTCATTTGCTTGAGATTGAACTGCAAGCAACGAGACAAGACGGTGACCGGGATTTTTTGAGGGTCGGTGGTTGCCAGAATGAACTTGACGTGGGGGGGAGGCTCTTCCAGCGTTTTGAGCATGGCGTTGAACGCATGCCCGGTAAGCATATGGACTTCGTCGATCATGTAGACCTTGAAGCGGCCCGAACCAGGCGCGTATACGGCCTGCTCAAGCAACTGGGTCATTTCGTCGACACCACGATTGGAGGCGGCGTCGAGCTCGACATAATCAACAAACCGCCCTGCGTCGATTTCGGTGCAGGCGCGGCAGGCGCCGCAAGGCGTGGCGGTAATGCCGGTTTCGCAATTAAGCGATTTGGCCAAAATACGCGAAAGCGTGGTCTTGCCAACCCCGCGGGTGCCCGTAAACAGCCAGGCATGGTGCAGACGTTGAGTGCTAAGGGCGTGGGTAAGCGCCCGGACCACATGATCTTGGCCGACCAGAGTGTCAAATGAACGCGGCCGCCATTTGCGCGCCAGCACCAGATATGTCATGCAAGAAGACCCAAACCAGAAGGCGATCGGAAGACAAAAGAAAAGTGTACCGGATTGCTCCCAACTTGCGGTACGGACGGGCAAGCGCCGAAAACAAAGTGGCGAGCCTGGCTTCGGCACTGATCCTTAGCGACTATGGCTGCTTCGTTCCCGACCTGACCAGATTTGCCGCCGGACCATGCGAAGGGGCCCGCCACGTAAGAGTTTAACAGGACTTGCATATCGGTTTCAGCATTCCAGCCAAATATCGGCCCTGGGGAAGTACAAAGCAGCACGGGCCGGCCTCCCGTCGAGTGCTCGAACCTGGTCGCAATAGCGCTGCAGCTGGGCGCCATGGCGCTGACGCATGCGAGCGGCGAATGCCTCTTGGCTTTCATCTTGCCAGGGCGTGCCCGTTTTGTAGTCAACCACCAACCACCCTTCTTCGTCGGAAATGGCCAGGTCAATGACCGAGACCCGCCCCGTTGCATCAATTAGCGACCATTCGCGGTAGGCTCTTGCCGCCCCCAACAGCCATTGACCTCGCCGGCTGGATATCGTGGCGCACAAGGTGTCGCACACCACCGCCGCAGCGTCGTCCAGCGACGCAGCCGGCAAACCAGCCCTGCCCAATTGCTTGCGCAGTATCGGCGTGCTTTGCCTGAGGCGCTCGACTGTCCAGCTAGTGATGCCGTCGCGTCCCAAACGTTCAAGCCAGGCGTGCGCCACCGTACCGACCGCCGCTTCATGAGTGGTGTCGGGCGCCCATTGCCACGGTGACGCCGGCACGGACGGTTGTGGATCCGACCCATGATCGGGCAGGCTTTGAACCTGCATGCGCCAAAGCGGCGGCACTGCATGCCTTCCTTCGAGTGCAGGCTCGCCTGCCAGCAGTTCGTCCAGCGGAGGCGGCTCGGGATGCTTCAGATGCGGCCACAAGCGCCCGAGCAAGCTCGAACCGTTAGGGGCCTTGACGGCACCGTCGTCGTCAAGCGCAACTTCGCCCACCAGGTGCAGCTCTTGGCAGGCGCGCGTGACCGCCACATACAACAAGCGATCCGCCTCGTACGCTGCGCGCTCTTTTTCGCGTTCTGCCAGGTATACCGATACCGGGTCGGCCGTGTCAGAACTGCGATGCTTTATAGGACCCAGCAGCAGCCGCTCTTCGCTGTGTTCGAGGCGAAGCAAGGGTTGCGTGTCAGCTCGAGGCCTGCGATGCATCCCCATCAGAATGACGGACTCGAACTGCAAGCCTTTGGATTTGTGGATGGTCATGACCTCGACGGCCCGGCCTGCGCCTTCGGGCGCGGCGTACAGCTGGTCGAGCCGCGCTTCGAGGTCGGCCGGATCGAGCCCACCATACGGTGCCAGCTTTTCTACCAGCCGAAACAGGCTCTCGACGTCAGTGCGGTCGGACGCAGCAAAATAAACAGCAGGTCCGCCCAGGCGTTCCCAGCACTGCTGCAGCCAGGCGGCAAACGGCACGACGCCCGACGCGTTGCTTTCGTCGAGCAACACCGCACAAGCGTGACGCAAGCGAATTGCCTCGTCATGGCTTAGCGCTGCGTCTGGTTCGCGCAACCAGTTTTTTAATATGTCGCGCGGGCCGGCGTAGTGGTCGGCTCCGAACAGCTCGTGCAAGCTGTTCAAGGTGAGCCCGCACAACGGAGAACGCAAGACCGAGAGCCAGGCCAGGCGGTCGGCGGGATGTGACAAGGCCCTGGCCAATTGCACAGCATCGTTGACCGCAGGCCGCGACTTCAACGGAGAGAGCTCGACCGCGCGACACGGTATGCCCTGGGAAGACAGCCTGCGTACGACCCCTTCGAGATGGCCCCGCGCGCGCACCAATATGGCGACCGGATGATCGCTTTCGGCATGACGACTGAGGGCGTCACGCGCCAGACTCACGGCAATCGCCTCGGCGGTACGAACGGCCGAGCCTGAGTCGAGCGAGGCGTGCACCCAAACCGGGTGAAGTTCGACACCCACTTCCGGCACGGCCGCATGATAAGGCTCGGACGCCGTATAGGGAATCGCCCCCATACCGGGGTCGGCCACTTTGGGAAACAGCGGCCCGAACATGCTGTTTACCCAGTTGACGATATTGGCCTGGGAGCGGAAGTTGTCGGTCAGTTGCAACGAGTTGAGCGGAATCTGGCCAAGGCCGTGGTCACGCACGCTGAGGAAAAGACCGACTTCGGCCTTGCGGAAACGGTAGACCGACTGCATGGGGTCGCCCACCAGAAATACCGTTCGCCCGTCGTCGGGCTCCCAGCCGGCGGTCAGCGAGGTCAGTAGCCGTATTTGCGACTGACTGGTATCTTGAAACTCGTCAACCAACAGGTGTCGTATGGAAGCGTCCAGCTTGAGCAATAGCTCAGAGGGGTGGTCGGCATGGCCCAGCGCGTGCAGCGCGCTCTGCGAAATTTCGACGAAATCGACTTCTTTTTGTTGGGCAAAGCGTACTTTCAGTTGCGCCGTTGCCAGCCACAACACTTGAATCAGGTCGTTGAGCACGGCGAGCTGTTCGGGCTGATACCCGCCCACCGGCGCAGAGCGGA
>NZ_DATJBQ010000113.1:0-4501 GCF_035515275.1 Pusillimonas sp.
CGCTCCTCGGGATTCGGACAAGCGGGCGCCTTTGAGCCGCCCAAATGAAGAAAATGCGGCGCGGGACGAAAGGCCCGCCTGATAGGCCCCCGCCCCTGACCCTTTTGGTTGGGATTGATCGTGCCGGGATGTGGAGAGATTGTTGGGCGTGGTTCGGATCTAAAGGGGTACTAACAGGTAGAACGAGTAACTAGGACGAGTGGTGGTATGGGCCTGGCATCTCCGCCCATGGTCCGACTGAACAACTAAAACCAGAACCCACCAAAAAAAAACTAAACGGTTAAATACGCCCGCCGAACTTCTTCGTTTTCGGCCAGTTCTTCCATGGAGCCGCTGTAGCGAATCTGGCCCTTTTCAAGTACATAGACCCGATCGGAAACGAGCTCGGCAAAATGCACGTTCTGCTCAGAAAGCAAGATGCTGACGCCTTGTTCTTTCAGGGCCAGAATCATTCCAGCCATCTGCTCGACAATAACGGGCGCCACGCCTTCGGAGGGTTCGTCGAGCAGTACCAGAAAAGGGTTGCCCATGAGCGTGCGGGCCACGGTAAGCATCTGCTGCTCGCCGCCGCTCATGTGGCCGCCGGGGCGGTCTTGCATGGCGCCCAGGTTGGGAAACAACTGGTACAGCGCCTCGGGAGCCCATTCTGGGGCGGATGTGCCGTCGGGCCATTTGCGGGCAGGCTGGCGACCGACCTCGAGATTCTCGGTAACGGTAAGGTCGGTAAAGATGCGACGGTCTTCGGGCACAAACCCCAGGCCCTGCCGCGCGATCTCGTAAGGTTGCTTGCCGTCAATGCGCTTGCCCATAAAGCTGACGTCGCCCTTCCATTTGTCCATCAACCCCATGATCGACTTGAACGTGGTTGACTTGCCCGCGCCGTTACGACCCATCAAGGCCACAACCTCGCCCCGGCGCACATTCAGGCTGACGTCGAACAGAATATGCGCCGCACCGTACCAGGCGTTGAGCCCGGAAACCTCGAGCAGGGCCTGATCGGCCGATGTAGGAACTTGATTCATGTTGCCGCCTGCGTAGTGTGTTTCTTTTCGAATGTCTTGCCGGTGCCGAAGTACACCTCTTGCACCTTGGGATGATTGCGGATGTGGTTGGCGTCGCCCTCGGCAATAAGCTTGCCCCGTGCCAATACGATGACTCGATCGGCATATGCAAAGACTACGTCCATGCTGTGCTCGGTGAAGAGCACCGCCATATTGCGTTCGACCACCAGCTTTTTGGTCAGTGCCATAAGCTCGTTGCGCTCTTTGGGTGCCATGCCGGCGGTGGGTTCGTCCATTAGAAGCAGCTTGGGGTCATTGGCCAGGCCCATGGCCAGCTCTACCCGCTTTACGTCGCCGTAGGCCAGCTCGCTGCAAGGCCGGTCGAACTGTTCGGCCATTCCCACCTGGGCCAATAAGGACAATGCCTCGTCGCGATATTGGTCGGCGGCCACGCTTAGGAACGAATAGATTTTTCGATGGTGGGACAACAAGGACATCTGCACGTTCTCGACCACAGTAAGCGAAGCAAACGTGGCGGCAATCTGGAACGTGCGCCCAACGCCCATATGGGCGATCTTGCGAGGCGCAAGGCCGATCAGCTCGGTGCCCTGTAACTGCACCGAGCCCGCGCTGGCCGGCAACTGCCCATTGACCATGTTGAATGTCGTGGTCTTGCCGGCGCCATTTGGGCCGATCAGTGCCAGCAACTCGCCCTGACGAACATCGAAACTGATGTCGTCCACCGCCTGGTTACCACCGAACTTCTTGCTGAGTTTCCTGACCTGGAGCAGACTCATGCCGCTTTCTCCTTGACCTTGTCACGGCGGCGCATGCTCATTCCTTCAAACAGTTGTTTGAAGAAGCCGGCTATACCCTGCGGGAAGGCAAGCACAAGAAGCAAAATGACGCCGCCGAACAAGGCGTGCCAATATTGGGTCGCCCCCAAGAAATAGTCTTGCAACACCTTGAAGGTGGCTGCGCCGACAATCGGCCCCACCAGCGTCTGAACGCCACCCAACAAGACCATAACCAAGCCGTCGACCGACTTGCTGATGGAAATGACCTCGGGTGCCGCGCTGCCTTTAGAGAACACAAACAACGCACCTGCCAGGCCGGCAAAAACGCCCGAGATGATGAATGTGATCCATTGCACCCGCTTGACGTTGATGCCCACCGCCTCGGCACGCAGGCCGGAGTCGCGGGACGAACGCATGGCATAGCCAAAGGGCGAAAACAGGATTCGGCGCATTATCACCGTAGCCACCAGAACCACAGCAAAGGCAAAGTAATAATATGCGTCGCCCTCGAGCCAGCCAGGCGGCCAGATGCCGATCAGCCCATTCGAGCCGCCGGTAAAGTCGTCCCACTGGTAAACAATGGACCATACGATTTGTGCAAACGCCAAGGTAAGCATGGCCAGGTACACACCCGAAAGCCGTATGCAGAACCAGCCAAAAACCAGGGCCCCCACGCCTGCAATGAGCGGAGCCATGGCAATGGACCAACCCATGGAAAACGCGGCCACTTTAAGTAGCAGCGCCGCTCCGTAGGCGCCCAGACCAAAATACGCTGCGTGACCAAAAGAGTTCATGCCTCCGGGGCCCATCATGAAGTGCAGGCTCAGGGCGAACAACGCCGAAATAATAATGTCGAGCATCAGCACTGGCGCGTAAGGGAACAAGTCGGACAACAACGGAATGACGATGAGCACGGCAACAACTACGCCCACCAGCACCTTGAATGGCGTGGTTGAGCGGCGCAACGGGGCTTCGATAGGCGCCGAGTTGCGACTGTGCCCCTGCGGCTTGCCAAACAAGCCCCACGGCCGGAAAATCAGCACAATGGCCATAAAGATGAACTCGACCACCAGCGTCAGCTTGGGAAAGGCAAAACTGATCCCCCAGAAACTGACCGTGCCCAGTGCAATGCAAATGGCCTTGAGTTCGGCAATGAGCAGTGCTGCAATATAGGCACCCGGAATGGAGCCCATGCCGCCCACAACAACAATGACAAAGGCATCGCCGATGACACTAAGATCGAGTGTAAGGTTGGCAGGCACCCGGGGAATCTGCACTGCTCCGCCCAGGCCCGCCAGAAAGGCACCCAGGGCAAATACACCGGTAAACAGCCAGGCCTGATTAACCCCTAATGCACCGAGGATTTCGCGGTCTTGAGTGGCGGCGCGCACCAAGGTGCCCCACCGCGTGCGGGTCAGCAACAACCACAGCAATCCCAGCACCAGGGGACCGATGAATATCAGCACCAGGTCGTACCAGGGGAAGTAGCGGCCAAGGATCTGAAATGAGCCGTTAAGCCCCGGCGCCAACGGTCCTAGAAGATCTTCGGGGCCCCACAGCCACATGGCGGCATCATTGAAGATAAGCACGAGCGCAAACGTGGCCAATAGCTGGAAGAGCTCGGGCGCGCGATAAATGCGCCGTAACAATATTATTTCGATGGCGGCGCCCAAGGCGCCGATAAGCAAAGCCGCCGCGATCAACCCCGCCCAAAAACCCAACGGCGTCTGCCCGATGGACTGAACCAGGGTGTACGCCACGTACAAACCCAGCATGTACAACGAACCATGCGCGAAGTTGACGATGCGAGTTACGCCGAAAATCAGCGAGAGCCCCGCGGCAACCAGAAACAATGAAGACGCTTCAGCCAGCCCATTCAATAGCTGGACGATCAGACCCGACAAATCCATTTCTATTCACACCCTTGTGGCCGGGGGTGCACCCCAATATGGCGCACCCTCTTGCACGACCTTACTCGGCCGGACGCATTTTCTTGATTTCTTCGTCGGAAGGCTGAACATCCGCGCCGTTGATGTAACGGATATCGGTCATGATGCCCTTGCCGTCTTTGACGGCGAGCTTGCCGACATAGGCACCCATGGTCGATTGATGATCGATGGGGCGGTACACAATGGGGCCGAAGGGAGTTTCAACATCAAGCCCCTTGAAGGCCTTGATCATGGCTTCTGTTTCGGTGGAGCCTGCTTTATTGATACCGGCCGCAAGCGACTTGATCGCCGAGTAACCTACGATCGTACCCAAACGCGGGTAGTCGTTGAACTTGGCTTGGTACGCCTCAAGGAATTTTTTATGCTCGGGCGTGTCAATGGCGTACCACGGGTAACCCGTAACCACCCAGCCTTCTGGGGTCTCGCTACCTAAAGGATCAAGGTATTCGGGTTCGCCGGTAAGCAAGCTGACTACGGAAAGGTCCTTGAAGAAATTACGCTGTGTGCCGGCCCGTACCAACTTGGCCAGATCGGCTGCGAACAATACGTTGAACATGGCATCGGGCTTGGCGTCGGCAAGGGCCTGAATCACGTTTGCCGCATCGACTTTACCAAGCGGCGCCGCTTGCTCGGCGACGAATTCGACATCGGGCTGGGCTTCTTTAAGCAACTTCTTGAACGTTGCCACGGCTGATTGGCCGTACTCGTAGTTGGGGTATACCACCGCCCAGCGCTTTTTATTCATTTTTACGGC
>NZ_DATJBQ010000114.1:0-3399 GCF_035515275.1 Pusillimonas sp.
GCCTGGACTCGGCCAATGCAGGCGACGTAATCTCAGCGGTCGAAGTGGAAGCCGAGGCCGAAGCCTGGCGGGCTGAAACACGCCGAAAAATGGCCAGTGTTACTGCATCGTGAAGCTGGTTTGGACACGGCCAGCACACGCTGACAGGAAGAAAATACGCGAGTAGTACACCGCACAACACGCGCCTGCTGCTGCCCTGGCTCTTGATGAATTGTTTTCGGAAAAAGCCGCGCTGCTGATAAATCACTCCGGCCTTGGCCGCACTGGTCGAGCACCTGGCACCCGCGAGCTTGTCGCACACCGGACTTACATCCTGATCTACGACACGGCCGACGACACTGTGCGCATCCTGCGCGTGCTACACGCAGCCAGACACTGGCCACCGCGCTACACGATAGGCGAACTGCTGGAAGAGGCCGAAGCCTCCGGCGGGTATCCACTGCCACCAGGAAAACGCGAATGGGTGGATGCGCCCGCGGTTGGCCGCGAGTGGCCAAATGGCGAGCACTAAAAAGGCGGTCTCTGGCCGCCTCTAACCATTTACTCATCAGCTCAATTTTAGTAATCATTCGTAAGCGATCCAGTAAGCACATCCTTGTCGGGCTTTGACGGAAGGCGCAACCTTCAGTCTGTTCAATTTTGGAGCAGACATATATGTCGAAGAGAATGCAATACTGGTCGGACCACTTGGCAGCCATTGCCGTCGAAGGCATCCAGACCAAGGCTTACGCCAAGCGCGAAGGCTTATCCGCGTCGGCGTTGTACTACTGGCGCAAGCACCTAAAGGCCGCTGCGGGCGGCACGGCCATCGCCCCGTCGGCGGCGCCACGCGCCAGCGGCCAGTTCGTGGCGGTGCAGGTGAGCGACGTTTTCCAGCCCGTGCGGTGTTCGTTAACCCTGGCACCCGGTGTGCGTCTGGAGCTTGCGCAGCTGCCGACCCCCGAGTGGCTGGCTGCCTTGGCGGGTGCAGTCGCCCGGCAGGTGCGCTAAATGCATCCGGGCAGTCGCATCGGTTCGGTGTATTTGTGCCGCGCGCCGGTGGATTTTAGAAAGCAGATCGATGGCCTGGCCGCCCTGGTGGAACAAGAGCTGCAGATGAATCCGTTTGGCGAGGCTTTATTCGTGTTCGTGAACCGCCATGGCAACAAGATCAAGGCGCTTTATTGGCATCGCAACGGGTTCTGTTTATGGCAAAAGCGCCTGGAGAAAGAGCGCTTCGCCTGGCCCGAACCGGGGTCCGGCACACTCACCCACTGCCTTACGTTGCAGGAACTTGAGTGGCTCTTGGAAGGCTTTGATTTATGGGCAAATAAACCGCATAAAACCTTGAGTTATCAGGCCGTTTCATAGGAGAATCGGGTAAAATACGGGCATGCCGTTTCACGCCCAAAAGCCCTCCTACGAACCGTTAAAGCCTGGCCTTTCTGTGCCAGCTTCGGTCGCTACTCTGCCGAAAACGCAACGTGAATTGGAGGCGCTACTGCGCGCCGAACGCGTACGCCTTCACGTCGAAACACACCCCACTCTCCAGGCCGATATCGCCGCCCGAGTTGAGACTGAAGTGACCCGCCGGGTAGAGGCCGAAGTGAGCCGGCTGGTGAGCGCTGAAGTCGATCGCCGGGTGGCCATCGAAGTGGCTGTGCAAGTGCAAAAATTTCTCGAGGAAATACGGCTGGCCCGGTACAAGATGTTTGCGGCCAGCAGCGAAGCGCACCGGGGTCAGGGGTTGCTGTTTAACGAAATCGAGGCGTTGATTGATGCCAGTACCGATGAGCCTGAGGACGACCAGGACGAGGACGATGATCAGTCGCGTACAGCATCCCGTCCCGCCGCTCGCGGCAAACGCCGCCCGTTACCTCCCGAGCTACCGCGTGTCGACATCGTCATTGATGTGCCTGAAGCCCAGCGCCTGTGCGCTTGCGGCCAACACATGGTCAAGATTGGCGAAGAAGTCAGCGAACAGCTAAACATCATCCCGATGCGCATTGAAGTGCTGCGCACAATACGGCCTCGGTATGCCTGTGCGGGCGGTGATGCGGCACCCGTCATTGCGCCCGTGCCGCCCACGGCACTGCCTCGCAGCAACTTTAGTGCGGGCTTCCTGGCCATGCTGCTGACGGTGAAATATGTCGATGGCTTGCCGTTGAATCGTTTTAACCGTGTGCTCGAGCGCAGCGGCGTGGCTATTCCGCGCCAGAGCCTGGCCCGCTCGGCCATCAACGTGTCCAAGGTGCTGCAACCCTTGCATAACCTGGCGCGCGACGCCTTGCTGGACTCCGCCGTCATCCATATGGATGAAACCACTGTCCAGGTACTCAAGGAACCGGATAAAGCGCCCACCTCGCAAAGCTATATGTGGGTGCAACGCGGCGGGCCACCGGGCAAAGCGGTGATCCTGTTTGATTACGACCCGAGCCGCTCCGGGCAGGTCCCGCTGCGCCTGCTCGAGGGCTGGCAGGGGTATCTCATGACCGACGGCTACGAAGGCTATAACGCGGTGGTGCGCGCCGGTGGCATTGAGCATCTGATTTGCGCCGCCCACGCCCGGCGTAAATTCGTCGACGCCAAACGGGCCCAGACCAAGGGCAAGCGGGGCCGTGCCGACCAGGCCATCGACTACTTCGCTCGTCTGTACCGTATCGAGCGCGAGTTCAAAGACGCCACCGACGAGCAGCGCCTGCATGCACGGCAAACGCGCAGCCTGCCGGTGCTGGCCGCGTTGCGCGAGTGGCTGGATGCAGCCCTGCCGGTGGTGGCGCCCAAAACCAAGCTGGGCGAAGCGCTGGCGTACCTGAATAAATACTGGTCGCGCCTGGTGCGCTATACCGAGCGCGGTGATTTGCCCGTGGACAACAACGCCGTCGAGAACGCGATTCGTCCCTTCGTGATTGGAAGAAAGGGCTGGATGTTCGCGGACACGCCGAGCGGCGCCCACGCCAGTGCGGTGGTCTATTCGCTGGTGGCCACGGCGCAGGCCAATGGCCATGAGCCCTACACGTGGCTCAAGCATGTGCTGGAACGGTTGCCGCTGGCAAAAACGGTTGAAGACATCGAGGCCTTGCTCCCATGGAATTTAGATGTCCAACAGGTTGCCATGGGACTGGCTGCCTGAAAACCCTGTGCTTCATGGATCGCTTACGATTGGCGCACAATTGGAGCACAAAATCAGTTAGCATTCACAAACAAATACTAAGCAAAAAAGCCTTCGGCCACAAAGTGCCAAGGTTGAATGAAATGTAGCAGTCGCGACTTGATCTGCGGATAGCACCAGTTTGACCCGTACAATTATCAGATCAAGTTCAATAGGTGTGCAATGCCACCCAACCCCGCCAGAACACAAACAGACAAGCCAGCAACAAGATAGCCCAAGCGTTTGGTACGCCCCAAAAACTCATGTTC
>NZ_DATJBQ010000115.1:0-7272 GCF_035515275.1 Pusillimonas sp.
CTTCGCCGCGCGTCAGGATTTGAACTAGCTCTGCTTCAGTCATGGGGGTTTACTCAATTGCAAATGGCTGTGTAGTCAAGCCTATCGTGTTCAGATCATAGACGACTTCGGAAATGGATCCGGTCAGGAGGGTATAAAAGCACCTTTCTAATACCACGATCCGGCGATTCGCCCCAAAAACCACCATTTATGCCCGAAAATGCGCAATCCGCTCAAAACCCAGGCAGCATCAGGCAACCCCACGCAAGGTCAAGCGAACTTTTGGGGATGGTGTTTTGGATGGCATTGGCAGAAGGTAATGGGAATAAACTCAATTAAATCAATGGTGTTGTTGAGCTATTAACCATTGAGTGGGAGTGATTCCGCGTCTGGCACGGCCAGGCACCTGAAGTTATTCAGCGCGCAGCCGTTACGCCGTTTCCACGCAGTTGCGGCCTGCGGCCTTGGCCCGGTATAGCGCGGCATCGGCCAGCTCCAGGGCGTCTTGAACAGAGGGCGCATGTTGCGGGAAGCACGCGACACCTAGTGAAACGGTGATGTTTCCGGCGCTGTCGAAGACAGTTTGCGCGACTGTCAGCCGCAGGCGCTCGGCAAAAAGTTTTGCTTGTTCAAGTTCGGTGTCGGGCAGCAAAATAACAAATTCTTCGCCACCCATGCGGGCGACCACGTCTTCTTTCCGGGCTTTGGCCATAATCAACGCGGTAACCGTTTTAAGCACCTCGTCGCCCACGGCATGGCCGTGCTTGTCATTGACGTCCTTGAACCGATCGACGTCGATCATGACCACGGCGGTGCTTTGTGCGGTGTCGGTCAGTCTGCCAATGGCCGTGTCCAGGCCACGGCGGTTGACCACGCCGGTAAGCGGGTCGGTCGAGCCTTCAAGATGAAGCTTGCGCAGCCGATTGCTGACCGCTGAAAAGCCTTGCATCAACCCCTTTCGGATCAGGGCCGCCTCAAGATACCAGCCTTTAATGAAGCGTATATGCGCGAAGTTGTCACGGTTGTCCAGATGGGCGGCCACGTTGGCCAGCTCACGCAAGGGCCGCGCGATGAATCGTGCCAGCCACCAGATCGCCAGCAGGCTGATGATGAACAGAGGCAAGGAATAATAAAGGGTGCGCAGAAACAGTTCGTTGACGCTGGATATGGCCAGCTCGGTGGGCCGTAAGGCGACGATTCCCCACTTGGAGAACGGTATGGGCATGTAGCTGACGAAATGGTCAGGCGATTCGGGGTGATTCACGCGTTGCGTTCGCGATTCGCCCTTGAGCACGGCTTGTACGGGCGGCCTGTCGCCAAACGACGTGCCGATCAGGCTTTGCTGAGGGTGATAAACGGCTGAGCCCGAGTCATCGACAATGTAGAAGTAAGACCCGTCCTGGTAATGGTGCTTGTCCAGCGCATTTTTCAGGGCGCTGCTGCCGTGCAGATGCACGGCGCCGGCGATGAAGCCGGCGTAGCTGCCATCGGGTGCAAAAATGGGGTGCGAAATAAAGCTTATCCAGCGGCCTGAGCGTCCCATGATGGCGCCGCTGATGCCGACTGAGTTCTTTACCTCGAGCAGTGCTCTGGCTTGCGGCGTTTGCAGCGAAGTGCCCACCAGTGATGCGCCGGCGACCGAAGAGTTGTGGGCGATGGCGGCAAAGATCTTGCCTGTTGAATCGACCGCAATCAGGGCATTGAAACTGTCAGTGATGCTGGCCAGTTGTTCAAGTTCCTGTTGCGTGGCAATCGGGTCAAGTGCGCTATGGGTCACGTCCAGTGCGGCGGCGGTGACCGCCTGCGCCGAATGTTCGAAGAATGAACTCGTTACCCGTGCCAGCTTCTCGGCGTAGATATGGTTGGTGTCCAGGTGATGTTGCAGTAATAAGCTGCGCTGAACCTGATAGGCCGCATGCAGGCTGTTACCTAACGCCAAAATCACAAAGAAAAGACACATCCATAAAATAAGGCGTCGCAGGTCGACGCGGAAAAGCGATTTCAACATTGTTTTGGGTGGTGCTTGAATGTGTCAGGTCAGCAAGAGGCGGCCCAGCAAGGCTGTCATTCTAGCAACAGCCGCCATGCGGGCCGCCTTGACACACTTAGCACGACGACAATATCGGCCCTTTGGTGGTTTTTACTTTGCCGTTTTCTTTGTCTCGTGAGTCAACCCGAACCTTAACCCCGCTTTTAATCATGTCTTTCAACGAGTCGTCGCCGCACATGACGCGCCGCATTTGATCGACAGGCTGCAGCATGGCGGTTTGCGGGTAAGCATCCAAATCCCGGTTCATGGTAAAGACCTGGACTTTATTTTCCACCCCTTTGTACGAAAGCTCCCAGCCCTTTGGCACCGACATAGTCTCCATGTAATACTCGGCAATAATCGGCCCGGGAAACTGCTGTGCAAACGCGGTGAAGCTGGCCATCGCCAGCGCACCTGCGGCTAAATACTTTTTCACGTCGCCTCTCCTTGTGTAATTAAATGTTCGCGGAGTATACCGGAAAGGTCAGGGGCTTCGGGGGGCTGGCGAAACTTGAGGCCCGGCTGCTACCAAGCGCTTCAGCACAAGCTCGTAGTCTTGCGGGGTGTCCAGGTCCAGAACATAGCCGTCATGCTCGGCCTCATAAACGTAGACCGCTTCCGGGTTGTCCTGCACCAGCTTTCTGCAGCCCAGGTTGCGTTGGCCTTGCAAGATTTCGGCAATATGCTTGCGGTCGAAAACAATGGGGTTGCCGCGCCTGCCTTCAAAATAGGGCACCAGTATCGAGCCGTAAGGCCGGTTCAGGTAGGCCTGCGCCAATTGTGCGTAATCGGCTGCTGAAAGCAGCACTTGATCCGCCAGACAAACCATGACCGCGTCGCACGGTAAAGCCAACGCGGCCAGCCCGACGTTTACAGAGGTCATCTGGCCGTGTTGGTAGTCGGGGCTGTAGACAATGCGCATGGGCAGGTCGCGCAATGCTTCGGCCACCAGCGCGTGGTTGTGGCCCGTAACGACAACGACTTCTGTCGCACCTGAACCCGCGACGGCCGCAGTGCTGCGACGGACAACCGGCTCTGTCGGTGCCGGAAGCAACATTTTGTGGGGTCCGTTCATACGTGTGGATTCGCCCGCCGCCAGCACAACGGCTGAAAAGCACAACCCGGGTCTGGACGGGCGGTTAGGGCTGCCGCCCATACTCGGCCCGCCAGCAGTCGATGTTGGGCCTGTCGCTTTCTTCATAAGGGCCTGTTCATGTTTCGGGCGATATCCAGGTATTTTTCGGGCTCTTCGTCGAACTTGGTCTTGCAGCAGTTACAACAAAAGTAATGTGTTTGATCGCCCATGGTGACTGTGTGAAGGGCGGTTTCCTGGTTGATGGCCCGCAAGCAAACCGGGTTGATATACGCGGGCGGGCTGGCGGGCTCGGCAGGCGCGGTTTGGGCCAGGGTGGCTGGCGAGGGCGTATCGTGTGTAGCCTGCGCTGCATCGGATTCTGTTTCTTCTGCGTGCCCTGCATGGCCGTCTTTATGTGCTCGGTCAGGCCCAGCACGATGCGCGCGCACCAGCCCAGCCACGGCGGCCAGGGCTACTTCACTGGGCGTGCCGGCAAGAATATCCGGCCCAGCGGGGCTTTCCAGGTCGGCCAGCCTGTCTTCGCTGATACCCAGTTGCCGCATTGCCGCGACTAATGTGGCCGCCTTGCGGGTACTGGCAATAAGCAGCACCTTTTTGGCCGGCCCTTTTAGCGCGCGTTCCAGGTGTCCAATGTCGTCTTCGCCTTGTGTGGCAACCAGAACGTAATCAGGTTCCGGGCCGTTGTCTTGATACGTGGAGCCACCGGCTTGACGCATGGAATCAGCGGCCGAACGCTTGTCGCCTTCGTGACTTGAGCCACCGCCAGCACCTGCAGTACCGCCACCGCCATCACCACTACCACCGTCGGGTTGTTCATAAAACACCCGCCAGCCCAGCATGGCGGCGAACTCTCCGGCGGCTATTGCGGCATGGGTGGAGCCGGCGATGCACAGCGCAGGCGTGGGGTTGACCGATTGTATGAAGAGTTCAAGCGTACCGTTGCTGGCGCAGGGCATGGCATGGACTTCGGTGTCCGTATCCACAACGCCTTCTTCGTTGCTGATGCGAATCAGTTTCGAGTTGCCGTGCTCAATGGCCTCAAGGCAGCTTTGCACGACGATGCTGCGCGCGCAGCCTCCGCCGACCCAGCCGTGCAAAGTGCCGTCTGCAGTGACAATGGCCTGCGCGCCCACGTAGGCCGAAGAAGGGGGCGTGGCGCGAACCACGGTGGCCCAGGCGTAGGGCTGATTATGTTCGGTCAGCTGCAGCGCTTCGCTTAGCAAGGCAGCGTTCAAAGAAACGGTGTTCATCTGCAGGCCCTCCAGATGTCGGGCAGCGCGCGCTCCAGGCCGGCCAGGTTGCCGGCCGGAACAAGCTTATCTATCAAGGGCAGGGCGGCCTGCATGCAGGCTGATGTGGGGGTGTAGCCGGGGCGGCCCGCCAGGGGGTTAAGCCAGACGATGCTGCGTGCCCGCCGTTTTATGGCGCGCAACGCGTCCGACACTTGTTCGGCCGGGCCCGTGTCGTAGCCGTCGCTGGCGATAAGCACGCAACTGCGCCCGTGGAGCAGGCGGGGCGCATATTCGCGGTTGAACTGCTGCAAAGAATCGCCAATGCGTGTGCCGCCCGCCCATCCACTGGAAAGCAGATGCAGGCTTTCTTGCGCACGGCCGGGGTCGGGGTCGCGCAGCGCTTGCGAGATTCTGGTCAGCCGAGTGTGAAACATGAAGCAATGCACGTCGCCCAATATCGATGTCAGGACCCGTGCAAGCCTAAGATAGAAAAAGCTGTAAAGGCTCATCGAGCGGCTGACGTCCAGCAGCAATATCAGCCTGGGCAACTGTTTGCGGCGGTTGCGCCAGGCCAGTTCCAGGGGCAGTCCGCCGTAAGAAACGCTGCGCCTCAGGCTGCGGGCGAGGTCAAGGCGGCGGCCTGTCATCGAAGGCTGGTCGCGCCGCAACTCTATTTGCCTTAGCCGTTTGGCAAAGCGCTGCATCAGTTCTTCAAGCGCGCGTAGCGATTCGGGCTCGTGCAACTGGCGAAAATCAGCCTGCTCAATAATTTCGTATGGGCTGCTGCCTTCCGAGCTGCTTGCTCCGCCTGCGTCTTGTCCTTCGCCACTGTCAGTCTCCAATGGCATGCCTGCACTAGGGTCGTGCAGGCCGCCCAACTGGCGGGTGTCTACGTTGGCAACCCCCGAGGCACGAACTTCGGTGCGTTGGCGCTGCATGCCCGCAAGAAACCAAAGGTCGAAAAGCTCGTCAAAGCGCCGCCATTCAGAAGGCCCGCTGCACAGCCCGGCGCGCAGCGTCCAGCGCACCACGTCAACATCCAGTTGCCCGGTGCACTGCAGTGCCTGCAGGGCGGTGGATGCATCGGCGTGCTTGAATCCGTTGATACGCAAAAATTCGGCAAAACCCACGTAGCGGGCCTGAAGCATGGCCTCGAGCCGGGTCGATTCCAACAGCGCGCAAGGCGGCGAACCTTGATTTGATCCCGAGGGCATCGGAGGCGCTTGCGCCGACGAAAAGTAGGGCGTCAACATGCCGCCACCATCTTTTGCACGACAGGTACGGTGAGCCGTGCACGGTCTTCATGGGTTTTCACCAGTGCAGACAGCGAGCTCATGATGTTTTCCAGGCCGTTGTCATCCAGTGTGCTGATATTCAGCTGCAGCAGGGCGCTGATCCAGTCCAGCGTTTCGGCAATACCCGGTTTTTTTCGCAGGTCGAGCCCGCGCAACGCCTGTACAAATTCCACCACCTGACGCGCCAATGCAATGGGGGCCGCGGGCACACGCGCCTGCACGATCAGTAGTTCTTTGGCGAAATCGGGGTAGTCGACATAGTGGTAAAGGCAGCGGCGACGCAGGGCGTCGGACAGCTCGCGCGTGCCGTTCGAAGTAAGAATGACCAGGGGGCGGCTGCGCGCCCGTATGGTTCCCAGTTCTGGAATGGAAACCTGATAGTCGGAAAGCAGCTCAAGCAGGTAGGCCTCGAACGCTTCGTCGGCGCGATCGATTTCATCTATAAGCAGCACGGCTGCCGGCTCCGCCGTAATGGCTTCCAACAACGGGCGCTTCAGTAAATACGCTTCTGAAAATATGTTCTTTTCTTTTTCCGAGGCGCTGCGCTCGTCGTGCTCGAGCAGCTTGATGGCCAGCAATTGACGCTGGTAGTTCCATTCGTAAAGGGTAGAGTGGGCATCCAGCCCCTCGTAGCACTGCAGTCGGATAAGGCGGGTGTTGCGCGCCTTGGCCAAGGCCTTGGCTACATCGGTTTTGCCCACGCCGGCCTCGCCTTCGAGCAGCACCGGCCGTTCCAGGCCTTGGGCCAGCAACAGGGTGGCCGCCAGACTGGAATCGGCCACATAGCCGTGTTCAGCAAGCTCGTTTTTAAGCGTTGAAATAAAGTTTTGCTGCTGGCCGGCCATACACCACCTCTTCAGCCTACACAGGCTTGCGTGTGAACAGGCGACGGAACCAGTCGGCAACCACCGCCCAGAGCAGCGTCAGGCCGTTAAGCTCTTGCGGTTTCGAAGCTGCCTTGGCGCCACGAGCCGGCGGCGCGTGGTCATTCGCGTCATCGCTCTCAGCAGCGGCCATGTTGCTTTGCCCCTGAGCCTGCATCTCGCTTACCCTTTGCGCGAAGTTGGCGGCAAACTGCTTCAATATCTGCTCGGAAACCGAATCCATCATGCGGCCGCCAAACGCGGCGGCCTTGCCGTTCATGGTAATGCTGCTTTTGCCGACAAGCTCGCACTGCTCGCCCGCTGCGCGCACGGTAGCCAAAAGATCCATCGAAGCACCCGAAGTGCCGGTGGTGTCGGTGCCCTTGCCAATCAGGTGCAGGGTTTGTGTGGCGGCGTCGATGCTGACCACCGTGATCTGTCCCTTGAACGACATGGATGCCGGCCCCAGCCTTACCGACACCGCACCTTTGTAGCTTTTGTCGTTGATGCGTTCGGTAATGCTGGCCCCCGGCATGCATTCGGCAACCGCTTCTATGTCTTGCAAAAACTTCCATGCGGTGTCGGCATTGCACGGCATGGGGTAAATCTTGTCTAAAGTAACTTGCATGAGGTCTCGAGTGATTAACGTTGATCCAGCCCAAGGGCGCGGCTTTGCTGCCATACCCGGAAGGCGCTATGGGGCATGTTCATATGGGTTACACCCAGGTGGGAAAACGCATCGACAATGGCCGACGAAAAGCAGGGAATCGACCCCACG
>NZ_DATJBQ010000116.1:0-10444 GCF_035515275.1 Pusillimonas sp.
CTGGGCCTGAACGGCGCAGGCAAGTCGACCTTGTTGCGCATCATGGCCGGCGTCGACCGCGAAATCGAGGGCGAAGCCACTCCAATGCCCGGCCTCAAAATTGGCTACTTGCCTCAAGAGCCGGTACTTAACGCCGAGCACACAGTGCGCGAGTCGGTCGAAGAGGGGCTGGGCGAGCTTTTCACGGCCCGCAAGCGGCTAGACGAAGTCTATGCAGCCTACGCCGAACCTGATGCCGATTTCGACGCGCTGGCGGCAGAGCAGGCCGAACTCGAAGCCGTTATTGCAGCGGCGGCCACAAGCGGTTCCGACGACATTGAGCATCAAATGGAAATCGCCGCCGACGCCTTGCGCCTGCCCCCCTGGGATGCCACGGTCGGAAAGTTGTCGGGCGGCGAAAAGCGCCGCGTGGCGCTTTGCCGGCTGTTGCTCTCCAAGCCCGACATGTTGCTGCTCGATGAACCCACCAACCACCTGGATGCCGAGAGCGTCGAGTGGCTGGAACTGTTCCTGCGCAAGTTCCCCGGCACCGTGGTTGCTGTTACCCACGACCGCTACTTTCTGGACAACGCGGCCGATTGGATCCTTGAGCTAGACCGGGGCCACGGCATACCCTGGAAGGGCAATTACAGCTCGTGGCTCGAACAGAAAGAGGAACGCCTCAAGCAAGAAGAAGCGGCCGAATCGGCTCGTCAGCGAACCATCAAGAAAGAGCTGGAATGGGTGCGGCAAAATCCCAAGGGGCGCCAGGCCAAGGCCAAGGCCAGGCTGGCCCGGTTCGAAGAGCTGTCTTCGCACGACTATCAAAAGCGCAACGAAACTCAAGAGATCTTTATTCCGGTAGCCGAGCGCCTGGGCAACGAGGTTATCGAGTTTGAAAACGTCTCAAAGGGCTACGCAGACCGCCTGCTTATCGACAACCTGAGCTTCAAGGTTCCGCCGGGGGCCATTGTGGGTATCATCGGTGCCAACGGGGCCGGTAAGTCCACCCTGTTTCGCATGATCGCCGGCAAAGAACAACCTGATTCGGGCCAGGTAAAAATCGGCCAGACGGTACAGCTTGCCTATGTAGATCAATCGCGCGAATCGCTGCCTGACGAAAAAACCGTGTTTGAGGCCCTGTCCGATGGGGCCGACCTGATTACGGTAGGCAAGTTCGAGATGTCGTCACGCGCTTATCTGGGCCGCTTCAACTTCAAGGGCGGAGATCAGAACAAGCGAGTCGGCAATTTGTCGGGGGGTGAGCGCGGGCGATTCCACCTTGCCAAAACGCTGATCTCGGGCGGCAACGTGCTGCTGCTTGACGAGCCCTCCAACGACCTTGACGTGGAAACCTTGCGTGCCCTCGAAGATGCCTTGCTTGAATTTGCAGGCACGGTTCTGGTCATCAGCCACGACCGATGGTTTCTTGACCGTATTGCTACGCACATTCTGGCGTTCGAGGGCGATTCCCAAGTGGTGTTCTTTGACGGCAACTACCAGGAATACGAAGCCGACAAGCGCCAACGCCTGGGTGAAGAGGCCGCCAAGCCGCGCCGCCTGCGCTACAAAGCCCTGAAGTGATCACGGGTCGGGCCGCCGGTCAGCCATTTTGCGCTGACCGACGGCCTTGTTCGCCGCGCACGCGGTTGTTGCGCAAGTGTGTTGCATATATTCAGTAAATTGTAAGTATCGACGCCTGCTTCTGCGATCCCGTTCGGTGTCCCTTCTATTTTGAGCAGTGACCAAACCCCATGCTGACGGGCTTTGGTGCCTTTGGCCGGCACGCTATGTGCTGAGCGTCCGTATGGTGATCAGCGCGGGGCTGATACAGTTTTTGCCGACGTTAACACTTGGTCTTTGCAACGCCGTGCAAACGCGCTATCGTGGTTTCAACACTGTTGAAAGTCGGAGTACACAATGAAAATGAATCGTCTTACCAAGTTGGTCAGTATTGGTCTGTTAGCCATTGCAGCTGCAGGTTGTTCTTCATGGGACAACATGAGCAGCCGGCAAAAAAGCACGGTTACGGGAGCCGGCCTCGGCGGCGTAGCAGGTGCAGTCATTTCCAACGGCGGTGTGCTAGGTACGGTCGGCGGCGCAGCGATCGGCGGTGTCATCGGCGACCAAGTCGGCAAAAACCGCTAATCCGTCTATAAGCAAAAAGCCCCTTGTCAGAACAAACTTGGTTCGTTCTGACAAGGGGCTTTTTGTTGCCCTGAGTCGGGTCAGGGGTAGTCAAGCGACTAAGCGTTGGGCTCGGCCTGGGGCATCTCGATCTTGACCTCAAGCACCTCGAGGGAGTCTTGGCGGTCGAGGTTGACCTTGATGTCGTCAGGGTTGATCTTGACGTAGCGTGAAATAACTTCGACCAGCTCTTTTTGCAGCTGGGGCAGATAGTCGGGGCCTCGACCGCCACCACGCTCGTTGATCAGAATCAGTTGCAGGCGATCTTTCGCAACGCTGGCCGAGGTCTTTTTTTGTCCGAGTAGAAATGACAGGAAAGACATATTACTTGCCTCCGAAAAGGCGCTTGAACAGGCCGGGTTTCTCGTAGTCGACAAAACGCAGGGGTTTTTCTTCGCCCAAGTAACGCGAGACGACGTCCTGGTAGGCAACCGCAACGTCGGTGTCGCGCAAATGAATCGCGGGAATGCCCTGGTTGGACGCCTGCAGCACCGACTCCGATTCGGGAATGACGCCAATAAGCTTGATGCGCAGGATGTCTTCGATGTCTTGCAACGAGAGCATTTCGCCGTCGGACACGCGCTTTGGGTTGTAGCGGGTAAGCAGCAGGTACTCTTTGATGGGCTCTTCGCTGGTGATGGCGCGGTGCGATTTGGCCGACAAGATGCCCAGGATGCGATCAGAGTCGCGCACCGACGATACTTCGGGGTTGGTCACGACAATGGCGTCATCGGCGAAATACGAGGCCATCAGCGCCCCGGTTTCGATGCCGGCAGGCGAGTCGCACACAATGTATTCAAAACCCATTCCCTTGAGGTCGTTAAGGGTTTTTTCGACGCCCTCTTTGGTCAGTGCGTCTTTGTCGCGCGTTTGCGAAGCGGGCAGGATGAAAAGGTTTTCAAGTTGCTTGTCGCGGATCAGCGCCTGGTTCAATGTGGCTTCGCCTTGAATGACATTGACGAAATCGTAGACCACTCGCCTTTCGCAGCCCATGATCAGGTCGAGGTTGCGCAAACCCACATCAAAGTCGATGACGACGGTCTTGTGGCCGCGCATGGCCAGGCCCGCTGAAAAACTGGCGCTGGTGGTCGTTTTGCCCACGCCGCCTTTGCCGGAAGTCACCACAACGATGCGTGTCATGACGTTTGAGTCCTCTGGTTATAAATCTCGTAATCGTAAAGCAAAATTGTGTTCGATTGCCGCGAGATGACGTTAATTGAATAAGGGCTTGGCAACAAATAATGTCTGTTACGCTTTTGTGCCCAGTGATTTGATCTGGAGTGTTTCGCCGTCGAGCTGCACAATGGCTGCCTGATTGTGCACATCGCTTTCGAGCTTGGTTTCAATAACTCGGTACACACCCGCAATCGCTACCAGCTCGGGGTCGAGCTGGGTGGTAAAGATGCGGGCACTGGCGTCGCCGCGCGCACCGGCCATGGCTTTGCCGCGCAACGGCCCGTATACATGGATATTGCCGTCGGCGATAACTTCGGCACCCTGGCCGACCACCCCTATAACAATCAGGTCGGTGTCTCGGGCGTAAATGCGTTGGCCCGAACGGAGCTGGCGATTCACCACCATGGCCGCCGGAGCAATCGCGGGTGCAGCGGGCGCTTGCGGCGCTGTTGGCGGGGTTTGGGGGGATGCTGCAGCAGCCGGCGCCACCACGGGCACCTCGGCTTCGGGCGCGGGCGTGCTGGCCGGACGAGCCGGTGGGCTGGAAAGATCAACCTCTGGCAGACCGCAGGCGCGCGCCGCTTCAAGCACACTGCCTTGTGCGACCACCCCGATGGGGTGCAGACGATGATCGCGCAGCGCCTGCAGCAAGGCAGGCCAGTCTAGTTCAGCGTCGATGGCGGTGGCGTCGAGCACTACCGGCTCGTTCTCAAAAAATGAGCCGGCGTCGCTCATGCGCTGGTCCAGCGCAGATTGGAGCTCGGACATGTCGGCACTGCGAATGACCACACGCAGCGCATAAAGCGCCGCGCTTTTAAAGTCGAGCGCCGCAGCGCCTTTGTGTTGGGAGGCGGGTTTGCTCATGTTCAGACCCATGAATCGCGCAAGGTGGTGCAACGATTAAGCACCGGTCGCTCGACGGTGGAGTCGATGCGGTCGGCGACGAAATAGCCCAGACGCTCGAACTGCCAGAAGTTTTCGGGATGAGCCTGAATGCCCGGCTCAAGCCACGCTTGCACTGTATTGAAAGAATCCGGGTTCAGGGCGTCGAGAAAGTTTTTGTTGCCGCTGTCGGGGTGGGCGTCGATGAAGAGGCGGTCGTACATGCGCACTTCGGCTGGAATGGCGTGCGCCACACTGATCCAGGTAATGTTTCCCTTGACCTTGACCGAGTCGGCGCCGGGTGTGCCGCTTTTGGTTTCGGGCAGGTACTCGGCATGCACTTCAATGACATTGCCCGCTTCGTCTTTGACGCAGCCCGTGCAACGCACGATATAACCGTACTTGAGACGCACCGTATTGCCCGGAAAAAGCCTGAAGTATTTTTTGGGCGGGTCTTCGCGAAAGTCGTCGCGTTCGATCCACAGCTCGCGCGTAAACGGAAACTCGCGCTTGCCCTGTTCGGGCTGATGGGGATTGCTGGGTGCGTGACACAGTTCGCTTTGGCCTTCCGGGTAGTTGGTAATGACCAGTTTGAGCGGGTCCAGCACCGCCACGCGGCGTTCGGCCTTGGGGTCGAGGTCGTCGCGCAGCGCTTGCTCAAGCACGCTGTAATCGATGCGCGAATCGGCCTTTGATACGCCCAGGCGCTCGCAGAACAGCCTGATCGAGGCGGGAGTGTAGCCTCGGCGGCGCAGCCCGGCCAGGGTGGGCAGGCGCGGGTCGTCCCAGCCGGCCACGTGTCCGCCACGGACCAGTTCAAGCAGCTTGCGCTTGCTGGTGACCACATGGCTGAGGTTCAAGCGGGCGAACTCGGTCTGCTGCGGCAGTGGCCGGGCAAGGTGGCCCAGGTCGGCCAGCTTGTTGAGGATCCAGTCGTAGAACGGGCGCTGGTCTTCGAACTCGAGCGTGCAAAAACTGTGGGTGATGCCTTCGAGCGCGTCTTCGACCGGGTGGGCCCAGGTGTACATGGGGTAAATGCACCAATCGCTGCCCGTACGATGATGCGGCACATGACGAATGCGATACAGCACGGGGTCGCGCATGTTCATGTTGGGCGAGGCCATGTCGATCTTGGCGCGCAAGGCCAGGCTGCCGTCTGGGTGCTTGCCGGCGCGCATTTCTTCAAGCAGCGCCAACGATTCGGCAGCCGGGCGATTGCGCCACGGCGAATCCACACCTTTTTCGGTTAGCGTGCCGCGGGTGCTGCGCATTTGTTCGGCCGACTGCTCGTCGACATACGCATCGCCCGATTCGATCAGGGCGCAGGCAAAGTCGTACATATAGCCGAAATAATCACTGGCATAGTACAGGTTGTCTTCGTTCTGGAACTTCCAGTCAAAACCCAACCACTTTACCGCCTCGATAATGGCTTGAACGTATTCGTCTTCTTCTTTTTCGGGGTTGGTGTCGTCGAAACGCAAATGACAGGCACCCTGGTAGTCGCGTGCCAGGCCAAAATTGATGCATATGCTTTTGGCGTGGCCAATATGAAGGTAGCCATTGGGCTCGGGGGGAAACCGGGTGCGGATTCGCGCGTCGTCGACCTGACCTTTTTGCTGCACGCCGGCCGGACCGGGGCGGCCGGCCCAGCGTTTTCCGGCGTAACGGCCTTCAGCAAGGTCGCGTTCAATAAGCGTGCGAAGAAAATTTGAGGTCGGTGGAGTCGAAGCAGCGGTCATTGCGAAAAGAGGGACAAGAAATAGTCATGCAAAGTACGCATTTTGCCACGTTCACACATATTTGCCCGCTTTGCCACCCAAAACTCTGCGTACAGGCTCTAAACTAGCGACCATTATGGCGAATACAACCGTCTGGCTATCCCAGGTGCAGTTCCTTGTCAGCCTGGGGTTCATGTCCCTATTCCTGCTTATCGAGCTGGGCCTTGCCTGGATATTGCTGTTTTTCAAGCTGGCTCATCACAGAACCGAAGGTAACGCCTGGATGCAGGCCTACCGTTTCTGGGTGCGCGTCTATGCCTTGGCTGCAATTTTGGCATTGGCGGGGGCAGTGCCCGTACTTATTCAATTGGGTAGCCTGTGGCCCGGTTTGTTCGAGCGCATCGGCGACGTATCCGGGCCCTTGCTGGCGGCGGCCATGCTTACCGCCTTCATCGTCAAGTCTTGCTTCATGAGCGCCATGCTGTTCGGCCAGCGCCGTCTGACCGAAGTCGCTCACACCGCGGTGGTGTTCATGGTGGCGTCGGGCACCTTGCTGTCCATCTTCTGGGCCTTGGCGCTGGTGGGGTGGATGCAGACGCCCACCGGCACGGGTTTCCTGAACGGCGAGTATTACGTGGTGGATTGGTACCAGGTGGTCTTCAACCCGTCTTCAGTCTGGCTGCTCGTGTTGTTTCTGGCCGCCGCCGCGCTGACGGTGGCTTTTTTGCTTCTGGGCGTCATTGCACGGCGGGCGTCTTCCCTGCCGGCCGATCACAGCGGCCGAAACGTGTTTCAAACTGGGGCGCTGGTGGGACTCGCGGCTGTGCTGTTGTACGTTGTGGCCATAACCGGTTACGGCGGGGTGGTTGTTGCGCACCAACCGGCCAAGGCGGCTGCTACTGCGGCCTATTGGCAAACTGGATCCCAGCCCGATCTGGCGCTATTGGGTTGGCCGCTTGAAAGCCGTGCCGAAACTTTAGGAATGATTTCCTGGACGAAGGCGGGCGACAGATGGCTGGCGCAAGACGCCCAGGGAGACCTGCTCGGGCTTGACCGGTTCTCGGGCATGCACCCCCCGGTGGCATTCACATTCTGGACGTTTCGCCTGTCCTTATTGGTCGCACTGGCCATGGCTCTGGCCGCGTTGGGCGCTTTTTGGTGCTTGCGCCGCAAGTACATCGAGCACGGCGACCTGCCCGCTGTATGGCGACGTGTTTTCTCGAGCCTCACCTTCTTGGGATGGGTGTCGGGCCTTGCCTTGTTGAGCCACGTGCTGATGGGGCTGGCGCCCTTCGTGGTCAATCAGACGATTACCTTCCTTGAAGTGGCCGGCGCTGCACAGCCCCGCCAACTGGCAATCAGCATCGCCGCCCATTTGTGCGTGTACGCCTTGTTGCTGCAGGGCTTCTTTCAGCTGTTGCGACATAGCATGCAGTATGGGGTGGTGCCGGTAGCGCGGCGCAGGGGGCGGGCATGATCGTCGATACGCTGGTCGAACTGTTGGGGTTCAGCGCCGAAGACCCGGCCTTCTGGATGCCGCTGGTTTTCATGGGCTTGCTGTTTTCCATTGTGGCAGCGGGTGTGGTGCTCGACGGCTTTGACATCGGTGTGGGGTGCCTGACCCTGGTTGCACCCAAAACATTGCGGCCGCGCATGGTGTCCCTGCTGGGGCCGTGGCGGGACGCCAACGAGTTCTGGCTGCTTTTGGGTCTGGGCGTGTTTGCCGCTGCATTTCCCAACGGCTGGGGCGTCATCATGGGTCAGCTCTACGTGCCGCTAAGCCTGCTCTCGCTGGGCGTCATGCTGCGAGCGGTCTCCTTCGAGTTTCGCCTGCGGGCGCCGCTCGAGTTGCAGGGTCGGTGGATACTTGGCTTTGGTCTGGGCTCGCTGGCAACCGCCGTGGCGCACGGCCTGCTGCTGGGCAACCTCGTGGTGGCTTACCGTAGCGGCCAAGGCTATATGTGGTTCAGTATGCTGCTGGCGCTTTGCTGCGTCGCCGCCTATTGTCTGCTGGGGGCCACGTGGCTGATCATGCGCGAACCGGGCGAGCTGCGGGTACGGGCCATTTTTTGGGGCCGACGGACCGTTCGGTGGGCTGCCGCGGGGGCGGTGGGTGTATCGGTGGTTCTGGCGTTTGCCAACACCGGCGTGTTCCTTAAATGGAGCGACGGGCCGCAGTGGTCGGCGATTGCCATGTTGTGGGGCGGGTTGCTGGCTTGCTTCATAGTCGTGGAGCTTAGCCTGCAGCGCATGGTAACGCATAGCGACGGCACCACAATGGTGCCGTTTCTGGCGACGTTACTTGCTTATCTGGCGATTTTGGGCGGCTTGTTCTATAGCTTTTTCCCTTATCTGGTTCTGGACAACATCACGATATGGGACGGTGCCTCGTCGGTCGGTTCGTTGAGGCTGGTGCTGGCCGCTGCAGTCATTGCCATGCCGGTCGCGCTCATTTTCAATATCTGGGTTTATTGGCGTATGTTCGGCTTGTCCAAACCTTCGGTGCCTCCGGGCTTGAAGCAAGCTCCTAAGCCAGCGGAAGCGTCACGCTAACCTTCAAGCCGCCCGAGTCGGCCTGGTGTAGTGCGAGGCTGCCGCCGTGTGCCAACGCAATCGAGTTGCACAATGCCAGGCCCAAGCCCACTGATCCGGTCAGGGTGCGTGCGTCGTCCAGGCGCGAAAACGGTCGCAGGGCCTCTATGCGCCGCTCTTCCGATATGCCGGGGCCGTGATCCGACACTGTGATGACGGCATGGGTGGCGGTAGCCGCCAGGCTTACTTCAATCGGCGGTGCCGCGTAGTTCATGGCATTGGTAATCAGGTTGTCCAGCAACCTTCCCAGCGCGAAGCCGTCGGCATGCAGCACGACACCTTCGGGTATGGGCTCGCACAGCGTTACGGCGCTGCCGGCGCTTTCCCAGGTGCCCACGTGCTCTTGCAACCATGCGCCGGCATCCAGGGGGGTAAACCGGTAGTTGGACGGATCCGTGCCGCGTACGAAACCGATGAACTGATCCACCATGCGCTGCATGTCCTGGAGGTCGTGACGCAGCCCATCTTTGAGACCTGCTTCGTCGATCATTTCAATGCGCAGCCACATGCGGGAAAGCGGCCCTTTGAGGTCGTGAGGCAATCCGGCAAGCAAGGTTCGGCGCACTGCGTCGGATTCATTCAGTGCGTCGAGCATGGCATTGAAGCGTTCGCCCAGGGTGCGAGTTTCGCTGGGGCCGGCGGGCACGACTCGTTGTGGCTGGCCTGCCGCGAGTTGGTCCGCCGCTTTGGCCAAACGGGTCAGCGGCCGCGTAATGTGCCATGAAAACGCCGCCGAGAGCAGCAAGATGACGCCCATGCCGGCCAGCCAGATGACAACCAGGGGTGTGGCAACCGGCGGCGACAGTTTGTCGAGCGGGATCACCAGCCACTCGCGTGGGGCCTGCGCAGCAGCGTCCATTTGTTCGTCGGGCTGAAGCGAGATATAGATGCGGGGTGTAGGCCCGCGAGAAAGCGCGACGCGGGTTCCGTCGTCCAGGCGCAGGTTCAGCGCGTCGACCAGGTTGCGCAAGTCGCGGCGCAAATCGTCGTGTGGTGGGGGCTTGCGGGGGTCGTGTCGGCCGTCTTCCTGGATTCGGCGGGGCCTGCGCTCGAGCTCGGCCCCGGACGGCAGGGTGCGCGACCACAAGCGCCATTCGTTGCGCGACGCTTCACGAACGAAATCTGCGCGCTCGCCGGAAGGAATCTCGGCCAGGGCGGCGCGTAGTGTGCGTATCGTGGTCGAAACGATCTCTACGGTTACGGTTTCGGTGTACTGGTTGCGAAAATGGCTGACCGAGGCCATGGTGCCGGCCTGAACCAGCAAAATGGTGGCAAGGGTGAGCAGCACCAGGCGGGCGCGCAGTGAGCTCGGGAAAAAGCGTTTCAGGTTCATGCGCTATGGCGAAAAGCGATAGCCCACACCCCATACGGTCTGGATCCAGCGCGGCTGCTTGGGGTCGTCTTCGATGGCGCGGCGCAACCGCAAAATAGCGATGTCGATGGCCCGGTCGTTGCGCTCGCCGTCTTCGTCGTCGCGTGCCAGGGCAAGCAATCTGTCTCGCGAAAGCGGCTTGCCCGGGCTCGAGACCAGGGCCTCGAGCAGGTTGACTTCACCCCCGGTCAGTTTGATCGGCGTGCCGTCCCGCGACAATTGACGCGTGGCCGGGTCAAAGACGAAAGGCCCGAACTCGACCGGCTTTCCTTTAATGAAAGCAGAGGCCCCTTTTTTACGACGCAGTACCGCCTCGATGCGGGCGAGCAGCTCGCGCGGGTCAAAAGGTTTTCCCAGGTAGTCGTCGGCCCCGGCCTCGAGGCCGATAACCCGGTCGACGGTTTCGTCGCGGCCGGTCAGCAAGATGATGGGGATGTCTTCACCCTGGCGGCGCAGGCGGCGGCAGGCTTCGGCCCCGTCGCCGTCGGGCATCATGCGGTCAAGAACGATCAGGTCGGGGTTGTAACGTTCGATGCGG
>NZ_DATJBQ010000117.1:0-2130 GCF_035515275.1 Pusillimonas sp.
CCGGCCGACAAAATGACCTTGTCGGTAGAGCCGTAGCCCACACCCAGGTTGATCATGCCGGTGGGTTTTTCTTTGACGTCGACGTTGACGTCGATCTGGTCGGGCGAGCCGGGCACAGGCGCGGTTTGTACGTTAATGTCGTTGAAATAACCCAGCCGATCGATGCGGTCGCGCGACATCTTGATGTCGGTCGAGTCGTACCACGAAGATTCCATCTGGCGCATTTCACGACGAATGACCTCGTCGCGGGTACGGGTGTTGCCGCCGATTTGAATGCGGCGCACATACACCCGACGGCCCGGGTCGACGTAGAAGGTAAGATCGGCTTCGTGGGAATCGCGGTCTAGCACGGGGTTGGGGTTGACGTTGGCAAACGCATAACCCAGGCTTCCCAGGTAATCGGTAATGGCCTTGGCCGTTTCGTTGGTCTTGGCCGCCGAAAACGTTTCGCCCTCTTTGATTTTGATCAGCTCTTGAATTTCAGCATCGAGACCCAGCAGCTCGCCGGCCAGCTTGACGCTGCGCAAGGTGTAGGGTTCGCCTTCGTGCAGGGTAAACGTAATGAAGATGCTCTCGCGGTCGGGCGAGATCGACACCTGCGGCGGCTCGGCCGAAAATTCGAGGTAGCCGCGGTCTAGGTAGAACGACCGGATGCGTTCAATGTCGCCTTCGAGCTTTTCACGCGAGTATTTGTTGGTACCCGTGTACCAGGTCATGAAGCCCGAGGTGGTGAGCTCGAGCTCGTCGCGCAGCCTGCCGGCAGAGAAATCTTCGTTGCCGACAAAATTGATTTCGCTGATCTTGGCCAGTTCGCCTTCGAAGATGTCAAAACTGACACCGACCCGATTACGCGGCAATGGCGTAATGATGGGGCTGATTTCGACCCCGTACTTGCCCTTGGCCAGGTATTGTTGCTTAAGCTCAAATTGGGCGCGCTCGAGCATGGCCTGGTCAAATACGCGGCCCGGCCCGAAACCCACCGTACTGAGCGATTTATTCAGCGCCTCGGCGTCGAACTCGCGCATGCCGTTGAAAGTAACCGACGCAATGGTGGGCCGCTCTTTGACGTTGACCACCAGCACATTGTTATCGGTATCAATGGTGACGTCGCTGAAAAAGCCGGTTGCGTATAGGCGCTGAATGGCTTCACTGGCCTGCTCTTGAGTAAATTTCTCGCCCACCTTGACCGGCAGGTAGCTGAATACAGCCCCCACATCGACACGCTGGATGCCGTTCACTCGAATGTCTTGCACCACAAAGGGCGTAAATGCACCGGCTAGGCCTGGGGCCATCAAGGCCGCCAAAATGAAAGGCAGGGCACGCTGGGTAATTTTAGTTTTCCGGCGGAACGACATCCTGGTGGATCCTTAGCTTAGTAGATCAAATTGGGGAACGATTGTAAGGCAGAACCCGCTTAGACAAGTAGCATTAACTGAAAAGACGGGAAAAATCATTAAAGAACGCCAAACTCATCAGGGCAACCAGCAAACCCAGGCCGACACGCTGGCCCGTTTCCATCCAGTTTTCGGGTAGCGGTTTACCGCGCAGCATTTCGATGAGGTAATACATGAGATGGCCGCCGTCGAGCATAGGAATGGGCAGCAAATTCAACACGCCGATACTAACACTGATCAGGGCCAGAAAACCGATATAAGCGGCCAGCCCGATACGTGCCGTCTGGCCGGCATAATCAGCAATCGTGACCGGCCCGCTGATATTGCGCACCGATACGTCGCCCGTTACCATGCGGGCCATCATTTTCAATGAAAACCACACCGTATCGAACGTGCGGGTCACGCCGCGTGTCACGCTTTCCACAGGGCCGTAGCGCACGGTAGCCATGGGGAAATCAGCCCCCAGCATGACGCCGATGCGTCCTACCCGTTCGCCTTCGGCGTTGGTTTCTGCCTGTGGAACAAGCTTGAAGCTGAGCCGGGCGTCGTTGCGCTGCACGGTCAAGGGCAAGGACTGACCCGCCTGCGACTGAATATAAGCCACCAGCGCCGCCGCCGAAGGCTCGATAAGCGGCCCGGCCGTCACGATGATGTCGCCCTCTTGCAAGCCGGCCTGTTCGCCCGCCCCGCCCGCCACGACCTGGCGCACCAGGGGGCGAGGCGTTGCCAGGGCAAG
>NZ_DATJBQ010000118.1:0-1748 GCF_035515275.1 Pusillimonas sp.
TTCGACCAGGGGGGGTGTTAGGGGCCCCGCGAGATACGTGCGTCCCACGGCCGATAAGGCCGACAGCAACGCAAATTGCGTTGCCGAAAACTGTTGATTGCATAATGCCATCAGTAAAGCCACGAATGCGGCGGTACCCAGGCCGCCGCACAAGTTTTCCACCGCAACCACCACCGCCATGGAATAAAGATGCGGCGGCGTCACGGCCAGCACCCAATAGCCGAAATTCGAGACAGCCTGCAAGAGCCCGAACAGCATCAGCGACCGATACAAGCCGAGGCGGCTCATGAAGGCACCACCCGCCAACGCGCCCACTATCGTCGCCGCCAAACCGAATACTTTATTGACGGCCCCCACTTCAGTACCCGTAAAGCCCGCCCCACGGAGCAAAAATGTGGTCGACAGCGCCCCGGCAAATGCGTCTCCCAGTTTATACAAAACAATGAGAAGCAGAATGCTGAGGGCACCGGGGCGCTTGAAGAACTCCAGCAGCGGTTCCACCACCGCAATTGCCAGCGACCGGGGTCGTTGCGCAACGACTTCAGGCTCGGGCGCCAGCAATGTGGCGATGGCGCACAACGCCATGAATCCGCCCATCAGAAAATACGTATTTGCCCAGCCGAGCCACTGATCGGCCAGTACCAGAGCCACGCCTCCGGAGACGATCATGGCAAGCCGGTAACCCAAAACCTTCACCGCCGCGCCGGCTGCACGTTCCTCTTGGCGCAATACATCCGTGCTGTAGGCGTCGAAGGCAATGTCTTGAGTCGCGGAGAGAAAGGCCACCAAGACCGCCAGCATCGCCAGCAGCATGAGGCTGTCGGCCGGCGAATAGAGCCCCATGGCGGCAATCGTTGCGCCAAGGGCAAGCTGCGTAAAGAAAATCCAGCTTCTTCGGCGGCCCAGGATGGGCGGAGCGTACCGATCGACCAGCGGCGCCCATAGGAACTTCAGCGTGTACGCCGTTCCTATGAGTGTGAGAAAGCCAATATTCTGAAGCGAGACACCAGAAAGGGTCGCCCAAGCCTGCAAGGTGCCGCCGGTCAGAGCCAGAGGCAAGCCGCTGGCAAAACCGAGTATTAACAACGGGATGACGCGCGGACTGGCATAAACTCGGGTTAGCGAAGCGATGATGGGACCTTTGTCGTATCAGGCGGGAGTCTCGAAGCGGTACACCGCAAGGGTGCTGCGCCAACTGGGCAAGAGTTTAACTTCTTTGTTGCCATTGAATGTTGCCAGATGGGTGATCCCCAGGCGCAAGGCCAGTGCCAGGTCCTCGAAGTCTTTGAGCGTGCATAAGTGGATATTCGGCGTATCGAACCACTGATATGGCATTTCCCCGGTAACAGGCATGCGCCCGCGCAGTATCGACCACCCGTGCGGCCAATAGCCGAAATTGGGAAACGACACGATGCCAAAGCGGGCGACACGTGCCATTTCACGCAATATATGCTCGGTGTTATGCATGGACTGCAGGGTGCGGGACAAAACCACGGTGTCGAATTGCTGATCGTCGAACAAGGCCAGCCCTTCCTCGAGGTTCTGCTGGATCACCCGCACTCCCCGGCGTACCGAGGCAATGACCAGTTCGTCGCTTAATTCGACCCCGACCCCTGTCACATTCTTGTTATTCTGCAGATAGGCCAGCAGGGTCCCATCGCCGCAACCCAGGTCGAGCACACGACTGCCCGGCTCGATCCAGCTGGCGATACGCTTCAGGTCGGCGCGCACGTGCCGCGGTGCAACCG
>NZ_DATJBQ010000119.1:0-23605 GCF_035515275.1 Pusillimonas sp.
CGGTCAAGCAGCTCGCGCCACGCCACGTGCAGCTCGAGGTCTTTGATATGAATATCAGCGGCGGGCACGACCAGGCGCAACTCTTTTACTGTCAGACCCCGCCAGATCGAGCCGCGAACACCGGAAACATTGCCTTCAAGCTGTGACACGGCGGTGCGCAGCGCCCAGCGTGTTCCGGGCTCGGAACCCACCGCCCACACCAGAAACCCGCCAAGCAGGGCCAGCAACAAAACAAGGGCCGGCGCCATCCAAAGCAACAGCCAACGCACGGGCCGGTTCAAAATGCGATCCCCAACGAAAAGTGCAGGCGCAGCCTGCGGTCTCGCTGGCCATAGGCCACGTCAATGCCAAAGGGGCCGGCCGGCGTGCGCACCCGAGCCCCCACGCCATAGCCAAAAGCCAGATCCATGTCGCCAAACGACTCGGTGGCGTCACCGAAATCGACGAACGTGGCCATGCCGATGCTTTCTGTGAAATAGTGCGTGTACTCGACGCTGGCCACGACCATGGCTGGAGCCCCGATGGTGGCATCGCCACGCGGCAGCCCTATGCTTTGAAACTTGTACCCGCGTATGGTTCGCCCCCCACCGACCCGAAACCCGAAGTCTTCGGGCAGGCGGTCGGTTCTGGACCACACCTTGCCCACCTCGCCGCGCAACGTCAGGACATCACGCTTGCCTATCGGCCACCATTGCTGCAGCCTTACGCTGGCTCGATGAAACGGCTCGCCCTTGTCCAGGGTAACGCCGGTGCCAACACCAAAATCAAACAAGTTGCCTTCACGGGGGTCGTACTTGTCGTTGACATCGCGACGCAGCCATTGCCAGGTGGCCACCAAAGAGGGCACCTTGTAGCTTTCGGCACCGTCGATTTGGGTTTTGTCATACGCGGCAATCAAGCCCCACCGCGTTTCGAATTCGACTCGGCTGTCTCCGGCCGCCTTGCGCTGTTGCGAACGCTTCCAGCCTAAACCGTAGCGTGTGGTGTCCAGGCCCTCGATGTCGGAATGGTTGTAAAGCACACCCACGCTGTCCTGGTACCCGCGCTCGCTGGGCGGAAAATAAATATCGTAAAACGCCCGCTGGCGTTTCCTGTCGACACCAAACCCGGTTTCGATCGAAATGGGCTGGCCAAAGACGACGTTCTGGCGATACAAGCCCTCGATCCGCACCCCGTGGTCGCTGTCCAGACCCAACGAGCCCGACAATCGTTTTGCCGGGGCTTCGGTAACGCGCACCGAAACCGGAATTTCAACTTCGCCGTCCGGACGGGTATGACGAAGCGCCGGGTCGTCTTCCAGGACAACAAAAGCGCCACGAAAGAACGTAGTGGATTCGAGCGCCTGCTGCCATTCGTCGAGCAGGTCTTGATCGTAGGGGTCGCCCGGCGTGTATCTTACGTAGCGGTCGATCAGCTTTCGGGGAACCCGCCGCAAGCCGTTGACGGTAAGTTCGCCCATGCGCACACGCGGCCCGCTGTCGACCGCCACGTGCAGATCGGCCTGTGCCTCGTCGGCCAGTATGGTCGCTTGCGAGGCACGGATTCGGGCCAGGTAGAAGTCTTTGCGGCTGACCGCGTCGATTAATTCACTCTTGGCACTGTTCCATTGTTCGTTCACGAAGGGCATGCCTTCGGGCAGTGGCCAGGCGGCCTTAAGCGTGTCGACCCGCCCCGCAAAGGGCGGGGTGGCGATGTGCCCGGAGAACGCCAGGTCAACAGACCTGACGTCGGTTCGAGGGCCGGGTTCGATGGTGATGTCCCAGGTTTCGCCCACCACGTCAGAGCCGACCTCGAGGTTGACCACAGCCGAAAAATACCCCTGCGTCTCAAGCGCCGACAGCGTCGCATCGCGCGCGCGACGCCGCAGACGCGACACCTCGCCGCCGTCCTGGTCTTCGGCCAATCGGGTGATGACATCAACCGCACCCATAATGGATTGCAATGCCTCGGGGGGCACGCCGCCCGGGTCGATCGTGACTTCAGGCGTAGCCGCGAGTGCCGCCGGTATCAGGCCCAACACCAGTACTGCAGAGGCGATCGCCAGACGCATCGACGTGCCAGACGCCTAGTGCCTGGCGACCACGGTGGGCATTTTCGCAGAGAAGTCGCGAGGCAATGCCGCCACCTGCAACGCCACCTTATGCGCAATGTCGTGATACAGCCTGGCCACAGGGCCGTCGGGCTCGGCCACGACCGTGGGCTTGCCCGAATCGGTTTGCTGGCGAATGCTCATGGCCAAGGGCAAAGCGCCCAACCAGGGAAGATGGTATTCAGCCGCCATGTCGCGCCCGCCGTGCTGGCCGAAAATGGGCTCGGCATGACCACAGTTCGAACACACGTGTACCGACATGTTCTCGACTACGCCCAGCACCGGAACATCGACCTTCTGGAACATGCGCAAACCCTTGCGCGCGTCGGCCAGGGCCAGATCCTGGGGCGTGGTGACAATGACCGCGCCGGTAAGCGGAACCTTTTGCGACATGGTCAGGGCTATATCGCCGGTACCGGGGGGCATGTCGATAATCAGGTAGTCAAGGTCGCGCCAATTGGTTTGTTGCAGCAATTGTTCAAGCGCCTGGCTGACCATGGGCCCACGCCAAATGGCTGGTGCGTCTTGATCGATTAAAAAACCGATGGAGTTGGCCTGCAGCCCGTGCCCTTCCAGAGGCTCCATGGATTTATTGTCGAGGCTTTTTGGTTTGCCCGACACGCCCAGCATAATCGGTACGCTGGGGCCGTAAATATCGGCATCAAGCAAGCCGACGCTGGCACCCTGGGCGCTTAACGCCAAAGCCAGGTTGACCGACGTAGTGCTTTTGCCCACGCCGCCCTTGCCCGACGCCACGGCAATAATATTGCGCACATTACGCAAAGGCTTTAGCCCCGGCTGAACGGCGTGGGTCTGAATACGGGTGATGAAACTGAGCTCGCCCAACGAAACACCTTGCGCGGCCAGAGCTGTTTCAAGCAGTTTCCGTAACTCGGACGGGTCGTTGTATAAAGGGTAATCAAGCGCTAAAGTAAGACCAAGCGTGTTTCCGTTCAGTTGCAGCGTGCTGTTCTTGATCGTCGCCGGCCCCAGCTTGCGTTTGGTCGCCGGGTCGACCACTTCGGCCAGCGCAGCGCTAACCTGCTCAATAGAAGGACTCATTTCCATGCCTTGTAAAAATAACTCTCGACTCAAGCCTCAAGAATAGCGGATCGGGGAATTATTTTCCGCAACGGCTGTCTATCAAGCCATATGAATACATTCACACAAATTCTTCGCGGCGTCCTTTTCCTGGTTCTGGCCATCTGCGGCATGGCCATGGCGTTCATCTTCATGGTGTCCACCGCCATCGCCATCGGGGTGCTGTACATTGTGGCTCGCATCAAGGGCCGCCCCTTCGGTGTACGCGCCTACTGGGACAGCCGCCAGCCCTCGGCCCGATCCGCTTCGTTTCGCAAAGACGACGTGGTCGACGTAAAAATGCGCGAAATCCCCTAAAGCCCGGGCCTAAGGGCTTCAGCGCCCAAAGCCTCAGCGATTCATTACAATAGAACCGCCCTGGCGCGTTATGCGTGCCAGGGCGGTTCTATTGTGCATTCGGCGCTTCCGCCGAAACGCCTCCTTACTCTTTTTTACTCATTGTTCATGTCGCGCACGATATTTGTCACCACCGCCCTGCCTTACGCCAATGGTTCCTTCCACATCGGTCATATCATGGAATATATCCAGGCCGACATCTGGGTCAGAACCATGCGAATGGCGGGCCATACCGTGCATTTCGTCGGTGCCGACGACGCCCACGGCGCGCCCATCATGCTCAAGGCCGAGAGCGAAGGTATTTCGCCGCAAGAACTGGTGGCGCGTTACGCCGCCGAGCGGCCGCGCTACCTCAACGGCTTTCAGATCCAGTTCGACCACTGGCATTCAACCGACTCGCCCGAAAACGTGGCGCTGTCGCAAGACATTTACCGCAGCCTGAAGTCAGCCGGCTTTATCAGCTCGCGCAATGTCGAACAGTTCTATGACCCGGTCAAGGGCATGTTCCTGCCCGACCGCTACATAAAGGGCGAGTGCCCCACCTGCCACGCCAAGGACCAGTACGGCGATTCATGCGAATCGTGCGGCGCTGTATACACAGCTACCGAATTGATCGAGCCGTACTCGACGCTTACCAAGGCCAAGCCGGTACTCAAATCGTCCGAGCATTTCTTTTTCAATCTGTCCGACCAGCGCTGCGTCGAGTTCTTGCAAGACTGGACAACCGGCAACAACCGCCGTGGCAACAAGCGCCTGCAGGCCGAGGTGCTGGCCAAGACCCGCGAATGGTTGGGCAGTGGCAACGACGACAGCGAAGCCAATCTGGCCGACTGGGACATTTCCCGCGACGCGCCTTATTTCGGCATCGAAATTCCCGATGCGCCGGGCAAGTACTTTTATGTCTGGCTCGACGCGCCGGTGGGTTATCTGGCTTCGTTCAAAGCCTACTGCGACAAGCAGGGGCTTGATTTCGACGCCCTGCTTGACCCTGCCGGCGACACTGAACAAGTGCACTTCATCGGCAAGGACATTGTCTATTTTCACGCCCTGTTCTGGCCCGCCATGCTTCGGTTTTCGGGTCGCAAAACGCCAGACGGCCTGCACGTACACGGCTTCATTACCGTCAGCGGCGAAAAAATGTCAAAAAGCCGCGGCACGGGCATTTCGCCGCTGCGCTACCTTGAAATAGGCATGGACCCCGAATGGCTGCGCTACTACATAGCAGCCAAGCTCAATTCCCATGTCGAAGACCTGGACTTCAACCCCGACGACTTCGTGGCACGGGTCAACAGCGACCTGGTCGGCAAGTACGTCAATATTGCCAGTCGCGCCGCCAACTTCATCAGCAAATACTTTGACGGCCAACTGGGCTACACCGGCGACACCACCGCCCTGACCAGCGACATCGCGGCCGTGGCGGCGCAGGTTCAGGCCGATTTCGAGGCGCGTGAGTACGGCCGTGCCATTCGCCGCCTGATGGCTTATGCCGACACGGTCAACCAGGCGTTCGACGCCGCCCAGCCCTGGGTGCTGGCCAAGGGCCTAACCCCGAACGACGAACGGCGCCCCGCACTGCAAGACATCTGCTCGCGCGCGCTGGCCGGCTTCAAGGCGCTGTCGGTCATGCTGGCCCCGGTATTGCCCGCACTAACCGCCCGTGTAGCTCAAGATCTGTTCGGTGATCCAACGCCTTACCGCTGGCAAGACGCCTCGGTTGCACCCACCAGCATCCAGCCGTTCAAGCACCTGATGAAACGGGTCGAGCCGGCCATGCTCGACGAGCTGTTCGAACCGCCCGCCCCGGAACTGCCCACCCCCGGCGGCGAAGCCATTGCCGACGCCATCGACTTCAAGGACTTTGCCAAGGTCGATCTGCGCATTGCGCGCATTGTGGCCTGCGAGGCAGTCGAGGGTTCCGACAAGCTGCTGCGCCTGACGCTTGACGCGGGCGAAGGCCGGCACCGCCAAGTGTTTTCAGGCATTAAGTCAGACTATTCGCCCAACGACCTCACCGGCAAGCTCACGGTGCTGGTGGCCAATCTGGCGCCTCGCAAGATGCGATTCGGGGTGTCCGAAGGCATGGTGCTGGCGGCCAGCCACGCCGACGAAACCGCCAACCCGGGCATCTATATTCTTGAGCCCTGGCCCGGCGCACAGCCCGGCATGCGAATCTCGTGATGCAAAACGGAATGGATCCGATCAGGCACAAGCAGGGGCGCGTCGCCGTCCTGGTCAGCGTTGGTGTCAATATAATCCTGACCATCCTGCAGCTGATCATTGGTGTGGTGGCGCACTCGCAAGCCCTGGTTGCAGACGCCATCCATACCATGTCCGACCTGCTGGGCGACGGCGTGGTACTGGTCGCCAATGCGCACAGCCACAAGGCGCCCGACGACAACCACCACTATGGCCACCTGCGCTTTGAAACGGCTGCATCCATGCTGTTGGGGGTGTTGCTGATGGGCGTCGGTGCGGGCCTGCTCTGGGCTGCCTTTGGTCGTCTGCAGAACCCCGCCGACATTCCTCAAGTGCACCCGGCCGCGCTGGTCGTGGCACTGTTTGTCATTGCCGGTAAAGAGTCCCTGTTCCGTTACATGCGCAACGTGGGCGAGCGCATACGTTCGACGATGCTGATTGCCAATGCCTGGCACGCCCGTTCCGACGCGGCCTCGTCCCTGGTGGTGGCCCTTGGCATTATGGCGAACCTGGCCGGTTTTTCCGTGGCCGACTCGCTGGCTGCACTGATCGTCGGCCTGATGATCGCCCGCATGGGCTGGAAGTTCTTTTCCCGCTCGTTCGGCGACCTGCTGGACAAGGCCGTCGACACCGCCACCCAGGACCGCATCCGCCAGCACCTGCTCGATACGCCCGGCGTCCTGGGTGTTCACGACCTTAAAACCCGAAAGCTGGGCGACATGATCTGGGTCGAAGTCGACCTCGAGATGGACGGCAGCCTTTCCATTGCCGAAGGCCACGAAATCGCCGTACGGGCGCGGGCCAGGGTCATCGAGAACGAGCATGTGCTTGATGTCATGACTCACTTCGATCCGGTAGAGGCCGACGACCCCCGCCTACGGGCACCCGCCGCCACATAATGGTTCGCTGCGTCGGCAAGAACGTGTTTGTTTGCGGCAAGACAAGGCGGCCTACAATCAAGGCATGACGTTTGTGTCGCCAGGCACTCCCGGAGACCCCCATGGCCTTTGATTTCAAATTGACGGATCCTAGCCTCGTTCGACAGCAGTGTTATATAGACGGCGAGTGGGTCAACGCAGACAGCGGCGAATTCATTAGCGTGCACAACCCTGCCGACGGCAACACCCTGGCCGGGGTGCCCCGGGGCGGCGCCGCTGAGGCTCAGCGCGCCATCGACGCAGCCGAGCGGGCGCTACCGTCATGGCGCGCCCGAACGGCGGCAGAACGCGCCGGCATCTTGCGTCGCTGGTTCGAGCTGATGATGCACCACCAGGAAGACCTGGCCCGTTTGCTGACCTTGGAGCAAGGCAAGCCTTTGGCCGAAGCCCGTGGCGAAATCGCCTACTCGGCGTCGTTTATCGAGTGGTATGCCGAAGAAGGCAAGCGGGCGTATGGCGAGGTCATTCCGTCGCCCTTCCCGGATCGGCGCTTGCTTGTCTTGAAGCAGCCCGTCGGCGTTTGCGCAGCCATCACCCCCTGGAACTTCCCTTCTGCCATGATCACCCGCAAGGCCGGGCCTGCCTTGGCTGCCGGCTGCACCATGGTGCTCAAGCCGGCCAGCGCCACACCGCTTTCAGCGCTGGCGCTGGCCGAACTTGCCGCCCGCGCGGGCGTTCCGGCGGGCGTTTTCAATGTGGTGACAGGTGACTCAACCCCCATTGGCGAAACCCTTACCCGCAGCCCCGTCGTGCGCAAGCTGTCGTTTACAGGTTCTACCGAGATCGGTCGGCAACTTATGGCGCAAAGCGCCCCCACGCTCAAGAAACTTTCACTCGAGCTGGGTGGCAACGCACCCTTTATTGTCTTTGATGATGCCGACGTAGATGCGGCGGTAGCGGGCGCAATCGCATCCAAGTATCGCAACACCGGTCAAACTTGCGTTTGCACGAATCGCTTTCTCGTGCAAAGCGGCATCTACGACTCCTTTGCCCAGAAGCTGGCGCAGACCGCGTCCAAGCTTAAGGTGGGCCCGGGCCTTGAAGAGGGCGTGGTTCAGGGGCCGCTGATCAACCAGGCGGCACTGGATAAAATCAAAGAGTTGGTGGCTGACGCAGAGTCAAAAGGCGCCAAGGTTATTGCCGGCGGCGCAAGCCACGAGCTTGGCGGCCTTTGGTTTCAGCCCACGGTGCTTACCGAAATCAGCCAGAACATGGCATTGACCCGGCAAGAGATTTTCGGCCCGGTGTCGGCCCTGATGCGCTTTGATCATGAAGGAGAAGCCATCACGTACGCAAACAACACCGAGTTCGGTCTGGCATCGTATTTGTACAGCCGCGACATGGCGCGTATCTGGCGGGTTTCCGAAGCGCTGGAATACGGCATGGTGGGCGTCAACACCGGCCTCATCTCTACCGAAGTAGCACCGTTTGGCGGCGTCAAACATTCGGGCCTGGGCCGCGAGGGCTCGCGTCACGGGCTGGACGAATACATGGAACTGAAGTATTTGGCGCTGGGCGGAATATAAGCTTAGGCGCCGCGCTGCTCAAGCAACCATTGCCGCAGCATTTCGGTCGACTCGCCATGACGAGGGGTTCGTGGGGCCACCACGTAAAAATCGGCAGCGCCCTGCAGGCTGCCGGGCAGCGCTTGTACCAGCCGCGTAGTGGTTAATTCGGGCTCGACCAAAAAGCGGCTGACCAGCGCAATGCCTTGCCCTGCAATGGCGGCATCAATGGCCAGGCTTGTTTGATTGAAACGAAGTTTTCTGGCGCCTGCAGGCACTTCCAGCTTTTGAGTCTGGTTTAGAAACCGAGGCCATAAATCGTGCGCATCTTGCAATAACACCTGGCTTTTAAGTTCTGCGACATCGAGCCATTCAGTTCCGTGCGCGCCGCGCGCCGGGCTGCGCACAGCGATGATCTCTTGCTTGAACAATAGGTCGGAGACGAGGTCGGGCCCGAAAGGCGGATTACCCTGCCTCACTGCAATATCGACGTCATCCCGGCGAAAATCCGAAACGCTTTCAGTTGCCAGTATGCGCAAGTCGACAAGCGGATGCGCCTCGACAAATAGCGGCAGGCGCGGAATAAGCCACTTGGATGCGAAGGTGGGCGTGACACTGATAGTCAGCCGCTCGGGCCCGGTGCGCAAGGCCGCCGTAGCAGAGGCAATAAGATCAAAGGCCCGACGCAGATCAGGCAGATAAGCCTGTCCCTGATCAGTAAGCCGGAGCCCACGCGGCAGCCGTTCGAACAGCTTGATGCCCAGGTAGGCTTCCAGCCCGCGCACCTGTTGCGCCACCGCAGCCTGCGTCACGCTGAGCTCTTGGGCCGCCAGACGGAAATTAAGATGTCTGGCAGCGGCTTCGAACGCGCGCAAAGCGTTCAAGGGCGGAATTCCAGAGCGGGAAAACGAGCGTTTCATACAGTAGTTTTTCTATTGCACCAACGAGATTTTCTCGCTCGTATTATTTGGGATTCATGCCTATTATCTTGCAAGTGTACCTTCACCCAAACAACACTCAGGAATATTCATGGCAGTAGAAAAAGTAGCGGTAATTACCGCAGGCGGAAGCGGCATGGGTGCGGCGGCCGCCAAACGGCTGGCCCAAGACGGTTTCAAGGTAGCGATTCTGTCGTCTTCTGGCAAGGGCGAAGCCTTGGCCAACGAGCTGGGCGGTATCGGCATTACCGGCTCGAACCAGTCAAACGACGACCTTAAAACCCTGGTCGACTCGGCGCTGCAGCGCTGGGGCCGTATCGACGTGCTGGTAAACAGCGCCGGGCACGGCCCGCGCGCTCCAGTACTGGAGCTTACCGACGAAGACTGGCACAAGGGCATGGACGTGTACTTCATGAACGTAGTACGCCCCACCCGCCTGGTTACGCCCACCATGGTCAAGCAAAAGTCGGGGGTCATTATTAATATTTCAACCTTCGCCGCGTTCGAACCCGACCCCGCATTCCCAACCTCGGGTGTATTTCGTGCCGGCCTGGCCGCTTATACCAAACTGTTCGCCGACCAGTACGCGGCCGATAACGTGCGCATGAACAACGTGCTGCCCGGTTTCTTCGACAGCCTGCCCGAAAAGGCCGAATCGCGCGCACGCATTCCGCTGGGCCGCTACGGCAAGATCGAAGAAATGGCCGCCACCATCGCCTTCCTGGCATCCGAAGGCGGCGCCTATATTACCGGGCAGAATATTCGTGTCGACGGAGGAATTACACGCTCGGTATAAAGCGCAGGCAAGGGAACGGGGCTGATCATCTAGCGAGAGCACCCTGGTCGACAGCACAGAGTTTCGTTTGCCGATACTGTGGAGCGGGCGATGGGAATCGAACCCACGACGAAAGCTTGGGAAGCTTTAGTTTTGCCATTAAACTACGCCCGCATATCGGCTGCGCCGGAAAACGATTGTATTCGTGATTCCGCTCTGCACGCAAACGAAACGCTAGCGCACCAGGCCGTCGCAGTAAACGCCAAATGGCTACAATTCAGCTTATGAATTCAATGCCCCGTTCCCCGTCTAATATTCCGTCCGGCCACAACTCGTCGCCCACCCAAGCCGAATCGGGCGGTGCCGCCCAGGCGCACCCCGATTACGGGCTGATCCGCAGTTTCGTGCATCGGCGCAGCCACATTACGGCCGGCCAGCAAGAAGCGCTTGATCTGCTGATGCCCAAATGGGCCGTTCAGTATCGTGCTGCGCCGCTTGATTTCGAGCAGGTATTTGGGCGCACGGCGCCCACCGTGCTCGAGATTGGCTTTGGCATGGGCGAGACCACCGAAAAAATTGCGCTGGCGCGCCCCCAGGACAACTTCCTGGGCGTCGAAGTGTTCAACTCGGGCGTAGGCGCCATGCTCAAACGTATCGAGGCTTCGCAACTGCAGAACGTGCGCATTATTCAGCACGATGCGGTCGAGGTGGTGCGCGACATGATCACACCTGATTCACTGGTCGGCATCCATATTTATTTCCCCGACCCCTGGCCCAAAAAGCGCCACCACAAGCGTCGGCTGGTTCAGCCTGGCTTTGTGCAGTTGCTGGCCGGTCGCCTGCAGCCGGGCGGCTATATACACTGCGCCACCGACTGGGAACACTACGCCCACCAGATGCTCGAAGTATTAAGCGGCGAACCCTTGCTTGAAAACACCTGCACAGGGTTTGCGCCCCGGCCCGACTACAGGCCGCTGACCAAGTTCGAGAACCGTGGCCTGCGCCTGGGCCATGGCGTCTGGGATCTTATCTTCAAGCGCAAAGGCTGTTAGAACGGCCCGAATCAAACACCCACCGAGCGGCAAGGCCCTCGATTCTGGAGGACCCCATGAACATTACCTTGAACGGCAAACCCCATGCGCTGGGTCAGGACGCCACCGTGTCCGACCTGGTGCGCAGCCTTGGGTACGAAGGAAAACGCATTGCGGTAGAGCGCAACGGCGACATCGTTCCGAAAAGCAGGCACGCGCAAACCGCGCTGAATGACAACGACGTGATTGAAATTGTGGTTGCGGTGGGCGGAGGTTAACGGCGAAAGCCGCCGAACCCACCGCCGCCGCCCAGCCCTTTGAGGCCACCCATGGCGCGCATCATCTTGGCCATGCCGCCTTTTTTCATTTGCTTCATCATGCCCTGCATCTGCTCGAACTGAGACAACATGCGGTTGACTTCTTGAACCGGCACGCCGGCGCCCGCTGCAATACGCCGCTTGCGCGACGCCTTCAGTATTTCGGGTTTGGCGCGCTCGGCAGGTGTCATGGAGTTGAGTATGCCTTCGGTGCGACGCAACTGCTTTTCAGCTTGCCCGCCCTGCAATTGCGACGCGGCCTGGGCAAACTGGGCGGGCAGTTTTTCAAGCATCGAACCCATGTCGCCCATTTTCTTGACCTGTTGAAGCTGCTCTCGAAAATCGTTCAGGTCGAAACGGTCGCCTGATTTGATCTTGGCCGCCAGCTTCTGGGCTTCGGCCACGTCGATATTCTTTTGCGCCTGCTCGACCAAAGAAACAATGTCGCCCATGCCCAGCACCCGCTGAGCCATTCGCTCGGGGTGGAAAGGCTCGAGCCCGTCGAGCTTTTCAGACATACCGACAAACTTGAGGGGCTTACCCGTGACATGCCGGACCGACAGGGCGGCACCGCCGCGTGCGTCGCCGTCGAGTTTGGTAAGCACCACGCCGGTCAGCGGCAGGGCGTCGGCAAAGGCCTTGGCGGTATTGACCGCGTCCTGGCCCTGCATGGCGTCCACCACGAACAAGGTCTCGATGGGGCGGAGCAAGTCGTGCAGGGCGCGGATCTCGAGCATCATGACTTCGTCGATGCCCAGACGACCGGCCGTATCGACAATAAGCACGTCGTAGTGATGGCGCTTGGCATGGTCAAGCGCCCGGATGGCGATGTCTTGTGGCTTCTGCGAGGAATCGGAAGGCAGAAAATCGACATTGACCTGAGCGGCCACGGTTTTCAACTGATCGATAGCGGCCGGGCGATAAACGTCGGCACTCACCACCAGCACTTTCTTCTTGCCGGTTTTACGGCCGTTTTGTACGTGGCCGCCTTCAACCAGCCACTTGGCCAGCTTGCCACTGGTGGTGGTTTTACCGGCCCCTTGCAAACCTGCCATCAGGATGACCGCAGGCGGTTGAGTAGCCAGCGAGAGCTCGCCCGCTTCAGCGCCAAGATCGCCCCCCATCAGCGAGGTGAGCTCTTTATGAACCACCCCCACCAGGGCCTGACCCGGGTTCAGGCTGCCAACCACATCTTGACCAAGCGCCTTTTCTTTGACTCGGGCGATAAAATCGCGCACTACGGGCAGAGCCACGTCGGCTTCGAGCAGGGCCATGCGCACTTCGCGCAGCATCTCTTGCGTGTTGGCTTCGGTAAGACGCGCCTCGCCGCGCATCGTTTTAACGACGCGGGACAATCGCTGGGTCAGGTTTTCGAGCATGGGAATATTTCGCTTGGTCTTTCGCTTAAACTAGCCGGACAACTAACCGAAATAAGAAACGGTTAACGTTGCCGCTACGCACTAAAATAAAGGGTAATCAGGCATTATGCCTTAACGCCCTTTCAAAAAAATTTATCTTGTCTATGTCTGCTGGCATTGTATTTCACTCGCTCGCCGCGTTTGCCTACGGCCTATTGGCCGTTTCGCTTTGGCAGCCGCTTAAAAGCAAAGACCTGCAGACCGCCACCATAGGCGCCATGCGACGCACGTGCCTGCTGGGCGCCATTGCCCTACACGGAGCAGGGCTGTATATGGCTATTTTGCAAAGCGCCGCCCACTTGTATTTGGGCTGGGCCCTTGCGCTGTCGGCAGCCCTGTGGCTGGGCATGATCGTGTTCTGGCTCGAAAGCCTGATCAAGCGCATCGACGGGTTGCTGCTTATTTTACTCCCTGCCGCTGCGATGGTTTCGGCCCTGGCCGCCGTGTTCCACCAAGGACACTCTGTTAGCAACGCCGGCAACGAATGGCTGCGCATTCATTTGCTGATTGCACTGACTGCCTACGGCCTTACCGCGGTAGCCGCCTTGCAAGCCATGCTCATGGCTTCGCTCGACCGTTACCTACATCGCCCGGTTACCAACGCCCAAGAGCGCGGCTCATTCAGCCGTGCGCTCGAATCGCTGCCGCCCTTGCTGGTGCAAGAGCACCTGCTGTTTCGTCTTATCTGGATCAGTTTTTCGATACTGACCCTTACAGTCATAACGGGCGCCATCGTTTCACAACAGTTTACCGGCGCGCTTTTCCCGCTAGACCACAAAACCGTTTTCACATTGCTGTCGTGGCTGACCTTTGCCGTATTACTGGTCGGTCGTCATCTGCGCGGCTGGCGCGGCCGCCAGGCGCTACGATGGACCTTGCTGGGTTTTGCCTTTGTACTGCTTTCGTATAGCGGAAGCCGGTTCGTCATCGACGTCATTCTCAACCGAGGTTAATTTGGGAAAACTCATCTTCTGGGCCGTAGTCATTCTGGCGCTATTGCTGGTGGCACGCATTTTGGCGCGTCACCACGAAAAACGCGCAAACCCGCCTCAGGCCGGCTCACTGCCGCGCAAGGCCGCGGCGCCATCGGTAGACCAGCCCGAAACCATGGTGCGCTGCGCACATTGCGGCATACATATGCCGCGCTCGGAAGCCCTGCTGTTAAACGGCGAAACCTGGTGCAGCAGCGAACATGCCAAACTCGGGCAGCGCCGTTAAATCGGCCCCATGACCCCCTTGGTGCTTGATCAACACGGGTGGCTGAAGCCCGGACCGGGCCTGCAGCACGCCCGCTCGCCCAACTGCGATGCGCGCCCGGCGGGCTGCGATCCCTATCTGCTGGTCATTCACAACATCAGCCTGCCACCAGGCGCGTTCGGCGGACCCGAAATTATCGACCTCTTCCTGAACAGGCTCGACCATGCTTCGCACCCCTGGCTCGAACGCTTGCGCGGCCTGACTGTTTCTGCGCATTTTCTAATACGCCGGGACGGCGGCATGGTGCAGTTCGTTTCCACCGACGAACGGGCCTGGCATGCAGGGGTGTCGCGTTTTGAAGAGCGCGAACGCTGCAACGACTTTTCAATCGGCATCGAGCTCGAAGGCACCGACACGCAGGCCTATAGCGACGAACAATACTCAAGCCTCAAAGCCTTGACCCGGGCACTAAGAAACAGACACCCCTTGCGGGCCGTGCGCGGCCATGAGCATATTGCCCCGGGGCGCAAGACCGACCCGGGCCCGGCCTTTGACTGGAGCCGTTACGGCAGTGAAAGCGGCTGGTTCCGGCGGCAAGTACCGCCGCAGGCCTGATCCGGGCCGACAACGCCATATACCCGCCGCTCGCAAAGACCCAGGCCTTATCAGCCCGGGTCTGGTTCCGCATCAGCCCAGCAACAGCTTGTTCATGCGCTTCACAAAGCCTGCTGCATCTTCAAGCTGTGCCCCCTCGGCCAACATGGCCTGATCCAGCAGAAGTTGCGCCCATTCGTCAAAGGCCTCGTCAGGCGCCTGATTGATACGCTCGATCAAGGCATGGTCGGGGTTGATCTCGAGTATGGGCTTGGTTTCAGGGGCCTGCTGGCCGGCCGCCTGCAACATGCGGCGCAAATGCGGGCTGAGTTCGTCGGCGTCCACCACCACGCAGGCAGGCGAGTCGACCAGGCGCACTGTAACGCGCACTTCTTTTACACGTTCGCCCAAGGCCTTGCCGAGGCGCTCGACCAAAGGCTTCATGGACTCGGCCTGCTCGGTTTGCTGCTTCTTCTCTTCTTCGTCAGCCAACTTGTCCAGATCGAGCCCGCCCTTGGCCACAGACACCAGTTTCTTGCCCTCGAACTCGTTCAGGAACGACAGCATCCATTCATCAACGCGGTCAGACATCAGCAAGACCTCGAGCCCCTTCTTGCGGAAGATTTCGAGCTGGGGACTATTGGCCGCAGCCAGATAGGACTCGGCCGTGATGTAGTAGATGCTGTCCTGGCCTTCTTTCATGCGGCCCACGTAGTCAGCCAATGACACTGACTGAACGGGGCCTTCGGTGTGGGTCGAGGCAAAGCGCATCAACTTGGCAACGCGCTCGCGGTTGGCCGGGTCTTCGCCGGTGCCCTCTTTAAGCACTTGACCGAATTGCTCCCAGAACTGCGCGTATTGGTCGGGCTGGTTCTCGGCCAAATCTTCGAGCAAGGAAAGCACACGCTTGGCGGAACCTTCGCGTATGGCTTTCACGTCGCGGCTTTCTTGCAGGATTTCACGCGACACATTAAGCGGCAGGTCGGCTGAGTCGACAACACCACGCACAAAGCGCAAGTAGTTGGGCAACAGCTGCTCGGCGTCGTCCATAATGAACACGCGTTTTACGTACAGTTTGACGCCGCGTCGGCCGTCACGGTCCCAAAGGTCCATGGGCGCCTGCTTGGGCACATACAGCAACTGTGTGTACTCGCTGCGCCCTTCAACGCGGTTGTGCGTCCAGGCCAGCGGGTCGGCAAAATCGTGCGCAACGTGCTTGTAAAACTCTTGATACTGCTCGTCGGTGATGTCTGATTTGGACCGCGTCCAAAGCGCGCTGGCCTGGTTCACAGTTTCCCACTCTTCGGTGGCCACCTGTCTGGCTTGCTCTTCGTTCCATTCTTCTTTGCGCATCTGCACAGGCAGCGATATATGGTCGGAATAACGGCGCAACACTTCACGCAGTTTCCAGCCGCTAAGAAAGTCGTCTTCGCCTTCGCGCAGGTGCAATGTTATTGAAGTGCCACGATCAGCCTTGCTGATTTGCTCGACGGTGAACTCGCCCTGCCCGTCGGACTCCCACTGCACGCCTTCGGCTTCGGGCAGCCCGGCACGACGGCTGCGCACTGTCACCTTGTCGGCAACAATAAACGAGGAATAGAACCCGACGCCGAATTGACCGATAAGGTTGGCGTCTTTTTGCTTGTCGCCCGTGAGCCGCGAGAAAAACTCTTTGGTGCCCGACCGGGCGATGGTGCCCAGGTTGGCAACCGCTTCGTCGCGCGACAAGCCAATGCCGTTATCGGAAATGGTCACCGTGCGCGCCTCAGCGTCGTACTCAACGCGTACGCTCAGCTCGGTGTCGCCCTGCATCAGTTCGGGCGTGTCAATGGCTTCAAAGCGCAGCTTGTCGCAGGCGTCGGATGCATTCGAGACCAGCTCGCGCAGGAAAATCTCTTTGTTGCTGTACAAAGAGTGGATCATCAAGTGCAAAAGTTGTTTTACTTCGGCCTGAAAACCTAGGGTTTCGGAAGACTGATGGGTCGATTCTGCTTGGCTCATGGTTCGGTCGTAGAAATTAAATAACTGAAAAATCAATGCATTAAGGCCAGGCGCACCGGCCGCCGGCGCAGCACACGCAGCGGTCGGCCGCAGCCGGCAACTCGGCACAACTGTGTCTATATGGGGTCGAACCCGGGCGTTTCAATGGGCCAAACGGTTGTACAGGCCAAAAGGGGGGCGTATAGTGGCCCTAGGCTAAAAGCCCGGCAATAAGTCAGAAAAAGGAGGGTGTACGTGCAATCGAACGTCTTGTTTTCTTTTTTACGGGGTGTCGGATACGCCGTGGTACTGCTTATGATGGCAGCCATTGTGTACGCAGGCGTCATCGGCGCACTGAACTGGTCGGGCATCGGCGTGTAAGGGGGCCCCATGAACAAGCGCCAAACACGAATATTCGCCATTGCCTCTACCGCTATCGCCAGCCTTGTATTCCTGATTCTTACAATCGACAGCCACAGGCAGTTTCCCAGCCTTACCAACTCTGAAAACATTACCGACCAGGTCGTGCGCGGCCAAAACGTATGGCACGACAATAACTGCATCAACTGCCACACCATTTTCGGCGAAGGCGCCTATTACGCGCCCGACCTGACCAAAATTACCCAACATCGCGGCACCGCCTACCTGACGGCCTTCATGAAAGACCCGTCACAGTTCTACGACGAGAAGCGCCACCGGCGCCTGATGCCCAACCCCAACCTTGACGACCAGGAAATTGCAGATGTGATTGCGTTTATGGACTGGGTCGCCAATGTCGATAATCAAGGCTGGCCGCCACGGCCCATTCTGGTTACCGGCGGCTCTATTCCGGGCACCGAACTTAGCATTGCCCAGCAAGACCAAAGCACCGCCGCAGGCGGCAGCCAGCCACCCGGCGGGCGTCCGGTCGACAGCGCGAACGACCCTATTGCGTTGGGCCAGGCGCTGTTCCACTCGGCCGTGCCTACCTGTGCCGCATGTCACTCCACGGCTCCGGGTGTCAACCTGGCCGGCCCCACCTTGGCCGCCATGGCCACCACTGCACAAAAAACGCTTGATTCGCCCGATTACCAGGGCAAAGCGACCACGGTCGAAGAGTTCATCCGTGAGTCAATCGTGGAACCCAGTGCTTACCTGCACCCGGGCCCCATGTATTCAGCCAATGGCGTGTCGTTCATGCCGCCAACTTACGGCAACGACCTGAGCGAAGAGCAGATCGACCACCTTGTGGCGTATCTGGCCTCGTTCAAATAAACCTCGCTCACCCTGAACCGCCCCTGGGAACCTGGAGTCGTCATGCGTTATCAAACTCAATCCGTTGCTTACTGGTACTTTGCACTGGCCATGATCTTGTTCGGCCTGCAAATGGTGTTCGGCCTGATGTCGGCAGCCAAATACCTGGGCCCCGACCCCTTGCTTAACGTCATGGCCTTTGACGTGACCAAAACCATTCACACCAACCTGCTTATCGTCTGGGTGCTGACCGGTTTCATGGGGGCCACTTACTGGATCATTGCCGACGAATCGCGCACCGAGCTTTACAGCGCCAAACTGGCGTACTTGCAGCTGGTCATCTGGGCAATAATGGGCGTTACCGCAATCATCGGCTACTTTTTTGGCTACGGCACAGGCAACAAACTGCTCGAGCAGCCCCTGCCACACAAATTCGCCATTGTGGTCTGCATGCTGATCTTTCTTTACAACATCGGCATGACCATCAAAAAGTCAGGCCGCTTCACGACCACCGAAGGGGTGCTGCTGCTGGGCCTGGCCAGTTCGGCTGTACTGTATTTGCCGGCATTGCTGCACTACGAAAACTACGTGGTATCCATCTACTACCGCTGGTGGACCATCCACCTGTGGGTCGAGGGCGTATGGGAAATGATCCAGGGCGCCTTCCTGGCCTACCTGCTTATTCGCCTTTCGGGTGCCGACCGAGAGGTGCTTGAAAAATGGCTTTACGTCATTGTGGGCCTGGTATTTATCGCCGGCATACTGGGAACCGCCCACCACTACTATTGGGTCGGTGTGCCTGCATACTGGCTGCCGCTCGGCGGATTCTTCAGTGCCCTGGAACCCGTGGCCCTGGTGGGCATGGCCATGTATGCCTACTTTGCCATCCGCCGCTCGGGTGTGCGCCACCCCAACGGGCTGGCCCTGCACTGGACCATCGGCAGCGCAGTGTTCACCTTGTTTGGTGCGGGCTTGCTGGGTCTGGCTCACACATTCCCGGCCATCAACAAGTGGACTCACGGCACCCTTATCACCGCCATGCATGGTCATGCCGCGTTCTATGGCGCGTATGTCATGATCATTCTGGCGGTTATCACCTACGCCCTGCCCACGCTTACCCGTGGGCGCTCTGAGTCGGGCAGCAGCCTGGGTTATTGGGCTTTCTGGCTACAGATCAGCGGCATGTTCGGTATGACACTTTCGTTCGCCACGGCGGGCATCGGCCAGGTCTACCTCGAGCGCGTTCTGGGCATCGGCTACCTCGATGTTCAGCTAAAAATACAGGTGCATTTCTTGATGCTGGTGGCTACGGCGTCGATCTTTGTTATTGGCGTCATGCTCTTTATCTGGGATTTCTTCCGCCGCGCACCCGTATTTGTAGGCGAAGCCCAAGCTTCAAACGCCGCGCCGCAAGGCGGCGAGCCTGGTCGCCCACTGCATGACACCCGCTACGCAGGCGAGCGGGCGCGTTAGTATGGGCATAGGTCAAGCAACCAGCGTCGCCGTGCCCGCCTTGGGCGACGCACCCTACTACCTGCCCTTTGGCGACGAGGTTGAACTGTTCGAGCAGTGCCACCAAAACCGCCTGGGTGTCATGCTTAAAGGCCCCACTGGTTGCGGCAAAACACGCTTTGTCGAGTACATGGCCTGGCGGCTGGGCCGGCCGCTTATTACCGTTTCCTGCCACGACGACCTAACCGCCAGCGACCTGATCGGCCGCTTTCTTATCCGGCACGACGACACCATTTGGCAAGACGGCCCTTTGGCCACCGCTGTGCGCCAGGGCGCTATTTGCTACCTGGACGAAGTGGTAGAGGCACGCCAGGACACCATTGTGGTGCTGCACCCCCTGACCGACCACCGGCGCATCTTGCCCATCGACAAGACCGGCGAAGTACTTGAAGCCCCTGCCGGTTTTCAACTGGTCATTTCCTACAACCCGGGCTACCAGCGCATGCTTAAAGACCTTAAGCCCAGCACCCGGCAGCGCTTTGTTGCGCTTGATTTTGATTTCCCCCCTGCCGAGCGGGAGGCGCAGATAGTGGCTGCCGAAAGCGGGCTTGACCTTGCTCAGACCAACGCGCTGGTCGCCCTGGCCCACAAGCTGCGCGCTTTTCAAGACCGCGGCTTGGCCGAGGTACCCAGCACACGGCTGCTGGTTGCCACGGCCGGATTGATGGCGCAAGGCATTAGGCCGCGCCAGGCGTGCTACGCAGGGCTGGTTTCCCCTTTGTCGGACGATGCCTCGTTGGTCGGTGCCATGCGAGACCTGGTCGACCTTAGTTTCCGCTAGCCCGAGCCATGGCCGAAGCCGAAGACGTCCTGCAAGACATTGCCCGCCACGCCACCATCTACGCGCGCAGCCTGTGGTTGCGGCATCGCGGCCCGCAGAACCAACCCCGCCCCATCGTTCTTGCGCAGGTGGCCGAACGCCTTGACCTGCTGATTAATGCCGTCTTCGAGCAGCAGCATCCATTTCGAACCGCCCAGGCACCCGCGACGCCCACGATGCTGACACGGCTGTTTCGTCGGCACGACGTTCACAACAACGGCGCCCCAGTACCGGCCACCGACGGCCGGCATATTTGGTTGCCGGTCAGTACCGATGCTACCCATCTACCCACTGCCACTACCCGGTTTCGCGCCATGGCCTTGCAGCAAGCCATGCGCGCCCAACGCGGCAGCGCCCGGCTTATTGCCCATACCCAAGGCGACCCGGCCTTGCGAGCCGTATATATTCTGCTGGAAGCGCAGGCTGCCGACGTTGAGCTGTTGCGTCGCTTGCCCGGCGCCGGCCCCGACCTTCAGACGCTGCGCCAATGGATGGCGTCGAGGCACTTGGCGCAGCCCCCTTCGCTGCCGGATTCGTGCATGCCGTTTCAAACCCTGAAGATGGCTATGCTGCAAACACCCATACAGCAAGCCGTGCCGCAGCTTCAGGCCTACCTCCAGCTGCTTGACGACTCCCAGGCCAAGCTCAATTTCGACCCAGGCGGCACCCACCTGCCCTTTTGCGCTACCCCGCAAGAATCATTGCTGCTTGCCGGCAAGCTCGCAACGCGCCTGATGGCGCCGTTTCCCGGCAGTCGCCGCCCTCAGCGCCAGGCATTGCTGCATGACGCCTGGACAGGCGACCTGTTCACGCCCTCCCCCGAGCCAATGCAGGCGCTTAACGCCCCTGCGTCCGACGAGCAGCCCGGCACCAAGCCGCCGCGCGGCGCCCGTATGGCGCGCCGCCCCAAGGAGCGCAAGGCCGACAAAGATGAAGACAAGCGCGGACAAGGCACCTGGATGGTGCAGACCAACCCGCCCCTTGAGAAGGCCGAAGACCCGCGCGGCCTGCAACGCCCGGTGGACCGCGACGAAGACACCCCCGCTGAAGAGTTTGCCGACGCGCTCTCGGAACTGGAAGAGGCCCGGCTGGTCTCGACCCCCGGCGCCGCCAAAGAGGTGCTGCTATCAGACGACCCCCTGGAAAAGCGCAGCATGCGCAAGGCCGGGCCGCTTGATTCGACCGCCCGCATACTGCATTACCCCGAATGGGACTACCGCCAGGGCGGTTACCGCTTCCCCGGTGCGGCCGTGCACCTGCTGCCCCACCAGCCCGGCCCCCAGCAATGGGTCGACGAAACCCTGAAGCAATATCAGACCGTACTTGAAGCCATACGCAAGCGCTTCGAAGCACTGCGCGCCCAACGCCTGTGGCTACGCCGCCAACTGGACGGCAGCGAAATAGACCTGGACGCGTACATAGAGGGCCGCGCCGACATGCGTGCCGGCCTGCCCATGCCACAGGCCCTGTACCGCTTGCAACGCCCCCAGTCGCGCGACCTGGCCATAACCCTGCTGATCGACATCAGCGGGTCGACCGATTCATGGCTGGCCGCCGACAAACGTATTATTGATGTAGAGCGCGAAGCCCTGTTGCTGGTCTGCATTGCGCTGGAGCGCCTGGGCGCCCCCTATAGCATCGAGGCCTTTTCCGGCGAAGGGCCCCATCATGTCACCGTCACCGAAGTAAAGGCCTTTAACGAGCCCTACAGCAACGACATCGCCCTGCGCATTGCCGCGCTGGACGCCCAGCACTACACCCGCGCAGGCGCCGCCCTGCGGCACGCCACCGCCTTGCTCATGAAGCAACAAGCACAGCATCGGCTGCTGCTGCTGCTTTCCGATGGCAAGCCTAACGATGTAGACGAGTACGAAGGCCGCTACGGCGTCGAAGATATGAAGAAGGCCGTGGAAGAAGCCAAGCTGCAGGGCATCTTCCCGTTCTGCCTGACCATAGACAGGCATGCGGCTGCCTACTTGAAGACCGTATTCGGCGCAAGGCAATATGCCCTGCTGCCGCGTGCCGAGGCCCTGCCGACCGCATTGCTGGACTGGATGAGAAAACTGGTGGCGCAATAACCGCCAAGCCCCGCCCGGCGTGCCGGCCAGGCGGGGCTTATACCGTCAAGCCTTGTCGGGCTTGTAGGTTTCAAGGTCGATGCCCGACTTGCCCGGCGCAAGGATATTGTTCGGGTCCAGCGCCTGCTTGATCTTGTGGTTGATCGACCTTTGCGCCGCACCGTACGTTTCGGCCACACGGTTCATATATGCGTTGTTCACGCGGTAGACCCCATAACCATGCTTCTCGAACTCGTCAAGCAGTTCATGGAAGCAATCGTAGGCGCGCCGCATTTCTTCTGTGTTGGTGCGGTCGTATAAAACGTCGATAATGTGGTGCATCGCCCGCTGCCCCACAATAAACTCGCCCACGTAATCCAGGCCATGCTTGTTCAGAATGGTGGTGGCCAGCTCGACCTGCTTGCGGGTTTCAGAGCCCTTGGCCTGGCTAACCGGGGCAAACCACATCGACCCACCGCCCCCGCGCCAGTTGTACAGGCCGAACTCGGTCAGTGTCATGTTGCCGCGCATAAGGTCGGCCCGATACTTGAACGCCGGGTCGTCGCCGGCGTCTTCCTCAAGAATAATCTCTCCCTTGCCCGATGCCTTGATCAGGTCGGACACGATCTTCCAGTTGGTTTCAACCTGGGCCTTGGCGCCGTAAAGCGCAGCGTATACCGTCCAGGCGCCAATGTTGTGCTCGTCGCGAATGCGCTGAAGGACTTCGGGCGAAGTGGCGCCCTTTTCGGTGGTGTAGTCGCTACGCCGCACCGTAGCACTGGCCTCGTAGAGAGTGCCGGCCAGCACCACACCGTTGGGAATGATTCCGGAAATACTTAAAGGGCGAAACAGCTCGACCAGCTCTTCAATGTCTTCATCTTTCTTGTAACGCACCGAGAACGGCATGTAGGCCTCGGGTTCGGGCATAAGCCAGATACCCAGCTTGGTAACGATGCCGTAGTTCGATTGGGTAAAGATGCCGTCCAGGTACGGGCCATAGCCCCACTTGAAGATCTGCCAGGTATTGCTGCCTTCAACACCCCCCATGGCGGTACGCAACACCTGGCCGTCGGCAAGCACGACCTCCATGCCGCAAGAAAACATGAAGTGCTCAGAGTAAGGCGTGTAGCCTACGCCACGGTCTAGCGTGTTACCCACCGGCCCCGCAATGGCCGACGGCGCGGGCGGGTCGACCCAAAGCTTGTAACCCTTTTCTTTCAGGTAGTTGACCAGTTGCTGGTAAGTAACCCCCGGCTCGAGCAACGCCGTACATAACACCGGGTCGACCTCGATGATCTTGTTCATTTTCTTGAGATCAAGAATGATCTGGCCACGATGATGAGGCGCGGCGGAGCCATAGCCAAGATTCTTGCCGGTGGAGATTGTCCATACAGGAATCTTGAACTTATTGCAGATATGGACCACACCCTGCACATGCTCAACCGTGGTGGCCGTAACCGCCGCCGACGGCGCGAATTCTTCAATATCTACCGGCATCATAATTTTGCGGTAGGGCGCAAGCTGCGGCGCCTGCAGCAACACGTTTTCTTCGCCAAGCAACACTTTCA
>NZ_DATJBQ010000120.1:0-9411 GCF_035515275.1 Pusillimonas sp.
CAACATGCGCGTGGCGTAAACCGCACCCGTGGCGCCGGTAATGCCCACGACCAGGCGGCGCTTGCTCATGGCGTGTGTGGCCTGGCTGCGGGCACGTGCCTTTTGGCGCAAGCCCGCCATTCGAAGGCGCGGCAACCGCCCTGCCAATGCCGCTTAGTCATTCAGTGTCATTCAGTGCGCCGGCCTCTTTAAGCACTTCAAGCAGTTCACCGCTTTCGTGCATTTCGGCGATGATGTCCGAACCGCCCAGGAATTCGCCGGCAACGTAAAGCTGCGGAATGGTGGGCCAGTTAGCGTAATCTTTAATGCCCTGGCGCACTTCTTCGTCTTCAAGCACGTTGACAGTAACCAGCTTGGTTACGCCCGAGGCTTTCAGAATTTGAATGGCCTTGCCCGAAAAGCCGCATTGCGGAAACTGTGCCGTACCCTTCATGAAAAGAACCACAGGATGGGTGGTGACGGTTTCGCGAATGAAATCTTGTACTTCGCTCATGATGTTCAGTATCTCCGAAAAGTATGCTTAATATTATAGGTTGCCCCCGGAAATCCGCTCGATTCCCGCTAGATCTGTAAGGCTTTTAACGTTGCTGAAGCCCGCCTCAAGCAGCAGGCCGCGCACCTGGGCCGACTGGTCGTAGCCATGCTCAAGCCATAATCCGCCTTCAGGATTAAGCCAGCCTCGGGCGCCGGCGATAATCAGCCTGATTGCTTCCAGCCCGTCGGCGTCGTCGGTCAGTGCCCCCACCGGCTCAAAGCGCAGGTCGCCTTGCTGCAAGTGGGGGTCGTCTCGATGTATGTAGGGCGGGTTGGACACGATCAGATCAAAGGCGGGCCTGTCGTTTAGCGCATCGAACCAGTTGCCTTGCAAAAACTCGACCCTGGCGCCCAGCGCCTGCGCATTTCGGTCGGCTACCTCTAGAGCGGTTTGGCTAAGGTCGGTTGCCACCACTGTGGCGGTGGGCCGGGCCAGCGCTATCGATATCGCAATGGCCCCGCTACCCGTGCCCAAATCCAGCACCCGCGGGTTTTCAAGGTTTCGGCGCTTCAGCTCGGCTACGGCCGTTTCAACCAGCAGCTCGGTTTCGGGGCGTGGAATAAGCACGCCAGGTTCAACCATGAACGAGTGCCCCATGAACTCGCGGTGCCCCACCAGATAAGCCATGGGAAGGCCTTCCAGGCGTAGCGCCACCAGTTTTTGGTATTGCGCCACCACGGCCTGACCAAGCTCGTCGGTGTCGTGGGCGATCAGCCACGAGCGCGGCACGCCCAGCACATGCTGCAGCAACATTTGGGTTTCCAGCCTGGGCAACGCGCCCTCGCCAAGCAAACTGCGCACGGTCGCCATATGGTCAGAACCCGTCGAGCCGGAACAGGCTTAGAACGCCCATGCAGCCGTGCAGCGGGCGGGAAAATGCCTGCGTCACGCTTCGCCCATGGCGGCCAATTGCTCGGCCTGATGTTCGGTACGCAAGGCGCCGGTCAACTCTTCCAGGTCGCCTTCCATAATGCCCTGCAACTTGTACAAGGTAAGGTTGATGCGATGGTCGGTAACCCGGCCCTGCGGATAGTTATAGGTGCGAATGCGCTCAGATCGGTCGCCCGACCCCACCAGGCTCTTGCGCTGAGCCGCCTCTTTGCTATGCAGCTCTTGCTGCTGCGCGTCTTTAAGGCGCGCGGCCAGCACCTGCATGGCCTTGTCTTTGTTGCGGTGCTGCGAACGGTCGTCCTGGCATTCCACCACCAGGCCGGTGGGCAGGTGGGTAATGCGTACCGCAGAGTCGGTCTTGTTGACGTGCTGCCCGCCTGCGCCGCTGGCGCGAAAGGTGTCGATGCGCAGCTCGGAGGGGTTGATGACAATGTCGCTTGCCGCATCGGCCTCGGGCAACACCGCCACCGTGCATGCCGAAGTATGAATGCGCCCCTGCGTCTCGGTTTCGGGCACGCGCTGCACCCGATGCGCCCCCGACTCGAACTTGAGCCGGCCATACACGGCGTCACCCTCGATTCGAGCGATCACCTCTTTGTAGCCGCCCACTTCGGCTTCGCTGACCGACATCAGCTCGACACGCCAACCCAGGCTCTCGGCATAGCGGCTGTACATGCGCAGCAGGTCGCCGGCAAACAGCGCACTTTCGTCGCCGCCCGTACCGGCGCGGATTTCAAGGAACACGTTGCGCCCGTCGTCGGGGTCGCGCGGCAGCAACAGCACTTGCAGCTCGGCCTCGAGCGTTTCGATGCGCTCTTTGCCCAGCTTGTACTCTTCCTCCGCCATCTCGCGCATTTCGGGATCGGACATCATTCCCTGCGCGGCTTCCACATCGGCTTCGGCGCGAACATATTCGTTAAACGCCTGAACCACCGGATCAATCTCGGAGCGCTCGCGCGACAACTTGCGGAACTTGTCCATATTGCCGGCGATTTCCGGCTCGGCAAGCAGAGCATCAATTTCAATCAGCCGGTGAGCAAGCTGCTCCAACCGGCCGCGCATGGAACTTTTCATAAGAGAGGGGAAATGGATATTTAACGGGATGAACGCGCAGACGGAGCCAGGGCGGCTTCGCTAACGGCGGCGTTCGACGCGCGGCAACAAGCGTGGCAAAAGGGCCAGCAACTGCTCGCGCTCGGCCTCTTCGCTGCGGTTGAGCGCCGCCAGCGGACCGTGCATGTACTTTTGAGTAAGGGCGTGAGCCAGTTGCTCAAGCACGGCCTCGGGCGCTTCGCCCTTGGCCAGCAACCGCCGGGCTTTTTCAAGCTCGGCCAGGCGCACCTGGTCGGCCGCCTGATGAATATCGACAATAGCGGGCACGATCTGACGGTTTTGCAACCAGTGCATAAAGTTTTGCACCCGCGTTTCAATAATGGCCTCGGCCTGCACCACCGCCGCGCGGCGTGCATCGGTGCCGGTTTGCACCATGCGGCCCAGGTCGTCGACCGTATACAGATACACGTCGGCCAGGCGGCCGACTTCAGTTTCGACGTCGCGCGGTACGGCAAGGTCGATCATGACCATGGGCTTGTGACGACGCAAGCGCGTAGCCCTTTCCACCATCCCCAGGCCGAGGATGGGCAAGGAGCTTGCCGTACAGGACACGATAACGTCAAACTCGGCCAGCCGCCCCGGAAGATCGGTTAGCTTCATGGTCTGGGCGGTAAAGCGCGAGGCCAGAATATCGGCCCGTTCGAGCGTACGATTGGCCACCATCATGTGGCGCGGATTAAGCGCTGCAAAGTGCGTGGCACAGAGCTCGATCATTTCGCCGGCGCCGACAAACAGCACATTGGTTTGCGACATGTCGCCGAACACCCGCTCGGCCAGCCGCACCGCCGCCGCCGCCATGGACACCGAATGGGCGCCAATGGCTGTTTGCGAACGAACTTCTTTAGCGACCGAAAAAGTGCGCTGGAACAGCTGATGCAGCAAGGTGCCCAACGCCCCGGCGTCGTTGGCCGCGCGCACCGCGTCTTTCATTTGGCCAAGAATTTGCGGCTCGCCCAACACCATGGAATCAAGCCCGCTGGCCACGCGAAAGGCATGGCGCACGGCTTCGTTCTGCTGATAGCGATACAGGTGAGGCTGCAGACTGCCCGACTCGACACTGTTGAAATCGGCCAGCCACGCCGGAATCTTGTCCGACACATGCAGCTCGGCCGCACAGTAGATTTCAGTGCGGTTACAGGTGGACAAAATGGCGGCCTCGCGCACCGCCGAACCAAAGGCCGACTTGAGCCCTTCGAGCGCGGGACGCAGGACGTCGACAGGCATGGACACGCGCTCGCGCACCGAAACCGGGGCGGAGACGTGGTTCAAACCGAAGGTGAGGACGTCGACGGACATAGGCTATAGCTAATAGATTGGCCGGCACATAACTGGCCCAATTGATCACGATTATAACCCTCTGGAAACATTCGGGAAAACCCTGGCGTACCAGAGAGAAGGAGGCGCGCGAACCAGGGCGGTTATTGCCGTGGCCGGATAAACTGATTAATGGCGCTTAAGCACGATCTTAGAAAATCGTGTATTATTTCGCCTTTGTTGGCCTGGTAGCTCAGTCGGTAGAGCAGCGGATTGAAAATCCGCGTGTCGGTGGTTCGATTCCGCCCCAGGCCACCACTCAATTTCGCCTGACTGCTCTTGGTCGGGCGTTTTTGTTTGTGGAGCACCAATCGGCGCGGGGTTCAGGCAAGGCTGCGGCTCTTCCCCATTAACGGGGGACCAGGCAGTGGTAGGCTCTTCCCCATTATCGGGGGATACGCATTCACTAGACACGGTTAATCACACCGTTCCAACCGCACTGGGCCAAGACCCGCATGCGGTAATTTTCAAAGTTCCTAAACCCATACGCACGGCGTGAGAGCATTTCCATTTTATTGTGGAAGCCCTCTGTAATGCCGTTGGATTTGGTAAAGCGCCACATTCTCACGATCGGCTCGAGCCATGCCCTGAGCGTTTGGGCCAATGCTCGCGCCGGGCGGCTCTTCCCCATTATCGGGGGATACGCATTCGGCTCTTCCCCATTATCGGGGGATGAGCATTCATCAGACACGGTTGATCACACCGCTCCAACCGCATTGAGCCAAGACTCGCATGCGGTAAATCTCAAAATTCCTGAACCCATACGCTCGGCGCGAGAGCATCTCCATCTTCGTGTGGAAGCCCTCGGTAATCCCATTGGATTTAGAGAAGCACCGCATTCGCACAATGAGCTCGAGCCACGATCTTAACGTAGCGGCCAGCGCCTTGGCCGGGCTTTGCTCAAACTGACGAATCAACGTCAGGAATTTGGGAGCCCTTGCCGCAGGGTGCGTTATTTGTGTAAATTTGCTACATGACCCCAACGCTCCGATTCTTCAGCAGGTTCCGCCTCCATTTTTTTAGAAGGTTTCGACTGCAGCTCATGGGCACCCTCGCGGTGCTTTGTCTTGTGACCGGTCCGTCAATAGCGAAAGAGTACCCAAACCGTCCGGTGAAGTTGGTTGTACCGTTTCCACCCGGCGGCAGTTCCGACATTCCCGCCCGGCTCATTGCCCAGAAATTGGAACAGGTCTGGGGCAAGCCAGTCGTGGTCGAAAACCGTGCCGGAGCAACGGGAACAATAGGTGAAGGCTACGTGGCCCGAGCCAAGCCGGACGGCCACACCTTATTGGTTGGCACCAGCAGCAGTCACACGATGGGGCCATACACCATCAAGGACAGGCCGTACGATCCATTGACCGACTTGCGCGGCGTCACGCTGTTTGCCTGGGTGCCTCACTTGATTGTTGTTCACACTTCGGTCGACGCCGAGTCTGTGTCGGAACTTATCCATCTCGCCAAAGCAAAGCCAGGCGAACTGAACTATGCCACTTCCGGGCATGGTAGTTCTGTGCACTTGGCCACCGAAATATTCAGCCGGAAGGCCGGCATCGGCATGGTGCAGATCCCCTATCGGGGCGTGAACCCGGCGGCCATGGCGGTAGCCAGCGGGCAAACGCAGCTGATGTTCCCCCCTGCAGTCGTGGCACTTCCCCTTATCGAAGGGGGGGCTCTGAGGCCCCTGGCCATTCTGGCGGCTAACCCGCTTCCCAGCCTGCCTCAAACCCCTTCTACCAACGAGGCCGGCCTGGAGGGTTACGAGTTCTCCACCTGGGTCGGACTGCTTGCGCCGGCCGACACCCCGGACGACATCGCGAACAAGATCGCGGCCGATGTGGCTCACATCATGAAAGACGTCCAGGTACGCCGGACTCTTGAAGAAATGTCCTTCACGCCCACGACCACATCTCCCCAAGAGTTCGACGACATCATCCGGCGCGAAACGGCCGAGCACAAGACTCTGATTGAAGAGCTGGGCTTGTAGAACGCGGTACCGCTTGCTGCCGCTAGCCCGACCGAGTGGCCACTTCGGCTACTGGACGCTGGAGTTGGGTGATTTGCTTCACCGCTTCGAGTTTGAATTCTTCCGTAAATCGGGCCGTGCTCATAATCATCTCCTCAGTGAGTACTATGAGGCTAAAAAGTGTCTAGCAAATCCTGGCCGATTCACTACAAACAAATGCGCGCTGATAAATAGGTTACTTCACCTGCTGGTTCGATTCTGCCGCTACACTTTGAACGGTGCATTACATGATTATGTTCCAGGTGAAAACAATTGAATTCCTTGCAGTCCAACCTGCCTAATGATGCACCCGTTGTAAGTGCTGCAAAGGCACGTTTGCTTGATACCGCGCGCGAGCTTTTTTGTCGTCGCGGCATTCACGCCACGGGCATAACCAGCATTATTGAAGAGTCGAACGTGTCGCGGCGCACGTTGTACGAGCATTTCGGCTCAAAAGACAACCTGCTACGGGCCGTGTTTGAACGTGAAGGCAAGATGTGGTTTGACTGGTTCGACGTTAACCTGCCCGCCATGTCTGCCGACCCCAAGACACAATTGATCAGGTTGTTTAACCTGTTGCACGACTGGTTCAGCGGCCCGGATTTTTACGGTTGTATCTTTATCAATGCAGTAGCCGAGCACGACAAGCGATTGGGCTGGGTGGCGCCCCATGCCCATGCACACCTGAAGGCGGTGCGCGAACGCATACTACGGCTGGCCGAGGCGACCGGCTTGCCGCAGCCTGACGTGGTAGCAGATCAGCTTTGCCTGCTGATCGACGGCTCAATTGTGTCGGCGATGGTGTCCCGCCGCCCCGATTCCGCCTTGACGGCGCAGAGCGTTGCGCTGACCTTGCTGGCCCGCCAGGAATAAGCATTCAACGAATCTGTCTATTTGACGCTAGCGGAAGTCGATAGAATAGCTCTCGTAGTAGATCGATCGGTCTACCTTCGTGAAGAGAGCCCTCATGTCCCGTTTCCTACCAAGCCTTCGTCGTTTCCTTCCTACTGCTTCGGCATCGACCATTGCCGGTTCCGCCCCAAGCGCTTCGCGTCGCCAGTTCTTGTGCGCTTGCGGTTGCGGCACACTTGCCGTTGGCTTGGCTGGTTTCGGCTTGCTTGGCGCTGCGACTCGCGCAGAAGCCGCCGCCGGCGGCGACCTGATCCGCGTGGGGCACATGCCTGCGGGTTGCGTGTCACACCTGCTTCTGGCCAAAGCGCGGGGGCTTTTCAAGCAAGCCGGCCTGCATGTAGAGCTTACCCAGTTCAATGGCCCTAGCGAGGCCTTGCAGGCATTGGAAGCCGATAATCTGGAACTGATACACAGCCCATGGACCATGAGCGTAGCCGCTCATGCCGAAGGTGCGCGCCACTTGCGCGTTATAGGTGGCTCGGGTCAGTCCGGCATCGAGCTGGTGGCCCGCAACGGTTCGGTCAGCAGCGTCGACGAATTGATCGCAGAAGCCGGCAAGGGCTTGCGCATCGGTACACTGCGCCTGGACACGCTGGAGCTGGTCGGCTATGGCACGCTTTCAAAGAACGGCAAGTCTTACAACGACTACGACATGACCTTCTTCAACAGCATGGTGGGCATGGGAGAAGCTATCGCCAACGCTCGTGTGGACGTTTGTACTCTTGCCCAGCCTTACGCTGAAAGCGTGGTGCGCGAAACAGGCGCTGTGTATCTGACCGACTCCAACTCTGTATGGGGTCCCGAGGCGGCCGACTGCGTAGTCACCACCAAGGAGACAACCAGCAACCGTCGCGCCGAAGCGCTGGCAGCCTACCTTAAGGTGTTGCAGCAATCAGCCAATTCCTTCAACCAGGATTTAGAGGCCGCGCTTGACGACCTGCAGCCGATTTATGGCGCACCGCGCGAGATTCTCCGCGTTGCGCTGAAGCGCCAGTTTCCGAACCCGGTGATCAGCGCCGCAGGTATTGCCGGACTGCACCAAGGCGTGCGTTACCTGATCGAGCTTGGTTATCTGAGGGAAGACAACGTAGATGCCTTGCTTGATCTGCGCCATCAACCCGTTAAAGAAACCGTTTTGTAAAAACCATGACTTCAAGCCAAAGCTCAAGCCTCGTGGCTTCCGACACTGGGAGCCAGGCTTACGCCCAGCCCACTGCGCAGGCTACGCTTCGCAAAAGCCGGCTCAAGCGGCCTGACCGCCTGCTCCTGCTGGCAAAGGAGCTGGTCTGGTTTGCTCTAGCCTGGGCCCTGATTGTTGCTGTGTGGGAAATAGGTGCTTGGCAGGGCTGGCTCAATCCGCGTGTTTTGCCGCCACCCAGCGAGACCATTCCCTACTTACTTTCCGGCCAGACATCGATTGGTTTCGGCGTGCAGCGCGTCAGCCTGGCTGGGTCCATCGGGGCCACCATGCTGCGCGTTGCGATCGGCATGCTGGCAGGCATTGTCACGGCTTTTGTACTGGCAGTAATGGTGCTGGAAACACGCCGCCTGTCGCGTTTGATCATGCCGCTGGTGCAGTCGCTGGCGCCCATCGCACCGGTGGCCTGGATACCGTTCACTATCGCGGTAATAGGCATCGGCGGGCAAGCTGCGATGTTCATCGTGTTCATTACGGTGGTAGGGTCCATGACCCTGGCCCTGGTGGCAGCCTTGCGCAACGTGCCGATAGAGTACCTGCGCATTGCCGGCAACCTTGGTACGCCGCGCCCGCGGCTGTGGCTGCGTGTGCTTTTACCCGCCATTGCCCCCAGCGCGGTAACCGCGGTAAGAATCAGTTTCTTTGGAGCCTGGATGGCTGTGCTGGCCGGCGAAATGGCTGGCATCAATTCCGGGCTGGGGCACGTAATCATCGTGGCACAGCAGATGTTCAACATGAAGATGGTGATGCTCGGCATTATTACCATTGGCATCATCGGCTTTGCCGTGGACCGCCTGTTGCTAACATGCGGCCGTTGGATAGTGTGGTGGCAGCGATGAGCGCGCACGACCATTACCGCAAACACGGTGTGCAGCTTGAGTTTCGTAATGTGCGCAGGGTGTTTGGCCCCACAGCGCGTATCCACGCCGACCAGCTCACCATCCAGTCTGGCAGCCTGACCGTATTGCTTGGGCGCAGCGGCTGCGGCAAAACAACCTTGCTTAACCTAGCCGCCGGCCTTGACCAACCCGACAGCGGCCAAGTGCTACATGATGGCCAAGCGCTTTCCGATCCGGCCGAGCATAGCGCCTTCATTTTCCAGCACAACAACCTGTTTCCATGGATGACGGCGCAAGACAACATCAGCTTCGCCCTCGAAAACCAGGGCGTTCGTAAGGCCGATGCCCGCAGCCGTGCGCGTGACCTGCTTGAGCAGGTAGGGCTGGGCTCCTTGCATGACCGCCTGCCTTCCCAGTTGTCGGGCGGTATGCGCCAGCGCGTCGCCCTGGCGCGCAGTACGGCTCTGAAGCCCAGGCTGATGCTACTTGACGAGCCGCTCTCGGCTCTGGATATCCAGACCCGACGCATGATGCAGCAGTACCTGCTGCAGACATGGCGTCTTACCCAGGCCACCATGCTGATGGTTACGCATGATCTGTCTGAAGC
>NZ_DATJBQ010000121.1:0-29774 GCF_035515275.1 Pusillimonas sp.
CCTTAGCACGACGAATTGCCATTTGGCCGAACCCGGTTCGTTGGCCGGCTCTTCGGTCAGCGTCCAGTTACGGGCACCCGATTCAGTGCGAAGCAGGTTCAGATCAGCATCTCGCAGTTCCAGGCTGGCCACGCGAATGACATTTCCAAACAAGGCTACGGGGTCGACCAGCAACGTCAGCTCGCCGGCATGCCCCATATCTTGCTCGTCGGTGCCCCACGACGGTTGGCCGACCCGAACATCGCGGGCGGTAATTTCAGGCCAGGGCAACCAGCCTTTCCATCCTGACCGCTCCACAGGTCGCTTCCAGTGCACCGTAAGGTCGCCTTCAATGGCGACTGGCCGATGGGTCAGTTCGCTAAGTTGGCGCCCCGCCCAGGGGCGAGCGTGATTCCAGTTGAAGGTCGCCAGCAACGTGATGGCCAGAGCAACGATCACCACCACACCTAAAACAATGCCGAGCAGAATCTTCGCGTAGCGGGCCATGAGTGTCCTCCGGTCGTCTGCGTCCTGCTATGTGGGCACTGATGCGCAGTTACGAATCAGCGGTCAAGAGGCTGGCAAGCATATTTCGGGCCTATGCCGGAAGGGCGCATGAACTCGCGTCGGCCCGACAGGCCTGGGGTTCAACGTTTGAACCCGAGGTCGGCACGGCGTGGGTGCTACTTGCGAGAGACATAGGGGCTGCCCGCGATATAAAAACGCAAGGGCTTGTCGGCCCACTCTTTCGCGTACGAGACCCCTATACGGGGTCTTTCGGTGATAATCAGCGGCTCGGGGCAGGCGGGCTGCAGCAGGTGCAGTGTTTCGCTGCATAGGTCGTGCCCGTAGTGGCGCAGGTCGATGCCCATGGCGCGTGTCAGCAAGCCGGGTCCGCGCGTGTTTCCGTCTACGTTTTCAATAGGCTCGACAGCGCGCAACAGAACGCCGGTGCCGCTACCTTCGCCCTCAGTGACCACGTTCATGCAGTGGTGAATGCCGTAAATAAGGTACACATAGGCGTGACCGGGGGGGCCGAACATTGCGCGGGTGCGTTGCGTAAGACCCTTTGAAGAGTGGGCGGCCAGGTCAGTGGGCCCCAGGTAAGCTTCGACCTCAACGATGCGGGCCATGCGGGGCAGCCCCTGCACCTGGTGCACCAGCACTTTTCCAAGTAAATCTCGCGCCACGGTCACAGTGTCGCGGTTATAGAAGTTTCGATCCAGTTTGGGCATGGTTTTGTGACATTAAGCTATAGGGGGCGAGCAAATACACAACTTGTCGCAAAAGATCGCCTTAGCCAGTAAATATTTCTTGACTTGACATTTGTGGGCCGCTAATATCTAGCGGTAGATTTTCAAGTTCGTTGTAGTTTGTCCAATCCAGTACCAAAAACAGTACTTTTTTGCTCCATCTCTACCCTTGATAGTCTGTTCCCGGGCGTGTCTCGCCCACAATTTTTAGGGGTTGCAAAAATGCAAACTGAAACTGGTATTGTAAAGTGGTTCAACAACGAAAAAGGCTACGGCTTCATCAAGCCTGAAAACGGCGGCAAAGATCTCTTCGCTCATCACACCGACATCATGGGCTCGGGCTTCAAAACCCTCGAAGAGAACCAGCGCGTATCGTACGTTTCGGCCGAAGGCCAAAAAGGTCCTCAGGCCAAGTCGATCCAGGCCATCTAAGCTCGTATCGTCTTTCAGCCACTGACTAGTCGGTGGCTGATCGTAAAAAACCCCATCTGCACAGATGGGGTTTTTTTTGGTCTTTGTTTTTGGGTTTCTGTTAAGAATTACGCAGATACTCGTCGAGGCGGTCAAACAGCTTCTGTTTTTCTGTGTCGGGAAGAAACGACGCTGTGATGCTGTTGCGTGCCAGCGCAGCGAGTTCATTGCGCCCAAGCGACAAAGCCTGCGCCATAGCCAGATAATTGTCGGCCAGATAGCCGCCAAAGTAGGCTGGGTCGTCTGAATTGACAGTAACGCACAAGCCGCCGCGCAGCATTCGGGCCAGGTTGTGTTGATCGAGCTGGTCGACCACACGAAGTTTCAGGTTGGACAGCGGGCAAACCGTAAGCGGCATTTGCGTGTCAATTAGCCGCTGCATTAGTTGCGGGTCTTCTTCGCTTCGTACGCCATGGTCTATGCGTTGTACCTTGAGCAGGTCAAGGGCGTCGCGCACGTACTCGGGAGGGCCTTCTTCGCCGGCGTGGGCGACCAGACGAAAGCCCAGCTCGCGGCATTTGGCGTAGACGCGCTGGAATTTTTCGGGTGGGTTGCCGCGCTCGGCAGAGTCAAGGCCTACCGCAACCCACAGGTCGGCGTACTGTTCGCGCAGGGGCAGGGCCTGCTCCAGCACTTCGAACGCCTCGTCTTCGCTAAGGTGGCGCAGGAAACTTAATATAAGGTAGCTGCTTAACCCCCATTGATCATGGGCCTGGCGCATGGCACTTGCCAGGCCGGCGAACACGGTGTCTATGGCAATACCTCGGGACGTGTGCGTTTGTGGATCAAACATGATCTCGACGTGACACGCCCCATCGTTGTGCGCACGCTGCAGGTAGGCAAGCGTCATGTCGTGGAAATCGCGCTCGGTGATCAACACGCCGGCACCGGCGTAGTAAAGGTCGAGAAACGATTGCAGGTCGGTAAACGCGTAGGCTTCGCGCAAGGCCTGTTGCGAGGGGTAGGCCAGCTTGATGCCGTTGCGCTGCGCCAGCTCGAAGATCATGTCCGGTTCGAGCGTGCCCTCGATGTGCAGATGTAGTTCGGTTTTGGGCAGTCCAATGACAAAGCTGCGCAAGGCCTGATCAGTTGTAGATGTAGTGTTCATGGCGATATCAGGAATGACGGTAGGCGGCCAGTGCCACCAGCGCCCAGGCAATGATAAATGCGGTGCCGCCGACAGGCGTAACAGCGCCCAGCCATTTGGTGCCCGAAAGGGCCAGCACATAAAGGCTGCCGCTGAACAAAATAATGCCGGCAAACATTAGGGCTCCCGCCCAATCAAGCAGGGCAGAGCCGAAGCGTGCGCCTAGCGCCGCTACCGCCAGCATCCCCAGGCCGTGTATCAATTGATACAGCACGGCGGTTTGCCACACTTGCAGCATGTCGGGTGAAAGCATGCGCTTGAGGCCATGGGCGCCGAAAGCGCCTGCGCCCACGCCCACCAGCAGGCACAGCGACGCTGTAATGACGAGGTAACGATCACTCATTGAAAAACCCTTTGTTGGTTCAGGCATCATCGGTGTGCTCGCCTTGCCGAAGGATGGCGTGCTGGCGATACTATGACTGATAGCCCGCGCTTTGTCGAAATCGTCTGAAGTTTTAACATGGAAGGGCGGATAGCGCCGCGCCTGCCTTGTTGCTCCGGAGAACGCCATGAAATGGTCTACGCACGAAGTCGAGAACCAGGTGCCCGAATTGGCCGAATACAACCTGTATCAGGCCGACACGGCGCTGCAAAAAGGCGTCGCGCGCGAGGGTGCATTAGCCCACGAGCCCTCGCTAATAGAGTATGGCGCGTGGCTCGGAACGCCCGAAGCCGCTTACCTGGCCAGGCTGGCCAACACGCAAGGGCCTCAGGCCGAGCGTTTCGATACGCGCGGCTTCAGGGTCGACCGAGTGCATTTTCATCCGGCCTGGCATGTGTTCATGAAGAAAGCATTTGCCCAAGGCATGCATTGCAGTGCCTGGCCGCCCACCACGCCCGGCGCCCAGGTGGCGCGTGCCGCGTCGTACCTGCTGCACGGTCAGATCGAGGCGGGCACACTTTGCCCGCTAACCATGACTTCGGCGGCCATACCCGTGCTGGGTCGCGAGACCCTGTACGACACTTTGCGTCCGCTTCTGCTTTCGCGCGACTACGATTCGTCCGACCAACCACTGGAGGGAAAAAGCGCCATGTTGGTGGGCATGGGTCTGACCGAAAAGCAAGGCGGTTCCGACCTGCGTGCCATCACCACCCGCGCCCGGCCACTGGGGGTCGGCGGACGCGGCAATGAGTACTCGCTCATCGGCCACAAATGGTTCTTTTCTGTTCCCACATCTGACGCTCATCTTGTGCTCGCCCTTCACGAAGAGCAGCATTCGTGTTTTTATGTGCCGCGCTATCAGCCCGATGGCAGCCGGAACCGTGTACATATTGAAAGGCTCAAGAACAAATTGGGCAACCAGTCTAATGCCAGTGCCGAAGTCGAGTTCGTCGAGGCTTACGGGGTGCTGGTGGGTGAGCCCGGCCGGGGCATAGCAACCCTGGTCGAAATGGCCGCGAACACCCGGCTTGATTGTGTGCTGGGCAGCACGGCGCTCATGCGCCAGGCGCTGGTTCAGGCTTTGCACCATGCCACGCACCGGCGGGCATTCGGCAAGACGCTTATTGCCCAGCCGCTGATGCGAGCCGTGCTGGCCGATCTCGCCCTGGAAAGCGAGGCGGCCACGACCCTGGCCCTGAGGCTGGCGCGGGCCTTCGACGGCAATAAGCCGCTGGAACACGCCTTCCGCCGCATTGTCACGCCCGCCGCCAAGTTCTGGATCTGCAAGCGGGCGGTCGGCCTTATTGGCGAATGCATGGAGGTCCTGGGCGGCAACGGCTATATCGAAGACGGCCCCATGCCGCGCTTGTTCCGCGAGGCGCCGGTCAACGCCATTTGGGAGGGTTCCGGCAATGTCATGTGCCTGGACGTGCTGCGAGGCGTGCAACGCGAGCCCGAGCTGGCTGGTGTGCTGCTTGATGCGTTGGTCAGCGAAAGTGCAGACGAACCCGTGCTGTCGCAACGAGTCGAAAACCTGGCCGCACTTTTTTCTGCCAGCCAAGCCACTTTGCAAACGAATGCCCGTTATATTTCACAGTGGCTGATACTGCTGATTCAGGCCAATTTGTTGCGTCGCCACGCGCCGGTCGCGGTCGCTGATGCGTTCATCAGATCGCGCTTTGTCGAGCAGGCCTTCGGCCTTTACGGAGTTGCCGGGCACGCCGAACTGGACACGGTACTTCTTCAGCGGGCCTGGTATGAATAGTGAGAGCCAAGCAATTTGTTTATGATGCCAGCTGTGACACCATAAAGCAGGGGCGGGAACCGCAACGTGCCAAGAATAACTTCAAGCAGAAAACCAGGCTGGACGCTGGGCCGCCGTGTGGCGGGCCTTGTAACGGCTGTAGTACTGGCAGTAGTGCTCTGGCATCAAGATCATCCGCTTGTTCTTGATGCTGCGGCCTCTTCGCACGATTATGCATTTCAGCTTAGTGGCAAGGTCGTGCAGGTTGCCGATGGCGACACCTTCACGCTGCTGGTCGGGCAGCGCCGCGAACGCATCCGCATGGCCAGCATTGATGCACCGGAAATCACCAAAGACAAACAGCGGCCCGGCCAGCACATGGCCCAGGCCTCGCGCAAGGCGCTGGCCGATCTTATCGCCGGCAAGCAGCTTGTCCTGCACTGCTACGAGCGCGACCATTACGACCGCAGCATCTGCGACGTACCATTAAGCGACGGCAGCACTGCCAACCAGCACCAGGTCAGCCAAGGTATGGCATGGGCCAATATGGAAGGCCGCGGCAGATTCATGCGCGACCCCCTGTTGCCCAGCCTGCAAGAGCAGGCCCGAAAGGCGCACAAGGGGCTGTGGAATCAGGCCGGGCAGGTGCCGCCTTGGGAATGGCGTTACCAATGCTGGAAGCAGGCGCAGTGTTAAGCATGCGTCACTATCAAACCCCTTCAGCGCGCTTGGCGGGCCTGTTTCTGTTTGCGCTTTTTGCACTCTTGCTGGCAGGCTGCTCAGAAGCGCCGGTAAATAGCCCTTATGTGCGCGGGGCCGAAGCCGAAAACGTCTTGTACACCGCGTTTTCGCAGCGCTCGCCCAAGTATCTGGACCCTGCAAGCTCTTATTCGGCCGACGAAACGCCTTTCACGTATTCCATCTACGAGCCCTTGTACGGCTATGAGTACCTTAAGCGCCCTTACGAGTTGCTTCCTCGTGCTGCCGATGCGATTAGTCGGCCCACCTACTACGACACGCAAGGGCAAATGCTGCCCGATGACGCGCCGGGCGAATCGATTGCGCTAAGCGTTTACGACATACGCTTAAAGCCTGGCATTCTGTTTCAACCGCATCCGGCCTTTGCCAAGGATGCGTCAGACAACCCTGTCTACTGGCCGATTACCGCCGCGCAGCTCCAAGATAAGCACGCAATAACCGACTTTGCCCTTACCGGCACGCGCGAACTTACCGCTCATGACTATGTGTATGCTATTCGGCGTCTGGCCAGCCCACGCGTGGTTTCGCCTATTTACGGCGTCATGGCTGAACATATCGTGGGGCTCGGGGAATACGGCGAACGCCTGCGCGAGGTGCAGCGTCAACGCGAAAGCCAGGGCGATGACAGCTGGCTTGATTTGCGTGAATATGAGTTTGAAGGCGTTCAGGCGCTCAACAACCATACCTTGCGCATCAAGGTCAAGGGCAAGTATCCGCAGTTCAAATATTGGCTGGCCATGACCTTCATGGCACCGATTCCCTGGGAAGCCGAGCGGTTTTACCACCAGCCCGGCATGGCTCAGCAGAATTTGTCGCTGAACACCTGGCCGGTCGGTACGGGGCCTTACATGCTGACCGAATCCATACAGAATCGGCGGCACGTATTGTCGCGCAATCCTAATTTCCGGGGCGAGCTGTATCCGTGCAGCGGGGAGCAGGGCGATGCGCAGGCCGGGTTGCTTGCCGACTGCGGCAAGCAAACCCCCTTCATCGACAAGATCGTGTTCTCGATCGAGAAAGAAAGCGTACCCCTGATGGGCAAATTCCTGCAGGGCTATTACGACGTTCCCGAGGCCGACGACTCGCGCTACGGTGTTGCGATGCAGGTCGCGGCAGGTGATTCGCCTGAAAAAGCCGAGCTCTACCGCGACCGGGGGTTGCAGCTACTTACGTCCACCGAGGCCCAGATCTACTATCTGGGTTTCAATTGGCTGGACCCGGTGGTGGGGGGCGGCGACACGCCCGAACAGGCCGAGAAGAACCGCAAATTGCGTCAGGCGGTTAGTATTGCCTTTGACTGGGAGCAATACATACAAATATTCCTGAATGACCAGGGCGAGGTGGCCCACGGCCCCGTGCCACCCAATATTCCAGGCCATCAGGCGCTACCGCAGGGCCTGAATCATTCGGTCTTTACGCTGAAAGACGGCAGGGCGGTACGTCGTCCCCTGGATGAGGCCAAACGCTTGCTGGCCGAGGCCGGCTACCCGGATGGACGGCACGCCGACACCGGACAGCCGCTGATTCTGCATTTCGATTCGTCGGGCGGTATGGGGTCAAACGCCACGGTCGACTGGATGCGTCGTCAGCTCAAGGGCCTGAATGTCGAGCTTGAAGTGCGGGCCACCGACTACAACCGGTTTCAAGACAAAATGCGCCAGGGTTCGGCACAGATGTTCATGTGGGGTTGGGTGGCCGACTACCCCGATCCCGAGAACTTTCTATTCTTGCTGTATGGTCCAAATGCCAAGGCTCTGCACGGCGGCGAAAACGCCTCAAACTACCACAACCCCGAGTTTGACCGATTGTTCGAAGCCATGCGGTTCTTGGATGATGGGCCCCGTAAAGATGCTCTGGTACACCAAATGGTGGCTGTTGTGCAGCGAGATACGCCCTGGATGTTCGGCATCAACCCAAAGTCGGGCGGGGCTTTCCAGTCATGGGTAACCAATGCCAAGCCCACCCAGATGGTGCGCAACACATTGCAGTATCTGCGCATTGACCCGGTTCAACGGGCTGACAGTATCGAATCCTGGAACTCGCCCATCTGGTGGCCCTTGTGGGTATTGTCGGCGGCCGTCTTGTTTGGCATTTACCCCACGGTGCGCCTTGTCAGGCGGCGTGAGCGGGCCACCGCGTTTGCCGACGATTCCCGGCGGGGGCAGCCATGACGTCCTATGTGTTGCGTCGGTTGGTGTATGGCTTTTTCGTTCTGCTGGGGGTGAACCTCCTTACCTTCGTGCTGTTTTTCGCCGTGAACACCCCCGACGACATGGCGCGCATGGCCATAGGCGGGCAGCGCGTCAGCCCCGAGGCCATTGAAAAATGGAAGATCGAACGCGGCTACGACAAACCCTTATTCATCAACACCCAAGCGCAGGGGGTTTCTCAGTTGACCGAGACCATCTTTTTTGAGCGATCCGCGCCTTTGCTTGTGTTTGATTTTGGTTTTTCAGACGGGGGACGCAGCATCGGTTACGAGATACGCGAACGCATGGGGCCCAGCCTGGCGTTGGCTGTACCCACGTTTATTTTCGGCTTGTGGGTCTGTATCTCGTTCGCGCTGTTGTTGGTGTTTTTCAGAAACACGCCGCTGGATTTTGCCGGAGTGGTGCTGTGCGTGTTGCTGCTTTCGATTTCTGGCTTGTTCTACATTATTGCCGGCCAGTGGATGTTTGCGAAAGTTCTGCGTTGGGTTCCGTATTCGGGTTACACCGAAGGCTGGAGCAGCCTGCGCTTTTTGATATTGCCGGTGCTGGTGGGAATTCTCTCGCGCCTGGGCGCGGAGTCTCGCTTTTATCGCACCCTGTTCCTTGAAGAGATCAACAAAGACTACGTTCGTACGGCAAGGGCCAAGGGGCTTACCGAGCGTGTGGTGCTGTTTCGTCATGTATTGCGCAATGCGATGCTGCCCATTCTGACCGGGGCGGTGTCCGCCATCCCCTTGCTTTTCATGGGCAGCCTTATTTCCGAGTCGTTCTTTGGCATACCGGGGCTGGGCAGCTACACCATTGATGCCATCAACGCGCAAGATTTTTCCATCGTTCGGGCCATGGTGTTTCTGGGTTCGGCCTTATATATTGTGGGCCTGATCCTGGCCGATATCTCGTACACGGTGTTCGACCCCCGTGTCCGCTTCGAGTAGCGCCATGCCCAAGTTCATATTCCTCTGGACTGATCTCTTTATGTACTGCCTGGTCGCCGGCATATTTTTGTATGGCTGGCGGGTGGCCCGGGTTCCGGCACTGCGTCGGGCCTGGAGCAGTGTGGCACGCACGGGGTCGGCCATGTGTGCCGCCCTGGTTCTGGCCGGTTTTGTGTTGATCGGCCTACTCGATTCCATTCACTACCGGCCCACCTTGCCGCCCGCTCTGGGGCAGCCCGCTACCGAAGCCGTGTATTCGCCTGTGGTGCGCTCGGCGCTGGACGATATGCTGAGCTGGTCGCGAATGAGCAGTCCCGAAGCCACTTATTCGGCGCCGCTGGCCCTGCGTCAATTCACCAAAGAAACCCAAGTCATCAATGGCCGGGCGGTGCGCGATTACCCTCGTTTGAAGCATGCGGGGCTATCGCTGGACGACGAAGGGGATCATCGGCGCGACGTGCTGGGCCGCATCGCCGCAGGGCTCGCCCTGGCAGTCTTGATCAGCGCGCTTGCTGCCGGGCTGCTTACCGTCTGGCGACTGAAGGGTGCCGGGGGTTCGCTGCGCCGGGCCTGTGTCGGCTGGTGGCGCAGTGAATCCGGTGTGCCCTGGCGCGCCATGTGGATCACATTCAGCTTGATGATGCTTGTAGTGTGTGTGGCCGGGGCGCTGGCGTCCGACTACCATGTACTGGGCACCGACCGCACCGGCAACGACGTACTGTGGCAAGCGCTTAAAAGCGTCCGAACGGCCCTGGTAATCGGCACGTTGACGACGCTGGCCATGCTGCCACCGGCGCTGTTGTTTGGCATTTCGGCGGGTTATTTCAAGGGCCGGGTCGACGACGTCATTCAATACGTCTACACCACGCTTACTTCCATACCGGGGGTGTTGCTGATCGCCGCGTGTGTGCTGATGATGCAGGTCTACATCGATACCAATCCCCACTTGTTCCCCACCGTCGCGGCGCGCGCCGACCTGCGCCTGTTCCTGCTTTGCCTGATTTTGGGCCTGACCGGCTGGGCCGGACTGTGCCGCTTGCTGCGGGCAGAAACGCTCAAGCTGCGTGAGCTGGAATACGTTCAGGCTGCGCGCGCCTTCGGGGTCAGTCATTGGCGCATCATGACCCGGCACCTGTTGCCCAATCTGATGCACATTGTGCTGATCACCATGGTGCTCGAGTTTTCAGGCCTGGTTTTGTACGAGGCTGTTCTGTCCTACCTGGGCATCGGAGTCGACCCGGCCACGCCGTCGTTCGGCACCATGATCGACTCTTCGCGCATGGAAATGTCGCGTGATCCGATGGTGTGGTGGAATTTGCTGGCCGCCTTTTTATTCATGTTGGCCCTGGTGCTGTCGGCCAACATTTTCGCTGATGCCGTCCAGGCGGCGTTCGATCCGCGCACGCGCCGGTTCAAGGTTCGTCTCAAGCCGCGCGAACCAGGCGGGGCTGCGAGCACCGGCGGGGGAAATGCATGAGCTCTCGCGTCGAGTCTGCGTCTGCAGCCGGGGCCGCAACCGGCCCGAAAGTGTTGACCGTTAACGAGCTGTGCGTCGAGATACAGAATGACGAAGGCGCCATGGTGGCGGTCAGCCGCTTGTCGCTTGCCCTGCAGAAGGGCCAGATCTTTGCTTTGGTGGGTGAATCAGGTTGTGGAAAAAGCATGACCGCCCTGGCGTTATTGCGGTTGCTGCCCGATGCCGGTCGAATGACCCACGGCGACATACTGCTCGACGGCGTTGATCTGGGCCGTTTGCCCGAATCAGGCATGCGCGCGGTGCGGGGAGGCAAGATCGGCATCATATTCCAGGAGCCCTCCACCAGCCTGAACCCCGTATTGACCGTGGGCCGGCAAATTATCGAAACCTTGCATGCGCATACACCGCATCGAGGGGCGGCCGCTCGCCGCAAGGCCGCGCAATGGCTGGAGCGTGTCGGAATCGAAGACGCAGAGCGCCGGTTAAGCGACTACCCTTTTCAGTTTTCGGGAGGGCAAAAACAGCGTGTCATGATAGCCATCGCCCTGGCGGCCGAGCCGCAGGTGCTGATCGCCGACGAACCCACTACGGCGCTGGACGTAACGGTACAGGCTCAAATACTTGAGCTGCTGTCAGAGATTCAGAAAGAAATGGGCCTGGCCATATTGTTGATCACGCACGATCTGGCCATTGTCAAAAAAGTGGCCGACCACGTCGCGCTGATGCGGCACGGCAAGATCGTTGAAACCGGATCGGCTCCGCAGTTTTTCAGCTCGCCTCGTCATCCGTACGCCCGCCAGTTGCTGGCCGCCATTCCTTCGTACGAGAAGCGAGGCAAACCTTTAACTGTTGTCGACGGGGAATCTTCGGCGTTGAGCTCTCCCGAACCGGCCCCGCGGGTCGCTGCCGACCCGGTGCTGAGCGTGCGTGATCTATGCGTCAGCTATCGAGCACGAGGCGGGCTGTTCAGCCGCAAGCCCGAGGCTCAAATAGTCAGCGGCTTTTCGCTTGATCTTCAAGCGGGCGAAACCCTTGCTTTGCTGGGCGAGTCGGGTTGCGGCAAGACCACGGCGGCCAAGGCTTTGTTGCGGCTGCTGGACAAGCAGGCCCGCGTAACTGGAAGCGTCTCGCTGCACGGCACGTCTGTTCTGGAGGCGGGGCGCGCGGCGCTGAGGCAGATCCGAAGCGACATACAGATCGTATTTCAGGATCCGTACGCGTCGCTCGACCCCCGCATGCAGGTGGGCGATATTCTTGAAGAAGGCGTAGCCGCCTTGCGACCTGATCTTTCCCGCCAAATGCGTCGCCTGCGGGTGTTGCAACTGCTCGATCGGGTGGGTTTGCCCTCGGGTACTGTAGATCGTTATCCGCACGAGTTTTCGGGGGGGCAAAGACAGCGCATTGCCATTGCGCGGGCGCTGGCGGTAGCGCCCAAGGTGCTGGTGTGCGACGAGCCCACCTCGGCCCTGGACGTCTCCGTGCAGGCTCAGCTGCTCGAGCTGTTACAGCAGCTTCAGCGCGATACTGCCATGGCCTATCTTTTCATCACCCATAATTTTGGGGTGGTTGAATACCTGTCTGACCGTATCGCCGTCATGCATGGCGGGCGCATCGTCGAAATGGGTGAAACAGGCAAGGTTCTACACCAGCCTGCGCACGAACAGACCCGTCGTCTGTTGGCCGCGGTACCTCGAATGTAGAGCGTCCGGCGGCTGTATGGGCGTCGGGTGTCGCCACCCGCCCGATAAGGGGTAGGCGGTAGACCGCCTATAATTGAAATACCATTGCAATGTACGCATTGGCCCCCACATTCATATCATGTCATTAAAAGTATTTGATCTTCAATGCAGTTCGGGCCATGTCTTCGAGGGCTGGTTCGGCTCTGCCAACGACTACGACAACCAGCGCGAGCGGGGCATTCTTACGTGTCCGGTGTGCAATAGCCGTGAGATCAATAAAATGCTGTCGGCGCCCCGCCTGAACATGGGCAAAGGGCAACCCGCAGTGACAGCATCGCAGGCCCAGGCGCCTCAGCCGGTGCTGGGCGACCAGCGCCATTCGCCCCATCTGGCTGAAATCCAGGCACAAGTGCTTAAACATATGCGCGAAATGGTACGCAACTCTGAAAACGTGGGCGATCGATTTGCCAGCGAGGCTCGGCGCATGCACGAGGGCGAGATCGAGCCTCGCTCCATTCGTGGGTCCACCACCGAGCACGAGCGCGAAGAATTGGCTCGCGACGGCATTGCCGTAATGCCCATACCCGATTTTCTTGACGACGACCGCATGCAGTAAACGCGCGGCACCTTTGCACGCGCCTGGCCTGCTTTGCAAGCATGCAAAAAAATAGCGCCAGCTTGTGGCGCTATTTTTACAAACCGACCGCTTACATGACGCGGCTGCGGTACTCGCCTGTACGGGTGTCGATCTCGATTTTGTCGCCGATGGTGCAGAACAGCGGAACGCTGATTTCTTTGCCGGTATTGATGGTGGCGGGCTTGAGCACCTTGCCCGAAGTGTCGCCCTTGACGGCGGGTTCGGTGTAGGTGATTTCGCGAACGATAATGGTCGGCAACTCGACCGAGATGGCACGGCCTTCGTAGAAGACGACCTCTACGGTCATGCCTTCTTCGAGGTAGTCGAGCGCATCGCCCATGCTGTCGGCCTCGACTTCGTACTGGTTGTACTCTTCATCCATGAATACATACATGGGCTCGGCAAAGTACGAGTAGGTGCACTCTTTATGCTCAAGAACGACCACCCCGAATTTCTCGTCGGCCTTGTATACCGACTCGCTGCCCGAGCCGCTTAGCAAGTTCTTGAATTTGAGCTTGACCACGGCCGAGTTGCGGCCTGATTTGTTGTATTCGGCCTTTTGGACGACCAGAGGCTGGTCTCCGACCATGATGACGTTACCAACGCGCAGTTCTTGTGCGGTTTTCATCTTTGAAAAAAACTCCGGAAAAATGGATGCTCCAGATTGATCAACCGGGCCGGAGCAGGACTTACAAAGCTTGCTATTTTAACCGGTGTCGGCCTTTTCCGCGCAGAAGGCCAGCAAACGCTCTGTCAGGCTTGTTTGAGCGGCCAATCGGCGCGCCAGTGAGGCGGTGTCGCAACGCCATGCCGACCAGGCTTCGGGCTGTAAGGCCTGCCTCAAGCTTTGTTCGGTGCCTGCCATGTCGCCCGTGTTCCAGTTTTGGAATACCGACTGAGTGATAGCGCCAAGCCTGGCCTGCTCTAGCCAGGCGCCGAGCTTGACCATATGGGTATCGTGCTCTTGCGGGTATATATGCCACACAAAGGGCTTTTCTGCCCAAACGGCGCGAAGCAAAGAGTCTTCGCCTCGTACGATGTTCAGGTCACTGCTCCAGAGCAGCCGGTCGAAATCATCCTGGTCGACAAAAGGGCTTTCGAAGACCTGCAGTTTGTCCGATTGCAGTGCCGTCATGTCAGGCAAGACACCTTGCGGAACAATCACTACCGAGGGTCGATCCGAGTGGGTCAGCGCTTGGGCCAATGCCTGTGCCGGAGCATGTCCGTAGCAAAACAGAAATACCTGGCGCCAGCCCGCTGCCAGCCTTTCCAGCAGTTTCTCGGGCATGCCCAGGCTGCGCAGCAGGCGCAGGCGTGATTCGGCATGCGCGAGCCATTGGGTCCGGTCAGCAGCCAATGCGGGTTCTCTTAGCAGGCCTCCCGTGGTTTCGGTAAAACCGGGAAAGAAGAAATGCTTCTGCAGGCCGTTTGCCTGAAGCGAAGGCAGTCCGTGGCAGCCCTCGATCCACTCTTCGGCACTGAGATACTCCAGGTTGATCCAGAGGCTTTGACGGTCATGCATACGCTCGATGAACGGTGCAGGTGGTACGCAGCCAAAGGCCTCAATGACTACGTCGTGAGGCAGGACATTCGGTGTGGAGCTCGTCCAGTGCACCAGTTCAATGTTGCGCAGTATCTGCCGGGAAGCACCGGTGTCGATGCTTTGTTCGATTCGGGCGAAGCTTGCCAGGTCGTCTACCCAGAGCCGTACTGGTCCGGAATGGGGATGATCCGCCAGTTGCTTGGCCAGCCGCCAGCAAACGCCAATATCGCCGTAGTTGTCGACGACCCGGCAAAAAATATCGAAACCGAAACCTGCTTTGATCATGGCTTGCCGGGCCAAGGTTTTGGCCATGTCGTGCCGCTGGACATGCTAGTGGAAGCTCAAGGGATTGACGTCGATCTCGTCAGGCAGTTCAGGGTGCTGCATTTCGCCCAGGGGGTCTGGAAAATACGGAGCGCCGCAGTCGTCGCAGAACTCGGGCCGAAACAGGCCCGGAAGCTGGCGTACATCGGTAATGCCTTGTTCTTTAAGCAAGGCCGCGATCTCTTCGGGAATACTTGTTCCATTAGTATCCAGAAGGTCGGCAACTGCTTCTTCCTTGCTAAGCACGGGCCAGATGCAGCCGTAAATCACATCGGCGCTCTGGCTGGTGCTGAAGCCGATGCGGTACTCTTCGACCGATGTTTCGCCACATGCAACGGTGGTGGCGCGAAGCTGGTTGCCTGGCAGGCCGGCCGCCGTCTGTAGCCAGGTTGCCGCCGCTTTCAGGGCAAGCGGGCGAATGCGCCGATCGGCTTCACGGCTGCTGATGTAATAGGCGTCGGGCTGAAGGTACTCGATGGTGCAGCCGGTAAACATGGCCTGCAACGCTTGCGAGCATGCGTCTTGCCAGCCCTGGAAGCATTGCTCGCGGCTTATGGTGGCCTCGGGTGCGCCTTCTTGCCAGCGAAACAGCGGCCCGCCTTTAGGAACGACTATGGCGCCGATAACGAAGCGCGCGTCGGCCAACATTCCGTCACTGAAAGGTGCCTGCTTCAACGGGCTATTTTCATTCTTTTGCTTGAGGGCTGCGCGGCCCAGACGCTGGGTCCATTCAAGGGTTTCATGAAACGAACGCGGCATCTGATCGAAGTTCAGCATTTCTGAAAGCAACGAAACCTGCGCGTCTCGGGCTACGATATGCGTATGCAAGTGTTCGGCCAGGGTGTCCAGCACAGGCCTCAGGTCGTACGAGCTGGGCAGTTGGTAACGGGTCCAGGCCACGATCGGGGCGCAAAACAGCAATACATCGTAGTCTTGCCCTTCATGCGTCAGCGTGGACGATTCCGAGTGCGTTTCCACCTGCTCGATAAGAATCTCGTAGGCCTCGGAATTGGCCGCCAGCAAATGATCAAGTGCCGTATCGATGGCATCGCTTTTTTTCTGGGTCAGCAACTTGACCAGCTGTGCCTGGAAAAGGCCCTCCCAGTATGCGTCTTCGAGCCTGCTGCCTGATCGGGCAAGTGATTCGGCCAAGACGACCAGGCGCTGTGCGTCGCGGGGCAGCCGGGTAGAGGGGGTGGAGCGGGTGTGAGTGGACATCTTCAGAAGCGATATATCAATACTGTAGTGTAACCCCGCCCGCCCGCTGGGGCCCCGAAAAGCGCCGGACCCAGGCCAGACGGCACCCATCGGGCTGAAGCGATACCTCGCCTTGGGGGTGCCGTCTGGCTTTAAGCGGCCGCCTTGGTGGTTGCGGCGTGGGGACAGGGCTTAGGCGGCCAGCAGTTCGCGCAGCACGTAGGGCAGGATGCCGCCGTGCAAGTAGTAGTCGACCTCGGTGGCGGTGTCGATGCGCAGCGTCATGTTGACCTGTTGCGTGCTGCCGTCTTTGCGATGAATGGTCAAGGTGACGTCCTGCTGGGGCTTGATGCCGTTTTCCAACCCCGTAATATCGTAGGTTTCGTCGCCGGTAATACCCAGGGACGCGACGCTTTCGTCGTTTTTGAACTGCAGCGGCAATACCCCCATGCCGACCAGGTTGCTGCGGTGGATGCGCTCGAAGCTGCGGGCGATTACTGCCTTTACGCCCAATAATTGTGTGCCCTTCGCGGCCCAGTCGCGCGACGACCCGGTGCCGTACTCTTCGCCGCCAAACACAATGGTGGGCACGCCTTGTTCGATGTATTTCATGGCAGCGTCATAAATGGACAAACGCTCGCCGCTGGGCTGGTGCACGGTTTCGCCGCCTTCGAAGCGGCTGCCGTCGGGGTTGGGCGGAATCATCAGGTTCTTGATGCGCACGTTGGCAAATGTGCCGCGCATCATGACTTCGTGATTGCCACGACGCGAACCATAACTGTTGAAATCCTGCCTGGATACGCCATGGGCGGTAAGCCACTGACCGGCCGGGGAAGTGTCCTTGATGGAGCCTGCGGGCGAGATATGGTCGGTGGTGACGGAATCGCCAAAGATGGCCAGGGCGCGTGCATTGCTGACCGGCGGCATGGGGGCGGGCTGCATGTCGAAATTGGCGAAGAAGGGGGGCTCGGCAATATAGGTGGATTCGGGCCAGTTATAGGTATCGCCTGTGACGCCAGAGATTTTCTTCCAGAGCTTGCCGGGGTTGGATTGAATTTCGGCGTAGTTGCTGCGATACACCTTGGGGTCGAGCGCCTGGCCCAGCAAGGCCTGAACCTCGGCGTTGGTGGGCCAGATGTCGCCCAGCCACACATCGCCGTTCTTGCCCTTGCCCACCGGTTCGGTCATGAGGTCGCGCATGACGGTGCCGGCCAGCGCATAGGCCACGACCAGGGGTGGCGAGGCCAGAAAGTTGGCCTTGATGTTGGGGTGGATGCGGGCCTCGAAGTTGCGGTTGCCCGAAAGCACCGCCGAGCACACCAACCCGTTCTCGGTAATGACGTCATTCAGGTCGGGGGTAAGGTCACCCGCGTTGCCGATGCAGGTCGTACAGCCGTATGCAGCCACGTTGAAACCAAGCTGTTCGAGATAGGGCAGCAAGCCCGTTTTTGTAAGGTAGTCGGTAACCACCCGTGAACCCGGGGCCAGTGAGGTCTTGATATGCTTGGGTACCTTAAGCCCGGCCTTGACCGCTTTTTTGGCCATTAGACCTGCGGCCAGCAGAACACTGGGGTTCGAGGTGTTGGTGCATGAGGTAATGGCGGCGATAAGGATGTCGCCGTTCTTGACCTTGGTGCCGGCGCTGCTGGTAAACACCTGTTCGAGCTTCTCGGCGGGCTGGTTGAAGCCGTTGGCCGACTGTTCGACAAACAGGCCGGCGAAGGTTCGTTTGACGTCGCCGATTTCGATGCGGTCTTGCGGGCGCTTGGGGCCGGCCAACGACGGTGTAACGGTGGAAAGATCAAGCGTAACGAGCTGGCTGTAATCGATATTTTTAGCCTTGGGCACGCCAAACATGCCTTGCGCCTTAAAATAAGCCTTCAGGGCGTCGATTTCGTCTTGAGTGCGGCCTGTGCCTTCAAAGTAGTGCAAGGTGCGCTCGTCGACCGGGAAAAAGCCCATGGTGGCACCGTACTCGGGGGCCATATTGCCGATGGTGGCGCGGTCGGTTACCGACAGGCTGGAGGTACCTGGTCCGCAGAATTCGACGAACTTGCCCACGACTTTTTGCTTGCGAAGCAGCTCGGTCAGGGTAAGGACCAGGTCGGTGGCGGTAACCCCGCCGCGCAGCTCGCCTTTAAGCTCGACCCCCACGACGTCGGGGGTAAGAATGTACAGCGGCTGGCCCAGCATGCCGGCCTCGGCCTCGATGCCGCCTACGCCCCAGCCCACCACGCCGATGCCGTTGATCATGGTGGTGTGGCTGTCGGTTCCGACCAGCGTGTCGGGGTAGTACACATTATTGGACGCGTCGCGGTGCACGCCGCGCGCCAAGTGCTCTAGGTTGACCTGGTGAACGATGCCGAAGCCCGGGGGTACGACGCCGAACGTGTCAAAGGCCTGCATGCCCCATTTCATGAACTGGTAGCGCTCTTGGTTGCGCTGGAACTCGAGTTTCATGTTCAGGTCGAGCGCCTTGTTCGTGCCAAAGTAGTCGATCATGACCGAGTGGTCGACAACGAGGTCTACCGGCACCATGGGTTCGATTTTTTTGGGGTTCTTGCCCATGCGGTCGGCGACTGAACGCATGGCGGCGATGTCGGCCAACAACGGTACGCCGGTAAAGTCTTGCAGTACGACGCGGGCGACCACAAAAGGGATCTCGGTGTTGCGCGCTGCATTCGGTTGCCATCCTGCCAGTTCTTTGATGTGTTGCTCGGTGATTTTTTTGCCGTCGCAGTTGCGCAAGACGGATTCGAGCACGATGCGGATCGAAATGGGCAGACGGTGGATGTCGAGATTCAGTGCCTTGCCCAGGGCGGGCAGCGAATAAAACTTGCCCGAATTTTTTCCGATCTTGAACTTCTTCAGGGTGTTGAAGGTGTTGTGCGGCATATCTTGCTCCGTGCTAAGAGGGGCTGAACGCGGGATGAAGGAGAACCGGGGCGGCGCGGCGGCGAATGGGCCGGGCTTGCTGTTTTGCCTATTATGCTTGATTCCAGTGGTTGGCGAAATGAAAATCCCCCGGCCGATGAAACCGGGCGGGGGACTGAATTTGCCGCGCTACGGCAAGGCTTAGATGCCGACCGAATCGGCTATTTCTTTGTACTCTTCGATCTGGTCGAAGTTGAGGTAGCGATAGACTTCGTCGCCGCTTTCGTTAATAACGCCCATGTCGGCCATGTACTCTTCTTTGGTCGGAATGCGGCCAAGACGCGAACAAATGGCGGCCAGTTCGGCAGAACCCAGGTATACGTTGGTGTTCTTGCCCAAGCGGTTCGGGAAGTTACGCGTGCTGGTCGACATAACCGTGGCACCTTCGCGTACCTGAGCCTGGTTACCCATGCACAGCGAGCAACCCGGCATCTCGGTGCGAGCGCCTGCAGTGCCGAAGACGCCGTAGTGGCCTTCTTCGGTCAGTTGCTGGGCGTCCATTTTGGTGGGCGGAGCCACCCAGAGTTTTACCGGAATGTCGCGCTTGCCTTCCAGCAGCTTGGATGCCGCGCGGAAGTGTCCGATGTTGGTCATGCAGCTACCGATGAAGACTTCGTCGATCGTCGCGCCGGCAACGTCCGAAAGCGTTTTTACGTCGTCCGGGTCGTTGGGGCAGGCGACGATGGGCTCGTGAATATCGGCCAGGTCAATATCAATGACGGCGGCGTATTCGGCGTCGGCATCAGGCTCGAGCAGTTTGGGGTCGGCCAGCCAGGCTTCCATGGCCTTGATGCGGCGAGCCAGTGAGCGTTCGTCTTCGTAGCCGTTGGCGATCATCCACTTGAGCATCACGATGTTGCTGTTGATGTACTCGATGATGGGCTCTTTGTTGAGGCGCACCGAGCAACCGGCAGCCGAGCGTTCGGCCGAGGCGTCGGAGAGTTCGAACGCTTGCTCGACTTTAAGCTCGGGCAGGCCTTCGATTTCGAGGATGCGGCCCGAGAAGACGTTTTTCTTGCCTTGTTTGTCGACGGTAAGCAGGCCCTGCTTGATGGCATACAGCGGAATGGCGTTGACCAGATCGCGCAGGGTAACCCCGGGCTGCATCTTGCCCTTGAAGCGCACCAGAACCGATTCGGGCATGTCCAGTGGCATGACGCCGGTAGCCGCGGCAAAAGCCACCAGGCCCGAGCCTGCGGGAAACGAGATGCCGATGGGGAAGCGGGTGTGCGAATCGCCGCCGGTACCGACGGTGTCGGGCAGCAGCATGCGGTTGAGCCAGCTATGAATCACGCCGTCGCCGGGACGCAGCGAGATGCCGCCGCGCGTACTGATGAACTCGGGCAGGGTGTGATGGGTCTTGACGTCGACCGGCTTGGGGTAGGCTGCCGTATGACAGAACGACTGCATGACCAGATCGGCCGAAAAGCCCAGGCAAGCCAGGTCTTTGAGTTCGTCGCGGGTCATGGGGCCGGTGGTGTCCTGGCTGCCCACAGAGGTCATCTTGGGTTCGCAGTAGGTACCGGGGCGCACGCCCTGGCCTTCGGGCAGACCGCAGGCGCGACCGACCATTTTCTGGGCCAGCGTGTAGCCTTTGCCGGTATCGGCAGGGTTTTTGGGCAGGCGGAACAGGGTCGAGGGGGGCAGGCCCAGTGCTTCGCGCGCCTTGGCGGTAAGGCCGCGGCCGATGATCAGCGGAATACGGCCGCCGGCGCGTTCTTCGTCGAACAGGACGTCGGACTTGAGTTCGAACTCGGCGATGACCTGGCCGTTTTTAAGGGCTTTGCCTTCGTAGGGGCGCAGCTCGATGACGTCGCCCATGTTCATTTGCGAGACGTCGAGCTCGATGGGAAGCGCGCCGGCGTCTTCCATGGTGTTGTAGAAGATAGGGGCGATCTTGCTTCCCAGGCAGACGCCGCCGAAGCGCTTGTTGGGCACGAATGGAATGTCTTCGCCGGTAAACCAAAGCACTGAATTGGTGGCCGATTTACGCGAAGAGCCAGTGCCCACGACGTCGCCCACATAAGCGATGAGATGGCCTTTTTCTTTGAGGCTTTGAATGAACTCTACAGGCCCGCGTTTGCCGTCTTCTTCAGGCTCGAAGGGGGCGCCGTCACGGCGGTTCTTGAGCATGGCCAGGGCGTGCAGGGGGATATCGGGCCGCGTCGTGGCGTCAGGTGCGGGTGACAGGTCGTCGGTGTTGGTTTCGCCGGGCACCTTGAACACGGTAATGGTCATGCTCTGGGGTACTTCGGGGCGGCTGGTAAACCATTCGCCATCGGCCCAGCTTTGCATTACCGCTTGGGCATTGGCGTTGCCTTTTTCGGCTTTTTCCTGGATGTCGTGGAAGGCGTCAAACACCAGCAGGGTGTTTTTAAGGGCTTCGGCTGCGGCGCCGCCCAGTTCGGCGTCATCGAGCAGTTCGATAAGGGGCGCCACGTTGTAACCGCCCAGCATGGTGCCCAGCAATTCGGTCGCTTTTTTACGATCGATAAGGGGGCAGGCTTCTTTGCCGAATGCGACCGCCGCCAGATACGACGCTTTGACCTTGGCAGCGTCGTCGACGCCGGCGGGCACGCGATGCGTAATCAGCTCAAGCAGGAAGCTTTCTTCGCCGGCGGGCGGGTTTTTAAGCAGCTCGATAAGGTCGGCGGTTTGTTGGGCCGACAGCGGCAGAGGGGGAATGCCCAACGCGGCGCGTTCGGCAACGTGTTGGCGGTATGTTTGCAGCATTAACGTACTCTTTTATCGGGAAATTGAACGGTTGGGGTTGTGCTAATTGTAAGGGCTGGCAGGGGTTTAGGCAAATGTCTTATGTCTTATATCTTATATAAGACTGGGCCAGAAATAGTGGCGTGGTTATCCGTTATTTCTTTGGCGGCATGCCTGAGCCTCCCGACGGTGGACGTCTACAGCACCAGATCCTGATACTCGGGGTGCCGCTTGATATAAGCCGCCGAGTAAGAACACACCGGCCGCACTTTCCAGCCTCGCTGGCGCGCCGTATCCAGTGCACTTCGGGTCAGGTCAGCTGCAATGCCCCGCCCGCCCACGGATTCCGGAACCCCCGTGTGCGTGATCGTCATGATTTGGTTGCGCAGTTCGTAGTCGAGCACCGACAGGAAACCCTCTTCAGTCCATTCGAAGCGGTCACGGTTCTCATTGTGTTGTATGGCTCGTGTCATCAAAGACTCCGGTTATTGAAATATCAACAGCTGTGGTGTGGCACGCGAACCCAGCCTTCCATCAGCACGCGGGCACTGCGGCTCATGATGGCCTTGGTCACAGCCCATTGGCCGTCGGCCAGCTGTTCGGCGTCGGCCCCCACACGCAGCACACCCGAGGGATGGCCGAAGCGTACTGTTTGCAGCCGGCCTCCACCAGCGGCCAGGTTGACCAAAGTGCCCGGAACGGCCGCGGCGGTGGCAATGGCGACGGCCGCGGTGCCCATCATGGCATGGTGCAGTTTGCCCATCGATAGGGCGCGCACCAGCAGGTCGATTTCAGAAGCGTCCACTTGTTTGCCGCTAGAACTAATGTAACGCGCCGGCGGGGCCACAAAGGCGATCTTTGGTGTGTGCTGGCGCTGAGCGGCTTGGGCTATGTCCGAAATCAGGCCCATGCGCAAGGCGCCGTGCGCCCGTATGGCTTCGAATCTGGCCAGGGCTCCCGGGTTTTCGTTGATGTCGCCTTGTAGTTCAGTGCCTGAATAACCCAAGGCCGAGGCCTCAAGAAACACGGTGGCAATACCGGCATTGATCAGGGTGGCCGGGAAGCGGCCCACGCCGGGAACATCAAGCTCGTCCACCAGATTCCCTGTGGGAAACAAAGCTGCGCCGTCTTGGTCGTCGGCCGGGTCAAGAAATTCAAGCTGGATTTCTGCAGCGGGAAAGGCCACGCCGTCCAGCTCGAAGTCACCGGTTTCCTGAACGTTGCCCTGGGCGATGGGCACGTGCGAAACAATTGTCTTGCTGATGTTGGCCTGCCAGATCCTGACAGTGGCGGTGCCGTCGTTGGGCAATCGGGCTGAATCGATCAACCCCATGGCTATGGCGCATGGCCCGACCGCAGAGGACAGGTTGCCGCAGTTGCCGCTCCAGTCGACGAAGGGCTGGTCGATGGACACCTGGCCGAACAGGTAATCCACGTCGTGTCCGGGCTGTTTGCTGCGCGACAAAATAACGACCTTGCTGGTGCTGGAGGTAGCGCCGCCCATGCCGTCGGTGTGCTTGCCATAGGGGTCGGGGCTGCCTATAACCCGCAGCAGCAGGGCGTCGCGAGCCGGGCCGGGTTGTTGTGCAGCGCGAGGCAGGTCCTCGAGGTGAAAAAACACCCCTTTGCTGGTGCCGCCCCGCATATATATGGCGGGTATTTTTAACTGAGGCGTGTAAGCCATGTTTTGGTTTCCTTCTGCGACGGGGCGCCGGCAATGAGGAAGTAAAAAAGGCTCCGCAGCGCTGACGTTGCGGAGCCTTTTGGGCCGGCGATTTGCGGCCCTTGCAAACGGTGGCTGCCGCCGGAATCAGCCCAGCAGATCCTTGACGCCGTCGCGTTCTTCGAGCAGTTCGTTCAGCGTGTGATCCATGCGCTCGCGCGAGAAAGTGTCGATTTCCAGACCTTCTACACGAGTGTACTCGCCGTTGGAGGTGGTAACGGGAACGCCGTAGATGATACCTTCGGGAATGCCGTAGGAACCGTCGGACGGCACGCCCATGGTGACCCATTTGCCGTTGCTGCCCAGCACCCAGTCGCGTACATGATCAATGGCGGCGTTGGCTGCCGAGGCGGCAGACGACAGGCCGCGCGCTTCAATGATGGCGGCGCCGCGCTTGCCCACGGTAGGAATGAATGTGTCGCGGTTCCAGGCGTCGTCGTTGATGAGCTTGGCCAGGCTCTTGCCTTCGACTGTGGCAAAACGGATATCGGGGTACATGGTGGGCGAATGGTTGCCCCAGACAATGAGCTTTTCGATATCGGCAACGCGCTTGCCCGACTTGGATGCCAGTTGGGTCAGGGCGCGGTTGTGGTCCAGGCGCAGCATGGCGGTAAAGTTCTTGGCCGGAAGGTCAGGGGCTGACTTCATGGCAATATAGGCATTGGTGTTGGCAGGGTTGCCCACCACCAGAACCTTGACGTTGCGGCTGGCGACGTCGTTAAGCGCCTTGCCTTGCGCCGTGAAGATCTGGGCGTTGACCTGCAGCAGGTCCTTGCGCTCCATGCCCGGGCCACGAGGACGCGCGCCGACCAGCAGGGCTACGTCGGCGTCTTTGAAGGCTTCGCGCGGGTCGCTGTGGGCGGTCATGCCTGCCAGCAGTGGGAAGGCGCAGTCGTCCAGTTCCATCATGACGCCCTTTAGCGCCTTTTGGGCCTTTTCGTCAGGGATCTCGAGCAACTGCAAAATGACGGGCTGGTCTTTGCCCAGCATTTCGCCCGATGCAATGCGAAACAGCAGGGCGTAGCCAATTTGGCCGGCGGCGCCGGTCACGGCGACGCGCATGGCGGGTTTGGACATGAAAATCTCCGGTTGATGATGAAGGTATGTTTAAGAACCCGTTGACGCTAAACACCAGATGCCCTGGTCGTTTAGCGTCAACGGGCTTTGCTATGGCAGTCGTTAGTTTAAAACGATATTCAACCGGGAAAGATTAGAGGAATTCAAAAAAGACGTCAATCTTATATCTTATATAAGACAGAAGAGTGTTAGACATAAACGTCGAACCGTGCGAAAATAGCGGGCGTTTTATCCGCAACCTTTCGAATCAAAACCGCTTTTCATGTCCGATAAACCCACCGACTCCGCGCCCGATACCGAGCGCGCTGCAGGCAGCGCGGCCTATAGCCCGTTGTACCAGCAGATCAAGGGTTTGTTGCTGCAAAGCCTTGATCGGGGCGAGTGGAAGCCGGGCGAAGCCATTCCCAGCGAGCTTGAACTAGCCGCTCGTTTTCAGGTCAGCCAGGGTACGGTACGCAAGGCTATTGATGAGCTCGCGGCCGAGAACCTGCTGCTGCGTCGCCAGGGCAAGGGCACTTTTGTGGCGACTCACCACGAAGCCAAGGTGCGCTTTCGGTTTTTGCGTCTTACCCCCGACGACGGCCGGCAGCCGGTATCGGGCAGCCAGATCCTCGACTGCCGGCGGGTCAAGGCGCCCGTCGATATTGCGCGCCTGCTCGATTTGCGCACCGCCGACATGGTGGTCAACCTGCGGCGCTTGCTGTCTTTTGATCAGGTTCCCACCATACTCGATGATATCTGGTTGCCGGGTGGGGCGTTTCGCGGTCTCACAGCCGATTCGCTGGCCCGCTACCGGGGGCCTTTGTATGGCTTGTTCGAGTCTGAGTACGGTGTAAGCATGGTGCGCGCCGAAGAAAAAATCCGCGCCATGGCGGCCACGGCCGAATCGGCTCGTTTGCTTGAAGTCGAGCCGGGTACGCCGCTGTTGCAGGTCGAGCGGGTTTCTTATACCTACGGCGACCGCCCCATGGAAGTACGCCGCGGGCTTTACCTTACCGAACGGTTTCATTACAGAAACAGCTTGAATTAACAAAGGGGTTTAGTCTTATTTGATCGTCTTCGTCCAAATAGGCGAAAATACTCCGTATCGCTTTGCAATAAATTACTTGTTTAAACCTTGAGGCCGTCATGTCCGATTCAGCTTCCAAACCGCGCCCCCAGTTCCGTAATTTGAACTTCGGGCAGCTGCTAGTACTTTCCTACCATCTGCCGCTTGCCGCCAAGGCTTCCATTCTTCACCGGATAAGCGGTTTTCTTTTGGTGCTGAGTCTGCCGCTGGTTCTTATCCCGCTTTTTGCCGCCAGCATCACTTCCGCGGAATCTTTCGCCGGCATGCGCGAATGGGTCTCGAACCCCTTGTGCAAGCTGGTGTTGCTTGTGCTCATTTGGGGCTATCTGCATCACTTCTGTGCGGGTATCCGTTATTTGTTGCTCGATCTGCATATCGGCATGGACAAGGCTTCGTCGAAAAAATCGGCGGGCGTTGTTCTGGGTGTCAGTCTTGCCCTGACCCTGGTGTTTGGTCTTAAACTGTTTGGAGCCTGGTAATGACGACTCAACAACGTATTGGCACTAAACGCCTGGTGGTAGGGGCGCATTACGGCACCCTCGATTTCATCGCGCAGCGCTGTACTGCCGTCATCATGGCGGTTTACACGCTCATCCTGTTCTTCGGCTTCCTGTTCTCGTCTGAAATGAACTTCGAAGCCTGGCAACACCTGTTCACCTTCCATCTGGGCGCCTTGCCCGTGGGTCAACTGCTGGCGACACTGGCCTTTCTTTCGGTTGCCTGGCACGCCTGGGTCGGCGTGCGCGACATCTGGATGGACTACGTCACCTCGGCCGGCCTGCGTCTCGTCCTGCAGGTTCTGACTGTGCTGTGGCTGGTTGGTTCTATCGTTTATTTCGCTAAAGTTCTCTGGAGTCTATAAGCCGTGGCTGCTGTCAAACATTCCATACCTCGCCGCCAGTTCGATGTGGTGGTCGTAGGTGCCGGTGGAGCCGGCATGCGTTGCTCGTTGCAACTGGCGCAAGCCGGCTTGTCGGTTGCCGTGCTGTCCAAGGTGTTTCCCACGCGTTCGCACACGGTTGCCGCACAAGGCGGCGTCAGTGCTGCGCTTGGCAACATGAGCGAAGACAATTGGTATTGGCATATGTACGATACCGTCAAGGGATCCGACTGGCTCGGCGACCAGGACGCCATCGAGTTCATGTGCCGCGAAGCGCCTAACGCCGTTTACGAGCTCGAACACTTCGGCATGCCTTTCGACCGCAACGCCGACGGCACCATTTACCAGCGTCCGTTCGGTGGTCACACGGCCAACTTTGGCGAAAAGCCGGTACAGCGGGCCTGTGCCGCAGCCGACCGTACTGGTCACGCCATGCTGCACACCCTGTATCAGCGCAACGTTGCCGCCCGCACCCAGTTCTTCGTCGAGTGGATGGCACTTGATCTGCTTCGTAACGAAGCGGGCGACGTCCTGGGCGTCACCGCGCTCGAGCTCGAAACCGGCGAAATCTACGTTCTGGAAGCCAAACAAACGGTGCTGGCCACCGGGGGCGCAGGCCGCATCTGGGCCGCGTCCACCAACGCTTTCATCAACACAGGCGACGGTCTGGGCATGGCCGCCCGTGCGGGCCTGCCGCTTGAAGACATGGAGTTCTGGCAGTTCCACCCCACCGGGGTGGCGGGTGCCGGCGTGCTTATCACCGAAGGCGTGCGCGGCGAAGGCGGCATCTTGCTGAACAAAGACGGCGAGCGCTTTATGGAGCGCTACGCGCCCACGCTTAAGGATCTTGCACCGCGCGACTTCGTCTCGCGCTCCATGGACCAGGAAATCAAAGAAGGCCGCGGCTGCGGTCCCAACGGCGACCACATCCTGCTCAAGCTGGATCACATCGGCGCCGAAACGATCATGAAGCGTCTGCCTTCCATTCGTGAAATCGCCATCAAGTTCGGTAACGTGGACCCCATCAAGGATCCCATTCCGGTCATTCCCACCATTCACTACCAAATGGGCGGCCTGCCAACCAATATTTACGGTCAGGTCATGGATTGGCGCAACGGCGAAGACAAACCCGTTCAGGGCTTGTATGCAGTGGGCGAATGCGCGGCAACGTCGGTGCACGGCGCCAATCGCCTGGGCACCAACTCGCTGCTCGACCTTATCGTGTTCGGCCGCGCCGCAGGCAACCACATCGTCGAGTCGCACCCCGAGCGTCAACACGCGCACCAGAACATTCCGCAGTCGTCTATCGACTACTCGCTCGATCGCGTCAATCAGCTCGAAACCCGTGCTTCGGGCGAAAACGTCTACGAAGTGCACAACGCCATGCGCAACAGCATGCAGAATCACTGCGGTGTGTTCCGCACGCTCAAGCTGCTGAACGAAGGCGTCACCGACATGGAGCGCATTGCCGAGCGCTGCGACAACGTCTATTTCAAAGACAAGTCCAAGGTCTGGAACACGGCCCGCATGGAGGCCCTTGAACTGGCCAACATGAAAGAAGTCGCCCTGGCCACCACCAAGTCGGCCGCCAACCGTACCGAAAGCCGCGGCGCGCATGCGCTCGACGATCACCCTGAGCGCGACGACGAAAACTGGCTGCGCCACACCTTGTGGTTCTCCGAAGGCCGTCGCCTCGACTACAAGCCTGTGCAAATGAAGCCACTTACCGTCGAGAGCTTCCCGCCCAAGCCCCGGACCTTCTAAGCAGGATACTGAAATGAGCGAAAAACGTATCGTCAAATTCGAGATCTACCGCTACGACCCCGACAAGGACGAGCGCCCCTACATGCAAAAGCTTGAGGTCGAGCTGCACCCCAACGACAAAATGCTGCTCGACGCCCTGGTGCGTATCAAGCAAGACGTCGACGACAGCCTGGCGTTGCGCCGGTCGTGTCGCGAGGGTGTTTGCGGCTCCGATGCCATGAACATCAATGGCAAGAACGGCCTGGCCTGCACCACCAACCTGCGCGAGCTCTCCGAGCCCATCGTGCTGCGTCCGTTGCCTGGCTTGCCTGTCGTGCGCGACCTTATCGTCGACATGACCCATTTCTTCAATCAGTATCACTCGATCAAGCCGTTCCTGATCAACGATCAGCCGCCACCCGAGAAAGAGCGTCTGCAAACTCCCGAGGCGCGCGAAGAAATCGACGGTCTGTACGAATGCATTCTGTGCGCCTGCTGTTCTACCGCATGCCCGTCGTTCTGGTGGAACCCCGACAAATACGTCGGGCCGGCCGGTCTGTTGCAGGCGTATCGCTTCATTGTCGACACGCGCGACGAAGCCACCGCCGAACGCCTCGATAACCTCGAAGATCCTTACCGTCTTTTCCGCTGCCACACCATCATGAACTGCACCGATGTCTGTCCCAAGGGTCTTAACCCTGCGAAAGCCATCGGCAAGATCAAAGAGATGCTGGTTCGCCGCAGCATTTAAAACTGTTTACCCATGACTAAACAATCGGAAATCGACCGCCCGCGCTTGCGTTGGCGAGCCCGGCGCGGTCTGTTGGAAAATGATCTGATCATCACGAAGTTCCTTGATCAGTTCGAAAACCAGCTTACCGATGCCGATGTGCAGGCCCTCACTCAGCTGTTCGAGATGGGGGACAACGAATTGCTTGACGTATTGCTGGGCCGTTGCGAACTCGAAGGGGAGTACGACACTCCAGAGTTGCGTCGCATGGTCGCGCAAATGCGAGAGCTGTAATATTTAGAGGATTTAAAGATGCAATTGTCAGATAAAAAAGCCACCCTATCGTTGTCCGACGGCAGCGCATCGGTCGAATTCCCGGTATACCAGGGAACGATCGGTCCGGATGTCATCGATATTCGTAAGCTTTATGGCCAAACCGGCATGTTCACCTACGATCCCGGTTTTCTGGCCACTGCGTCGTGCGAGTCGGCTATTACCTATATCGACGGCGATAAGGGCCAGCTTCTGTATCGCGGCTACCCCATTGACCAGCTCGCACAAAAATGCGACTTCATGGATGTCAGCTACCTGATCCTTAACGGTGAGCTGCCCAACGCCGCGCAACGCGAAGAATTCAACGCGCTGGTCACCAACCACACCATGGTCAACGAACAGATGCACATGTTCTTGCGTGGCTTCCGTCGTGACGCCCACCCCATGGCTGTGCTTACCGGTCTTATCGGCGCCATGTCGGCGTTCTATCACGACTCCACCGACATCACCAATGCACGCCACCGCGAAATCTCGGCCATTCGACTGATCGCGAAGCTGCCTACCCTGGTGGCCATGTCGTACAAGTATTCCATCGGCCAACCTTACATCTACCCGCAGAACGATCTGTCGTACACCGGTAACTTCCTGCGTATGATGTTCGCCACGCCTTGCGAAGACTACAAGGTCAACGAAGTCGTCGAGCGCGCTCTTGATCGCATCTTCATCCTGCACGCCGACCACGAGCAAAACGCCTCCACCTCCACCGTGCGTCTGTGCGGCTCGTCCGGCACCAACCCCTTCGCAGCCATTGCGGCCGGCGTTGCCTGGTTGTAGGGCCCCGCCCACGGCGGCGCCAACGAAGCCTGCCTGCAAATGCTCGAAGAGCTGCAAGCCAA
>NZ_DATJBQ010000122.1:0-4909 GCF_035515275.1 Pusillimonas sp.
CTGGTGTTGCTTGAGGCATGACACGACCCTTTCCGCAGACCGCCGGATAGGCGGTGATCAGCCAGCAATGTAGCATAGCCAAATCGGAACGAGCCTCTGGGCACGACCGGTCCGGCCCTGTCTAAAACACGACGAGATAGGGTGCGCGGCGGGTCAGAAACCGCTTCGGCAAAACCATTTGCCGAAGCGGTCGGCAAGAAAGGCTATACAGCCTTGGGGAAAGGCAAAGCGCGAATGCGCTGCCCGGTAAGACGCGCCACCGCGTTGGCAACCGCAGGAGCTATTGGCGGCAGCCCGACTTCGCCCATGCCGCCGGGCGGGTTGTCGGTGGGCATGACCTTGACCTCGAACAAGGGGGTCTGGTTAGCCCGTAGCAATGGGTACGAATCAAAGTTGCGTTGCTGTACCTCGCCGCCTTTGTAGTCAAGCTGCTCGCCCAGCAACGCCGAAAGCCCGAACAGGGCTGCACCTTCGACTTGCGCCTGAACGTTCTTTGGCGATATGGCATGACCGCAATCAACTGCCGACCACACCTGGTGTACCAAGGGGCGTCCGTTTTCAAGCGACACCTCTACCACCATGGCTATGAACGTGGACCAGGCATCGGAAAATGCCAAGCCCAGGGCCCGGCCTTCGGGACGCTGCTTTTCCCAACCTGCCATCAAGGCTGCCTCGCGCAACACAGCCTGAGCACGCGGCGTCTTGCCGGTGAGCTCGAGACGTAGCTGCAATGGGTCTTTTTCAAGCCCCTCGGCGACCTCATCGATGAGGGTTTCGAGGGCAAACTTGGTGTAGCCCGCCCCTACTCCACGCCAGAACGAAACGTCGATTCCCCGCTCTTCCCGGCTGTGCTCGATAAGAAATGCAGGAATTTCGTAGATGCCGTCGGCCCCTTCCATGACCGGCGCGTCTTTGTTGCCGGCACCCTGATAAGCCTTTGGATTAACGCGTGAGTATATGCCTTCGGACACGAGACGATGGTGCCAACCCACGATCTTGCCCTGTTTGTCGACGCCCGCGACCAGATGCTGAGCGGTGAGCGGGCGTGAGCGAGACCGCTGAAAGTCGTCTTCGCGCGTCCAGATGACCTGCACCGGCACCCCCGGCAGCTCTTTTGCCAAGGCAACCGCATCGACGGCGTAGTCGGCCTCGACCCGACGCCCATACCCCCCGCCCAACAAGGTGGTATGAACCGTGATGTTCTCGGGTTTGAACCCGCCGACTGCCGCGACGGTTCCGACCACAATGCTGCCGGACTGCGAAGGCACCCAGAGTTCGATGCGTTCGCCGTCTACTCGCGCCGTACAGTTCATGGGCTCCATGGTGCATTGAGCCACATGGGCAGTGGTGTAGGTAGCCTGGAAGGTACGCTCAGCGCCTTTCAGCGCAGCTGACGCATCGCCGTGCTTGTCCCAGACATCGCCGGCTTTGTCCGTGCTTTCGGCAAGCCGCACATAGTCTTTCATGACCTCATCGCTATCGTAGCCGCGGGCCTTGGCCGAGGTTGACCACGTAACTTTCAAAGCGGCGCGCGCTTTTTGTGCCGTCGCGAAGGAGTCGGCAACAACGGCCACCCCGTGCTTGAGCTTGATCACCTTTTTTACCCCGGCAATTTGGGTTGCCGCAGTGTCGTCGACGGTTTCAGGCGTTTCGCCCTGCACCGGCGCGTACAGCACCGCTGCCCACACCATGCCGGGCAGGCGTGTATCAAGCCCGAACCGGGCCGTGCCGTTTGACTTTGATGCGACGTCGACCCGGGCAAGGCTTTGGCCGATTATCTTGAACTCGGACATGGGCTTGAGCATGCTGATGTCGACTTTGGGCAGCTCGTCGGGGGCTTGGGCTTTGGCCGCCGCCTGACCGTAGGTCATTTGTCGATTGCTGGCAACGTGCTTCAGCAGGCTTTTCTCGGCAGTTATTTCTGTGGCGGGCACGCCCCATTGTTCGGCTGCGGCATTCACCAACACCAGCTTGGCCTGCAAACCCGCCAGGCGCATGACGTCGTAATACCCGACCACCGTACGCGAAGAGCCGGTAACCATTCCGCCACCGAACTTCGGGTTGCCGAATAGCTTGGCGTTGTTGGGCGACTTCTCGACCTTCACCAAGCTCCAGTCCAGTTCCATGTCTTCGGCGAAGATAGAAGGAATGGCGGTCATGGTGCCCTGGCCCATTTCGGCTCCGGGCGAATAAATGGTGACCGAGTTGTCGGGCCCGATACTGACCCAGGCCACCGGGTTGAACCCCGAAGCTTGATTAGCAGCCTCTTGCGCGGCCTGCGCCAGATTGCCGACACCCAAACCGCCAACCATAACGCCCACCACCGTGCCGCCGCTACCTACCAGAAAGGCGCGGCGCGAGATTGATTGCAGTGTCATGTTGCCTCCGGAGCAGTCGCTTTTTGTGCGCCCACAACAGCAGCGGCTATTTGATTGTAGGTACCGCAACGGCACAGATTTCCCGCCATGCCTTCCAGCACCTCTTCGCGAGAAAGCGGCCCTTTTGCACGTTTAAGCAAGACCGCCGCGGTCATGAGCTGACCCGATTGACAGTAGCCGCACTGAGCGACCTGCTCTTCGACCCAGGCCGACTCCAGCGCGCGTCCCATATCGCTTTGCATCAGGCCTTCGACCGTGGTTACCTGCCTTCCTTCAAGGGATGAAATGGGCAAGATGCAAGAGCGTACCGCCTGGCCATCGAGATGCACCGTGCAAGCGCCGCACTGAGCTACGCCACAACCGTACTTGGTTCCCGTCAAGTCCAGGTTTTCGCGCAGCACCCAGAGCAAGGGCGTGGCGCCGTCCGCCTGCACCGACACGGGTTCTCCGTTAAGGGTGAAGTTGATCATATGGTCTGTCTCCAGTAGTTATATTTAGTTGACAACAACCTTATCCAGGTTCAGTGCACTGAGCGTGGATTCCAACACAATAGGCGGGAGCTGACGTTTTGGCAATATCCAACCGCTTTGAACAGACGCAACAAGGCCCCCATCGGCGCGGTGGCCCAATGGGGGGTGTTCCTTATGTAAGGGGTAAACCCTTAAACGAAAAAGCGCCGGCAATTACCCGGCGACGGTCTCGTCGACGTCCAGCAGATTCAGCTTCTCTTTGACAGACGCCCATTTTTCATGGTCGGGCATGGGTGCTTGGGCGCGCGAGATGCGCTGGTAGCGCGGATCGACCGAAAGGCGACGATTGATTTCTATGAAGTGCCGCTGGTTTTCGTCGATTTCGTGTTCGCTGACGATCGCGCCGACCGGGCATTCAGCCACGCAAATTGAGCAATCAATACATTCGTCGGGGTGGATGACAAGAAAATTGGGGCCTTCGAAGAAGCAATCCATGGGGCACACAGTGACGCAGTCGGTGTATTTGCACTGGATACATGCTTCGGTTACTACAAATGACATATTGGGACCTGAATTAAGACCCTCTATTTTACGTCACGCCCCATTTCATTCGTGTGACCTTGCCGCGCTGCGTAACAAACAGCGACGCCACAAACCCAGACAATACGCCGTCTTACTTCTTTTTCTCGATCTCGACTTCAATCGATTGTTCGGATCGACTCTGTTTCGATGCTCCACCGGCGCTTTCCCTGTGCCTTTGCTCGGTGGTTATTTTTGCTTCAATGGACGCCAGATCGCAGCCCTCTTCACGTCCGATGGCTTCCAGGTCGCGGCGCAGCTTCTCCAGCTCGTCATTGTTCAGCTGCTCGACGTTGATCATGCCCGTTCGCGCGCCCTTGATCACCCGCAACAGCTCGTCAAGCTTCAAATGAACGGCGGTGGCGTCGCGGTTCTGGGTATTTTGAATAAGGAACACCATCAGGAAGGTGATAATGGTGGTACCAGTGTTGATGACCAGCTGCCAGGTATTGGAAAACCCGAACACCGGGCCCGACACGGCCCAAAGCAGTATGAACACCAAGGCGCCCATGAACACCCACGATGTGCCGGCCATACGGGCGATTTGCTCAGACAGGCGCCGAAATTTATCTTCCATTTACCTAGGCTCCGAACCGTAATTATGTTTAACGCCCGGCTGCTCAGACCGGTCGCACGCCACGAGCCCAGCAATCCGCGTGCCCCTTTTGCCGCTCGTTCGCGCTGGCGGATGCGCTTATCCGCAAGCTGACGGCCCTGCACAGGAATGCCCCGACCCGTGGATGCCCTGCGACGCGAGAGCAATGCTGTGCACGCCCCTAAGGGGCGCGGGGTGCGAAAAACTTCCAGCTATCCTTGTTTCAAATTGACTCTTTTAATAATTTTATTAACATATATATCTTAGACTTAACTAATATAAGCGCAAACATCCGATTTCAGGCGCGTCACTTCTAGGCTCCTAAATGAACCCGGCACAGCAACTAGACACTCATTACCGAAAAGCCGACCGCTTCATGCTGGTCGTAGTGTGGCTGCTACTGGCCATGTCATTCGGTCTGGCGCCCATGTATCACACATTTACCTGGGCGTTTTTTGTTGGCGTGCCCGTAGCGCTGGTAGCCACGGCCTGCGCAGTTTTGATGCCGGGCGGCTTGCCGACGCGTCTGTTTATGGGCGCAGCCATGATGATCTTCACCGGGCTGCACATCCATCAGGCGGCGGGGGTAACCGAACTGCATTTCGGCGTGTTCGTTCTGCTGGCGGTGTTGGTGTGCTACCGCGATTGGCGGGTGATACTTACAGCTGCAATCGTCATCGCCGTTCATCATGTCAGTTTTGATTATCTGCAAGAACTCGGCTACGGCGTTATTTGCTTTACCGAGCCCGGCTTAGGCCGGGTCGCGACCCACGCCGCCTACGTCGTTGTGGAGTCGGCCATACTTTGCTATGTGGCCGTGTGGCTGCATCGCGACGCCGTGCAAGCAGCCGAGCTCGAATACGTGGTGGCGTCGTTATGCCCCGAGG
>NZ_DATJBQ010000123.1:0-3498 GCF_035515275.1 Pusillimonas sp.
ATCTTGCCAACCTGCGGAAAGGGTCGTCGACACCGCATCGAGCCGCTCTGCCACGCCATCGACCATGGCCGACGAACGTTGCGCGAAGGTTTCCGAAACCGAATCAAGCGAGCTGCGCAAATCGCTTGCCCACGATTCGCCGGCGCGCTGCTGCGTCTGGATAAGGGCTTCTCCGGCCGACTTATGCTGCTCGACCAACGATTGCCCGGCCAACTGATGCTGTTCAATCAATGATTCGCCAAGATCTTTCTGTGCTTGAAGCTGCGCTTCGCTGACACGCTGATGCTCGGCCAAGGCGTCTGTCCAGATGCCGGCCACCTTGGTGGTAGATTGCTCGAACCGGCCCGAGAGGGATTCAAGCTGTTGCTGCACAGACTGCTGCACAGCGCTTTGCAGTGCGGCGCTTTCGCGGGCCAGGCCCGCCAAGGTGGATTCAACCACCGGCTGAATCGCCGCGCCCACCAGGTTGCCGGTTTCGGCCAGGCTTTCTGCCAGCGACTTTTCCACCGAGGCGGTCAGCCCGGAATAGAGCTCGGTCAGTTTGGCATTCAAGGCATCGTGGCCGGCCAGCAGCCGCGCATCTTGCTCGGCTGCGCGCGCTTCCAGCCGCTGATGCAAAAGCTCTGCATTCTGTTGCAAACGTTCGTCGAGCTTGCTTGTGCGTTGCTGCAACTGCTCAACAGACTCAAGGCTGCGGCTTTCCAGCGCTTCGATCATGGTTTGAAGGCGCTCGGCAACGACCGGCAAAGCCTGTGCGTGCTGCTGCATGAGCTTGAAGCTTTCATCGCGCTGATGCGTTCTTGAAAACACGCGCAGTGCGCCGGCAACGGCTGCGTCCAGTCGGCGCCCAGCACGGATGCGGTCACGCCGCGCCAGGGCGGCGATTAGCCCCAACATGGCGGAAGCCGCCACGCCGGCCACCGAGGTGCCAAACGCAAAGCCCAAACCCTTTACCGGCGCGGCAAGCGAGGCCCGTATGGCCTGCAGGTCGGTGGCGTGTTCCAGCGCCAGGCCGGTGCCACGCAGGGTGGCCACCATGCCCAGGAAGGTGCCGAGCATGCCCAACAGCACCAGCAAGCCGACCAGATAGGGGGTAAGCGTAGGCCCGGGCAGACCGACCCGCTCGCCTTCCACGCGCAAGCGAACGGTGTCGCGCAGAGTGGGGTCCAACTGGCTCAACCACGCTTGAAAGGTGTGTGCGGTTGAAGCGTTTGCGGCGGGGCCCGGCCCCAAGGACAATTGTGCGGAACCCGCGTCAGGCGGTGCTGCAGCTTCCACTGCTTCGGCGCTCGATGTCGGCGTTGTGGAGGCATTCACGTTGCCCGGCGCAACATTCAACTCGCCGCTTTCAACCCCGCTCAGCGCGTTATCAAGCGTTTGAGTCGCCTGGCGAAAGCGCAGCAGCTCCAGGCCGCCGAACGAGTATGCGGCCACAATAATGGCTGTAACCGCCAGGGCCAGCAGGTTCGAGCCCACATAGCCCGCGCCGACCCACAGGGCCACCGCCAGTCCGACCACAAATACCAGTAAATAAATAACTCTATTCATAAATTCTTAGCGATGTCATGTGCTGATCGAGTCGCGAAGCGCACACAATAACCCTTCTATCGGTTCAAGGCGAAGATCCAGCTCGGCCAGCAACACGGCGCGCATGTCTTCACGAAATGTATCCAGCCAGGGGCCGGATTTCAACTGTGCGGCGGCTCCGACTGCCCGGGACGCAGCGGTTCGCAGCGCCGGTTGTTTTACTGCTTGTTGAACTACCCCATCGGCATCGTGGGCTTGTTTCTCTGCACCCGGAGCTTGCGCTTCAGCGCCTGGGGCCTGTTCAAACTGCCCGGGTCGGGCTGCCGGCTGCGGCTGCCCCGCTTGCGACAGGCTTAGAAAGTGGCGCTCGAGCAAGTTCGGAATAGACGCCAGCAAACGCAACTCTTGCCCGGTCAGGGCCTGCTCCATGGCCGCATCTATGGCCGCCAGCCGCGCGGCAAGGGGAGACTGCGCCGCCAGCCGCGCACGCAAACGCGCCCGAAGCTCCGTAATGCCAGACTCCATTTTCTGCTGAACCAAGGAGTAACGCCGCCGGTACGAAGGAAAATCCAGATCGGGGGCTGCCTTGGGCGCCCCGCGCATTTGCCGTCGCTGCATACTGGTGGCGGGGGCCGGTGGGGCCAGCGCCGCCCGAATCGCCTCTTGCAGCTGATGTTTCAGCTGGGTGGCTTCCGCGTTGGCAATTTCAAGCCGGCTTTCGGCTGCGTCTGCATTTTCGGAAACCTCTTGTCCGGCGACAAGATTGCTTTTATCTGACGCCGCATTCAGCGCGGTAGACAGCACGATCGATTCCGTCCAGCCCAGCCACTGGCTCAACGCGGCCGCCAACGGCGCCCCGGGGCCAACCACCCTGGTCTGCGACAAACGAGAAAGCAAGCGCACCAGCGCCGGACTACTTACGCTTGTACGCTGCGGCATTTCAGTAACCATGCGAACTGCGTCGAAAACAGACGATTTTACACGCTGGCCCCGTGCCCAGACCAAGGCCGTCTTCGTAATACATGAAGCTTGCCATGAAACAAAAGGCAACCAGCCCAGGCACCGTTACACTTGCCGCGCAGGAACTAGCCTAGCGTCGCATTCCTGCGTAAACTTTCCTGCATGCTGAACATTCAAAACCTAACCAAGCGCTACGGCGACCAGGTCGTGTTTCAGGGCCTGACCCATACGTTTCAACCCGGCTGCGTGGCGCTTTGCGAAGAGGCCAGCACCGGCAAATCAAGCTTGCTGGCCATTATTGCGGGCGTTATTGCCCCAGAAGAAGGCGACGTCCTGATACAAGGGCACTCTGTTGTGCGCAGCCCCGAGCAAGCCAAGGCCCGGGTGGCTTACGTGCCCGACGACTGTATGCAGTTTCCCCAGCAAACGGGGCGCGAATTGCTTGAGAAAATCGCGGCTGAAAAACACACCACGGTCGACGACACCACGTTAAGCCTGGCGAATAAGCTGGGGCTGGAACCTCATTTAGACAAGCGCTTCGAACAAATGTCCAAGGGCACGCGCCGCAAGGTATACCTGGCTGCAGCCGCCTTGGGCAACCCGGCGGTGATCGTTGCCGACGGCCCCAGCAACGGCCTGGATGCAAGCGCGAGCGCCGTACTGGCGGAGCAGTTCAAGGCCTGGGCTCAAAACCGCGTCGTATTGTTTGCCAGTCACGACGAACAACTGGTGCAGGCCTGTAGGGCAAGTACGTTCTGCATTGCGGCGCTTGCTGGGCTTGGCGCCGCTTAGTGGCATCAGAAGGGGTCTGTCTTGGCTTTCTCTACCGAAACACGCCCCGCTTTACTGAACCAGGTTTTGCAGCGCACAGAGCGGCGCTATCGCATACCCGCCACACCGGTGCTGCCCACGCAAACGGCAAACAGCAACCCGGCAGACATTATCGCCCTGGCTATCGAGGCCGCGCGCAAGCTGGTTGCCTATAAAGAAACCCCGCCCGCTGCGATACGG